>JAGWAJ010000137.1:2640-4362 GCA_021296475.1 Acidobacteriota bacterium
ACCACGACGACGGTGTAGTCCATCGCCCCGAGCTCTTCGAGGGTGGCCACCGCCTGGGCCACGGTCGAGGCCTTCTGACCGATGGCCACATAAATGCAGTTCACGTTGAGGCCGCGCTGGTTCAGGATCGTGTCGAGGGCGATGGTGGTCTTGCCCGTCTTGCGGTCGCCGATGATGAGCTCGCGCTGGCCCCGGCCGATGGGGATGAGCGAGTCGATGGACTTGATGCCAGTCTGCATCGGCTCGTGCACCGGCTTGCGACCGGTGATGCCCGGCGCCTGGATCTCCATGCGCCTCGGAATCGGGTTGGAGAGCGGTCCCTTGCCGTCGACGGGCTCGCCCAGCGGGTTGACCACCCGGCCGAGCAGGCCGTCGCCCACCGGGATCGACAGGATGTCGCCGGTGGCCTGGACGGGCTGGCCTTCCTCGATACCCTCCACGTCGCCGAGAACCACCGCGCCGATCGAGGTCTCGTCGAGGTTCAGCGCCAAACCGACGGCGCCGCTGGCGAAGCGCAGCATCTCGTTGACGGCCGCATCGGGCAGTCCCGAGACCCGGGCGATGCCGTCGCCGACCTCGAGCACCCGGCCCACCGTGGACTGCTCCAGGGCAGGGGTGAACCCTTCGAGGTTCTCGCGGATGGCGGCCGCGATGTCGGCCGTGTCGATGGTGAGTGTTGGCGTGTCGCTCATGTCTGGTCGCTCATCTGGTCGTTCATCTGGTCGCTCATGTCTGGTCGCTCAGTCTCCTGTGTGGTGGCCGGCGCGCTCAGCTCAGACCGGCCCGCATCTGCTGCAGGCGGCTGCGCACGCTGCCGTCGATCACGTCGTCGCCGATCTCGGTGACCACTCCACCGACCACGCTGGGGTCGACGATGGCCTGGATCTCCACATCGAGCCCCGACGACGCCTTGATGGCCTCGGCCAGCCGGGCCCGCTGCTCAGCGGTGATTTCCACCGCGCTGCGCACCCGGGCCACCCGCCGGTTGCGGCCCGCCGCGGCCCGGTCGATGGTGGCGTCGATGATGTCGACGAGTTCACCGCCACGGCCCGCACCGACCACCAGCGACACCAAAGCCGCGGTGGCCGGCAGAGCCCGGCCTCCGAGCAGGTCCTCGGTGATCCGCAGCCGGCGTTCCACGTCTATGGCCGGGTCGGCAAGGGTCGACTGCAGCTCGTCGCTGGAGCGCAGCGCATCGGCGAAACGGGCCAGTTCGTCCTCGACCTCGGCCTGGGAGCCCTCGGCTCGGGCCACCGCCAGCACGGCGTCGGCGTAACCGCCTATGCGGTCTGAGGCGGCTAGGTCAGCCATCGCTCAGACCCCTGGTGTCCGGGGGTCAGCCGTCGGATCGGCTGCCGGCGTCACGCTCAGCCCTCGTTCCCGTTGCTGCCGGCCCCGGCCACCTCGTCGATGTAACCGTCGATGAGGGAACGATGCACGTCAGCGTCGAGGCTGGCGCCCACCACCCGCTCGGCCGCACCCACCGCGATGGCAGCCACCTCGGTGCGAAGGTCGTCCACAGCCTGGCGACGGCTCGACTCGATGTCGGCCGCGGCCCGGGCCCGCTGCTCGGCGATGTCGGCCTCGGCTCGGGCCTGCAGGTCCTGGCGGAGCTGATCGGCTTGGGCTCGGGCTTCGTCGATGATGGCGGACGCAGCCGTCTTGGCGTCGGCGAGCTGGGCCTCGTACTCCGACTTGGTGCGCATCGCGTCGGCCTTGGCC
>JAGWAJ010000137.1:4368-5004 GCA_021296475.1 Acidobacteriota bacterium
CCGGATCTTCTCGGAGCGGGCGTCCATGGCCCGCTTCACCGCCGGGAGGCCCTTCCACCACATGAACCCGAACAGGATCACGAAGGCCAGGCCGCCCCAGATGATCTCGTCGACTTCGGGGATGATGGGGCTGGGCGCCTCGACGCAGCTCTCGAGGTCGTCCTCGAACTTCTCGAGGGCTGCCTTGTCGAGAGCGTCGAGACTGCCGTACTCGTCCTCGGCGTGGTGCACCTGCTCGATGACGCACCCGCCGATGGTCTCTCCCGCGGCCCCAGCCGGTGCGGCTGCGGCGACCAGCACGGCGCTGGCCACGCCGAGGGCTGCGAGGACCCTCACGGTTGGTCTACCCATGATCGCCGTTCCTTACGGGAGCAGCAGGATGAAGACCACGAACCCGATTAGGGCCAGCGCCTCGGTGAAGGCGATACCGAGGAACATCGTGGTCCGGACCATGCCGGCGGACTCGGGCTGGCGGGCCATGGCCGAGATGGCGTTGCCGACCACGAGGCCGATGCCCACGCCGGGCCCGACCGCGGCGAGGCCGTAGCCGAGGCCGGCACCGATGGCCTTGAGCCCTTCGACGAACTCGCCGGGAGCGGTCTGTGCGAGAAGACTTAGCACTTTGCTTTCTCCTGT
>JAGWAJ010000137.1:5262-6069 GCA_021296475.1 Acidobacteriota bacterium
ACGTGGAGACCAGCTCTATGGGCGTGACGATGACGTATAGCACCTTGGGCACGTCCGGCGGGAACAGCGAGTTCTTCAGGTAGCCGAACAGGCCCTGGCGCTTCACGCCGACCACGTTGTAGATCACCCACACCAGCAGGGCCAGAGTGATGGGGATGGCCATGCGGCTGTTGGCCGGGAACTGTATGAACGGGATGACCTCGGTGATGTTCGAGAACAGGATGAAGAAGAACATCGAGGTCAGGAGGGGCATGAACTTCTTTCCGTCGGGCCCGATGGTCTGCATCACCACCGTGTTCTCGATGAAGCTCACCCCCGACTCGGCAACATGCTGTACGCCGACCGGCACCAGGGACTGGCGGGGCCGGCCGGCCAAGACGAAAATCACCATCGTGGCCGCGGTCGCAGCCAGGTAGATGAGCACCGTCTTGTTGATGGCCAGCGGCGTACCGTCGAGCCAGATCGCGGGCCAGTCGAACAGGTGGCTGAAGGGCGGGAACTCGAGAGCCAGGATTCTCATACCGATCTCTCCGGTTTGAGGCCAGGGAAGGCCAGCGAGGCCGAGACGTGGCGGGCCTCGACGATCAGCAGGCCCAGATGGGTAGCGATCAGGCTCACCGCGAAGGGCAGCAATTCGAACCAGTCGTGGTGGCGGATGGGCAGCACAGCGGCGGTGACGATACCGAGACGGACCACATAACCACCCAGCGCGGCGGCCATCAGTGGCACCGCACCCAGCCGGGCGCCCCAGCCGATCGCGGCCGCGCCCAACCCGAAGTTGACCAGCACCAGCGCGAGCGCCAGCCC
>JAGWAJ010000138.1:0-1465 GCA_021296475.1 Acidobacteriota bacterium
AGGCTTACTACTTCTTCACCGTCGCCATCATGTGGCTGCTGCACGTGGGGTTCATGACCTACGAAGCCGGCGTCAGCCGCCGCAAGAACATCATGTCGACGGCGATGAAGAACATCATGACGATTGCCGTGGTGACGCCGACGTTCTACTACCTCGGCTGGTACGTGTACTTCTGCATGCAGGAGGGTCTGCTGTTCACAGCCTCAGCCGATGGAGCAAGCCCCGCAGGTCTGACGGGGCTCTACTTCTGCGGCGACGGCTACGGCCTGCCGTGGGACGGCTCCGCGGGACCGAACCTCGGCGACAACATCACGGGCGTCTTCTGGGCGGCCTTCGTGCTGTTCTCCTGGACGACGGGATCGATCATGTCCGGCTCGGTAATCGAGCGCATCCGCATCTCGGCCTACCTGTGGCTGACCGCCCTGATGGGCGGCCTGGTATGGGTGGTCGCCGCGGCTTGGGGATGGAGCTACGGAGGCTGGCTGACCGTGCACTTCGGCTACCACGACTTCGCGGCTTCGATGGTGGTCCACGGCGTGGCCGGCATCTTTGCCCTAGGCGTGCTGTTCAACCTCGGTCCCAGGATCGGGAGGTACGACAGCGACGGCGGCACGAGAGCGTTCCAGCCCCACAACCTCCATCTCACATTGATGGGGCTGATGATCATCTTCACCGCGTTCTACGCCTTTTACGCGGCGTGCCTCGCCATCACAGCCGACACCACTCCGGGTTGGGCCAACATCTACTTCAACCCGGCCACCCTGTCGGCCATCACCTACACCATCACGATGGGCTTCGCGGGCGGTTTCGCCGGCGGCTACATATTCTCCAAGGGTGATCCATTCTGGACCATCTCCGGAGGCCTGGCCGGCGTGGTGGCGGTATCGGCGGGCGCCGACATCTACAGCCCCAACCTGGTGCTGATCCTGGCCTTCTTCTCGGCCGGACTCTGCTACTACATCGGCGGCTGGATGGAGACCAAGGCCCGCATCGACGATGCGGTCGGCGCGGTGTCAGTCCACGGCATCATGGGAATGTGGGGTGCGTTGGCGGTCGGCATCTTCGCCAGCGGGTACCCGACCGGCCCCAACGGTGTGGAGACCAGCATCCTGGGCCAGCTGGTTGGCGTGACCGCGATCTTCGCGCTGTCCTTCGTGACTGGCTACGTGGCATCGTGGATCCTCAAGAAGCTGAACCTGCTGAGGGTTCCGCCCGAGGTGGAAGTGGAGGGCCTCGACATGGCCGAGTTCGAGACGGACTTCTATCCGGAGTTCGGTCGGGCCGACGAGCCCATCATCCATGCCGACGGGTCCAGGGAGTCCGCTGCAGCCACGCTGCGGGCGGATCTGGTCGCCAACCGCTAGTCGGTGTCCGCCTCATGGCTGCAGTTCATCGGCGCTCTCGCCCTCATGTACCTGCTGGTCGCAGCCGCCGGGTACTGGGGCAAGCGCAGGCGAGCGCAGCT
>JAGWAJ010000138.1:1657-3341 GCA_021296475.1 Acidobacteriota bacterium
ACAGTTCGAGAGGACAAGCTGCTGAACCACGCAGCTGACCGCCTCGCCGACAAGTACAGCTCGGAGGACTGACATGGCTCGTCGTAAGCAAATCGAGTTCCAGGGCAAGCAGGGTCACGATAAGGGCATCGAGATGGCGTTTATCGTCTTCACGATCGCCTGCATCGTCTTCACGATTATCGCCATCCAGGCTTTCTGACACCTGGCTCACCCCAATCAATGCGGCTGGCGCCGTGTCGCATGTTGCGGCGCGGCGCCAGCCCCTGCATTGCGGCCCATAACCTGACAACGTGAGGATCCCCCTCAAGCGGATCGCGCAGGTGTGCGCAGTTGTCGCTGCCGCGGCGATGTTCCTGCCGTGGCATACGACCGCAGCAGAGGGTGGCACCGAATCGGTGCAGGGCATCGCCGTCAACGACGGCCAACTGGTCCTAGTCGTGAGCCTTGTCACCGCAGGGCTCCTCCAGGTGGGATGGCGACCAGCTTGGATCGGTGCCGGCTTCGCGGGCGCCACCGCGGTGCGAGCCCTTCTCGACAGCGAGACCGATCCGGCGTCGGGACTCTGGCTCGCGGCCGCGGCCTCCATCGTGGCCGTCGTCCTGCTGATCTGGGACCTGTTCGCCGGCGTATCCGCCTCCGGCGACCGCGCCGTCGACGGCCCTGACAAGCCGGGCGGGCGAGGACTGTCAGGACCCTTGGGTCGACGGCGTCGATGACGCCGGTTGCGGGGCCGAGCGCGCACCGCGAGACTGGCCGAACGAGTTCAACGCCTGGGAAGGTGGCCATGACGACGATCACACCGGACCAGCCCACCGTGCTGGTGCCGGGGCTGCTGATGCTCGGGCCAAGGGTGGAGCGCTACCGGGTCAACGGCGGTGGCGCCACCGTGTTGGCACTCGCCGCCGGTGACGAACTCGAGATCGTCGATCCCGAGGGGCGGCAGCGCTGCGAACTAGTCGCCTTCGACACAACCGGGAGATCCGACCCCAGCCTGCTCAGCGGTGACGGCTCGGGGGACGGCAACGGCAGGCGGTCCGGCGGCAACTCAGCACCGGCCGCAGTTGGCATCCTCTCCGCCGGGCTTACGGACGCCCGGCGGGTTCGGGCCGGGCTCGAACAGGTCGGCATCGACATGCCCGCGGTCCGGGCCGCGACGCCCTTGAGGATCCTCGACGACGACACCGCCCCCGGTGCCAAGGTCCGGGTGGTGGCTCACGCCGACGTCGCCTGTGTCGTCGCCGCTCCAGGTGAGGCCATGTCGGCTCACGGCGGTTCTCCCCCCACCGACCTGATCGCCTACGTGCACCGCCGCAATACGGCCCGCACAGAGGCTGAACCCCTGCTGCCCGCACCGCTGGCCGATCCCAGCCAGGACTTCATCGTGAAGCACAGCACCGCCAGGGCCTACGAGGTCGCCGAGGGCGACTGGTTCCAGGTCGTCGATGTGGAAGGCCGGCAATGCTCCGACTTCCAGTGCTTCGCGGCAGCCGATCTCGACGCCGGGCTTGACGTGAGCCTCGACGCCACGATCACTCGCTCTCTCATGGGAGCGACCTGTCCGGCGCCCGGCCTCTACTCCAAGTTCTACAACGCCAAGATGCAGCCCCTCATAGAGGTGATCCAGGACACGGTCGGCCGCCATGACACGTTCAACACCGCCTGCAACGCCCGCTACTACGAGGAG
>JAGWAJ010000068.1 GCA_021296475.1 Acidobacteriota bacterium
TCAACCCGGTGGCGACGACCACCAGGAGCAGGCCGCCGAGCGAGAGCAGCGGGACGCCGCCGCCCCGCTCCAGCCACGTCGGGGCGATGGCGACGATGGCGCAGCCCGTCCCGGCCGCGAGCCCGGCGAAGAGAAGGAAGGCGTTTTCGGCGAGGACCATGAGCGAGAGGTGCCGGGCGTTGTAGCCCACTGCGCGCATCAGGGCGAGCTCGCGGCGGCGCTCCAGAACGTTGCGCAGCAGCACCGCGCCGAGCCCGAAGGTGCCGAGGATGAGGCCCAGCCCGCCGAGCGTCTGGAAGGTCGCCAGGTAGGTGTTCTCAACGCGGTGGAACGCCGCCAGGCGCTCGCCCGCGGAGACGACGTCGAACCCGAAGTCGACGAGGCGGTCCTCGAGGGCGGCGCTCACGTCGGCCATCCGCGCCGGCGGGGCGTCGATGAGGAAGAACCGGTAACCGTCGTAGTCGGGGAACACCCGCTCGAAGTGCGACTCGCTGATCAACAGCTCGCGCTGGAAGATGCTGTCCGACAGCGCGCCGACGATGCGCAGCGTGATCGGGCGGTCGGTGTCCCGATTCAGCACGAAGTCGTCACCGATCCCGATGTGGAGCGCGTAGTTCAGCGAGGTCGAGTCGGCGATGGCCGGGATCGCCCCGTCTGCGAACTCGCGGTCGAGCAGCAGCCAGGGGTTGGCCTCCTCCTCCGGCGTCTCCGCTGCCGTTGCGCCGAACGCGAAGCGCCCCTCGGCCACGAACGCAGGAGTCGGCGCGAGCACCCGGGGGTCCTTCGCCTGGTAGAGGTTCAGGCAGCTCGCGTCCTCGCCCGGGCGGAGGCGGAAGCGCTCGAGCGTCACGCCGGCGAGCGCCTCGCCCTCCTCGAAGAGGTCGGCGACGAACAGCTCGTCCTGCCCCTCGACCGTCGACGGGTCGTGCACGATCGGCAGGAGCGTGTCGGCCAGCAGCGTGTAGCCGCCCGTGCCGCTGGCGCGGTCGAGCACGTTGCCCCCGCCCTCGCGGCGGAAGGCGTCCACCGCGACGATGATGAACGCGGCCGACGCGATGAGCGCAATGCACAGCACGCTGCGGCCCGGCCGGTACGAGGCGTTCCGGAAGCCGACCCGCGGCACGGACCACTGCTCGTGCGCCGCGGCGCTGGGGCGGCCTCCGATCCAGGCCCAGGCGAAGACCAGCATGGCGACCAGCAGCAGCAGGCCGCCGCCGAAAAAGCCCTCGGTCGCGCCGATCAGGCCCGCCGACGCCAGACCGACCGCCGCCGCGCCGCCCCCCAGCAGGCCGAGCCCGATCCGCCACGCCCGCGCGCCGGGGGGCGGCGCCTCCGACTCCGACGCCGCGGGGAGCCCGGTCACCTCGGCCACCGCCCCGGTGAGCAGGCTGCGCGGGGAGGCCGGCGCGAGGGCGCGCAGCGTCCAGCCGATGGAGCCGAACGCCGCCAGCACGCCGCCCGCTGCACCGGCGGCGAGCATGGCGGGAGAGACGGCGAGAGCCAGCCGCGTCGTCCCGACCGCATCGACCCACCAGGTGCGGAGCCCCCACATGACGAGCTCGGCGTACCCGACGGCGCCCAGCACCCCGACGGCGCTCCCGGCGGCGGCCAGGACGAAGGCCTCGCTCAGGAACAAGCGGCGGATGGCGGAAGCGGGATAGCCGGCCGCGCGCAGCAGGCCGATCTCTCGCAGGCGCTGCTCGATGCCAAGGCGGAAGAAGAGGCTCGCCAGCAGCAGCGCCGACACGACGAGGAAGAAGCTGAAGTAGATGAAGTACAGGCCGAAGTCGGTGACGCCGGCCGACGCCTCCACCGCCAGCGCGCGGGCCGGATAGACGACGAATCCGACCGCGAGCGGATCGAGCGCCGACCGGAAGGCGCCGCGCGCTTCGGCCGCCAGCGCCTCCACGTCCGCGCCCGGAGCAGCAGTCCCGGCCGGGGCGCCCGTCCCCGCCGGAGCGACCACCGGGCCCGGAGCACTCGCACCGCCGGGGACGCCCGCCGCGGCCGGATGCAGCCGGATCGAGGTCACCTCCCCCCACCGCGACCCCCACAGGCGCTGCCCGACCGCAAGCGGGATGAACGCCTTGGGCGTGGTGCGGTGATCGTCCCAGTACTCCTCGTCCGCGGGCCGGATCAGGTCCAGGTCGATGTCGAACGGCGGATCCCAGTCGGTGACGTCCGTCGCCTCGGTGATGCCGGGGTAGTCGGGCGCCAGGTCGCGGTCGTCGGCCGCGCCGGCGATCGGCACGACGTCGGCGATGCGGAACGCCGCCTCGTGCGTGGCGAGCCGCCCCTCGTCCTCCCAGACGTAGTACTCGAGCGTCAGCGTGTCGCCAGCGGAAGCCCCGAGGTCATCCGCCGCCCAGCGGTTCAGGACCATCGGCGCCGCAGCGTCGGCTTCTCCAGCCCCGCCGGCCTCGTCCGCGGCGGCGCCGGCCCCGACTCCAGCCGTGCTGGTCTCGCCCACGGCGGAGCCGGTCTCGCCCGTTACGCCGACAGCCTCGTCCTGCGTGCCGGCGCTCGCCCGCGACGCGACGTCGCTTACGGCGTCGAGGGCGCGCGCGGTCACCAGCGAGTACGGCGTCAGCCGATCGCCGACGCGCAGGGCGTTGGCCAGATAGGTGAGCACCGGCTCCACCCGCAGGCCGAGCGTGCCGGCGACCGACTCCGCCGCGGCCACCGTCTCGTCATTGAGGAGCCCCGCCGCCGACTCGATGCTGACCGCGCCGTGCGCGGGAAGCGCGCGAGCGCGCAACCCGAGGTCGTCGAGGGTTGCCGCCGCGCGCACGGCCGCCTCCGCGGTCGCCAGCCGCGCGGCAGCCGCCGCCGGCGCCTCCGACGACCCGGCCACCGCCGCCAGCAGCAACGTGTTGACGCGGCCCTCCTGCTCCAGGTCGCGCTGAAGCCGCCCGAGCGACACGAACACCGAGCGCGCCAGCCCCTGCTGCGGCCGGAACGAGAACTCGCCCAGCTCGGCCGGCGGCAGGACGCGTTGCACGCCGAGGCGCAGGGTCCGGCCGACGTCGTCGCGACGTCCATGGAGGGAGCTGATCGGTACGTCGGACGGCTTCTCCACGCGAACCAGCAACGCGTCGCCATCGGCCGCGCCCAGCTCGTCCGCCAGCCCTTCGCTGACGAGGACGTCGTTGCGGCCCAGCTCCCGCGGCGCGGCGTCGAGCCCGTGGAACTCCCAGAAGCGATGGTCCACCCCGTAGACCTGAATGCCCGACGCGCGCCGGCCGCTCGCCTGGTGGGTGACGAACCCCTCGACTGCGACGATGGGGGCAGCGCCGCCGAACGCCGATCCCATCCCCTCCGCCTGCATCAGCTCGCCGGCCAGCTCCTCGCGGACGAAGCCGAGGCTGGTCACCACCTGATCGATGGCGCCCAATCGCTCGAGCGCCAGCACCCGCAGGCTCGAGCGGACCGACGAGCCGACCAGGAGCGCCCCGGCCAGGACGGCCACCGCGACCGCGACGCCCCCGACGACGGCCAGGTTGGTGGGCCAGAAGTGAACGATGTTGCGCCGGACGAGACCGTCGAGCGTCATGCGGGCACCTCTTCGCCGAACGCGCGGCCAGGCCGCCTGCGGCCGGTCCGCGCGCGGCCGCACGGGATCATGCCGCTGCGAGCCGCTGGTTCTCCAGGCGATACCGCGTGGGGCAGCGCGCCGCCAGCGCGGCGTTGTGCGTCACGATGAGCAGGATGTTGCGGTGGGTCTCGTGCAGCGTGAACAGCAGCGACCCGACCGCCTCGGCCGACGCCGGGTCGAGATTGCCGGTCGGCTCGTCGCACAGGACGAGCGGCGGCTCCCGGATCAACGCCCGCGCCAGCGCCACCCGCTGCCGCTCGCCGCCCGACAGCTCCGCCGGCCGGTGGTCGAGCCGGTGCTGCAACCCGACCTGTTCGAGCAGCGCCTCCGCCCGCTTGCGGACCGCGGCATCGGGCCCGCCCACGAGCGTCGGCACGAGCACGTTCTCGAGGACCGTGCACTGCGGCAGCAGCAGGTGATCCTGGAAGACGAAGCCGACCCGCGAGTTGCGAAAGGCGGCCAGCTCGCGCTCGCCGAGGCCGAACGGATCGGTCCCGTCCAGCGTCACCCGGCCGCTCGTCGGCGGCTCGAGCGCGCCGGCAACGTAGAGCAGCGTGCTCTTGCCGCTGCCGGAGGGCCCGACGATCGACGCCGCGTCCCCGCGCTCGAGCGTGAACGAGACGTCCGAGAGGATCGGTAAAGGCCCGCTCGGGGTCGGGTACTGCTTCGCGAGGTTCGTGACTTCGAGCAAGGGGGCCGCCCCTCCCGCCCCGCGTGCCTACGAGGCCATCTGAAACGCCCGCGGCCGGAAGAGGAAGTCGACGATGTTCCCTTCGTGCGGCTGGAGCCAGTTGAGCTTGATCGTCGGAATGGGGCCGAGGTTCAGCCGATCGATGTTGCGCGCGTCCAGCAGGGCACTCTGGAACGCCGCGTCGTTCGTGAGCGCGGTCGCGACCAGCGTCGGCCCGATCGCCCCCAGCATCTTCCGCTGCTCGCACTCGACGACGGTCACGAAGGGGAACATGTACTCCTTCTTGGCCATCGCGACGTCGGGCGACGGGCAGTAGACGACCGTCGGCCGCACGTAGTCGCACCGCTCGCGCGACACCAGGCGGCCGTCCGCATGGTGCGCGGCCGTCACCTCGTCGACGCCGTCCTCGCCGAGGGCCGCGTCGATGTCAGCAGATATCGCCCCGGCCTGCCCCGGCACCGTGAACGCCGCGAGCGCCGCGTTCGGGTCGTCGGGGGGCAGCGGCTCGATCGGCCCCAGCCGCTCCGCGAGCGCCGCGGCGATCGCCTTGCCGTGCCGCGGCGTCCAGATGCCAGAGCAGTTGATGCAGCTCCGGCCGCTGTTCACCAGCACGCTGTCGACCATCAGGTCGAGGTGACGCTCCCAGTTGTCGGCCTCGTCGTCGCCGAGCAGGATCTTGCTGAAGCCCGGTCCGTGCACCTGCACCCCGGGGTTGCCGGCGTACTGCTCGACCGTAGCCGTGCCACCGAAGATCAGGCTCCGCGAGCAGTTGTTGAGCACGGCGGCGCCGACGTCGCCCAGGCCCGGATAGAGCGACACCGCCTGGCGCGGCACGCCCGCCTCGAAGAACGCCTGCGTCATCCGCCACGGCGTCCACGGCTCCTGCGGCCCCGGCTTGAGCACCAGGCCGATCTGCAGCGGAATGATCGGCAGCCAGAGGCTGTGGACGCCCGGCGAGTTCGACGGCAGCACCATGCCGAGCACCGGCGTCGTCGCCTGGTAGCTCCGCATGATTCCGTCCTCCTCGCCGTAGCCGCGCGAGAGGATGTCGGGATCGAGCCGCCGCGTCAGCGAGATCAGGATCTCGTCGATGTGGTCGAGCACATAGCGCAGCTTCTCCATGTTCATGCGGCACATGTGCTCGGGGAGGCCGGTCGTGGCCGACTGCTGCCGCACGAACTCGTCCGGGGTCTGGCTCCCGTCGCCGAGCGGCAGCTCCGCGGACGAGAACAGCTCGGCCGCCTTCTTCACCTTCGCGAGCAGCTCGGCGGCCGGCACCTCGCGCAAAGCGGAGCGCGCCCGCAGCGACTTGCGCAGGTCGCGGGCGACGATGCCCGGGTTGGCCTGGCTCACCTCGGCCACCGGCTCGCCGGTGTCGAAGTGCACGACCTTATCGATATCTAGGCTCCGGTAGGGCTCGCCCCACCGGAGCGCGGGGAAGTGAATCACGGTTGTCGTCCTACTGGCCGTCGGTGACTTCGATGCTGATCGTCGCGCAGAGACCTTCCTGCGTCCGGTGCTGATCGTCGCCGATTTGGACCGTGAGCTCGTACGTGCCGGCCGGCGCGTTCTCCAGCGTCGTCGTGTTCGAGCCGTCGCCGAAGTGCTGCCACCCCTCGCCCTGCGGGATGATGATGCCCACGTCGAGGCAGCCCGTGTCGTATCCCAGGTGATAGTGCCCCACCCCGTCGCGCGGGGTGCCGGTCTCCTGATCGAACCCTTCCGGGATGGCAGAGATCGGGTAGTTCTCGGCCCCGAACTCGATATCGATCACGTCCTCCGAGTGCTGCGATCCGTCCGCCGGCGACACGAAGAAGACGCGCGCCTCCTGGGCCGAGCCAGGGGCCGCGCCGACCAGCAACATGACGAGAGCCACACCGGCCACCACGCTCGACCTCATCCACACGCTGTCAATCCGCATCACTTTTCCTTCCTTCCACGGTCCCGGCGCCGCGGTCGTCGCCCGGCGCGGGAACCATCCTGAGTCGTCTACCCGCTGGAGTGGACCAGACCCCGTTCGCAAAGGACCAGTCCGGATCCCCGAACGGCCTGGCTCGCCAATCCCCCCCATGCGGCTTGACCCGCCAAAGGTCGCCCGACTGCTCCGGCAGCCGCCCAACCAACCTCCAGGAGTCGCGCCGTCGCCGCTCCGACGTCCTACACGCCGTCCGCGATCTCGATGGTGATGGTCTCGCAGAGCCCGTCGAGGGCCTCGTTCGCGTCGTTCGCCACCTGAACCGTGAGCTCGTACGTCCCGGGCTGCCGCTGCAGCGTGTAGGCGTTCGAGCCGTCGTCGAGGTCCACCCGGTCGTCTCCCTCCGGGATCGCCTCGCCGGCCGGCGCGCAGCCCTCGTTGACGCCGAGGTGGTAGTGCCCCACGCCTTCGCGCGGCGCCGGCGCTTCCCCGGAAGCGGCCTCAGGCGGAGCCGAAATCGTGAGGTTCTCGATGCCGAACTCGACCTCCACGTCGTGGTCGATCGACAGGATGGCGCCGTCCTCGGGGGCGACGAAGAAGACGCGCGGCGGTCCGCTCGGCGCGGCCGCCGGCTCGGGCGCCGGTTCCGCTTCCATCTCCGCCTCGGCCATGCCGCCTGGCTCGCCGCCGCCGCAGGCGGCGAAGGCCACGAGCGGGAGAAGAAGGAGACACGCGACAGGGGTCCGGGTTCCGCGCTGCTGTTCGAGTCGCATCGGTTGAGCTCTCTGCTTGACCTGAAGAAAGTTGGTGCCCTGGGACGGACGATCCGCTCGCCCACCGTATCGTCGCCTGGCGGCTCCGCTCAGTACCCCGCCAATCCTACAGGAGTCCGCGCCGTCTACGGCACCGCCCCCTAGTAGACCCCGACCGTCGTCGACGACGCCAGCGCGCTGAACGGGCGCACGCCGCTCACGCCGTCCCATGGATACTGCTCGCACGGCGGCTCGCGCTCGCCCTCGTCGCGCTCGAGGAAGCGCGGCACGAAGAACTCGCGCGTGAGGGTGGTCAGCATCACCCGGCCGGTCTCGCCGTAGCCGACGACGCGCTCGGCGTCATCCGCATCGACCACCTGCAGCACGGCGCGGGGCTGCGGAGCGTGGTACGTGATCTTGTAGCCCTCGGCCGGCCCGCTCGGCGGGCTCGCGGCCAGCCCCATCAGCGTGTTGCCGTAGGTCGGCGTCATGTAGACGCCGTCGAGCAGCTCCTCGTTCGCGAAGCGGTTCCACTGCGGCGTGAACTCCGTACCGCCGGCGAAGATGCCGGTGATGCCGGTCTCCTTGATGCTCGAGCCCTCTTCTTCCAGCCGGTTGGCGAGCGCCTCGATCAGCTTCGGCGTCGAGAAGAGGCACTTGATGTCGTGGCCGGCCGAGAGCACCGTCAGCGCCTGGTCGATCACGTGGGCCTGGTAGGCCTTCAGGTGATCCATCCAGCCCTTCTTGATCAGCTTGATGACCCAGCGCGGGTCGAGGTCGACGCAGAAGCAGATGCCGCCGCGGTGCTGCGCCAGATGCTCTACCGCGAGGCGCAGCCGCCGCGGGCCGCTCGGGCCCAGCATCAGCCAGTTGGCGCCCTGCGGGAAGCACTCCTCGGGGAGCGTCTCGGAGAACAGCTCGTAGTCGGTGCGAAAGTCGTCGATCGCGACGCGGCTCTTGGGGATGCCGGTCGTCCCGCCGGTCTCGAAGACGAAGATCGGCCGGTCGGCGTACGCCTTGGGCACCCAGCGGCGCACGGGGCCGCCGCGCAGCCACTCGTCCTCGAAATGGCCGAACTTGTGCAGATCGTCGAAGCCGTGGACCTCCGTGCGCGGATCCCAGCCCGCCTTCTCGGCCCACTGGAGCCAGAACGGACTCCCCGTGGCCGGGTCGAAGTGCCACCCGACGATTTCGCGCACCCAGGCGTCGAGCGACTCGCGCGCCGCCCCGGCCCTCCCCTCCAGATCGGTCGCCAGCGTACTCATCGACCGGCGATCTTACACTAGGGAGTCCGCACCGTAGAACGGCGCGGACTCCCGCGGAGGTTGGTGGGGCACCAGGCGGAGCCGTCGGACGACGCAGGTTGGGCTGGTTGCAGGCCGAAGGGGCAATGGTCACGGCCGACTGGGCAGGAGGCGCGTGGCTGGCCGGGACGGCGGGAGACGAACGGCCGGCGCCGCGCGGGGCCGGCACCTGCCCGCGGCGGCGGCGCACGGCGACCCGGGATGAGGAGGAACGATGAGCGCGACCGGTCGCCTCGATCGCATTTGGATCAAGCGGTTCCATCGCGGGCCGATGGACGGCGTCGAACGGGCCGCGCTGCGCGTCGGCCGCGGACTGGACGGCAACGCGAACCAGGGCGGGCGGCGGCAGGTGACGCTGATCGCGCGCGGACGCTGGGACCGCGTCAACGAGGCCCTCGCCGACGACGTCGACCCCGCGCTTCGACGGGCCAACGTGCTGGTCTCCGGCATCGATCTGGCCCACACCCGCGGCCGGGTGCTCCGCCTGGGCCCCTGCCGCCTGCGCATCAACGGCGAGACCCGGCCCTGCGAGCGGATGGACGAGGCGTGGCCGGGCCTGCGCGCCGCGCTCGACGCCGACTGGGGCGGCGGAGCCTACGCCGAGGTGCTCGACGACGGCGAGATCGCGATCGGCGACCCCGTGCGCTGGGAAGCGCCCGCAGAGGCCTGAGGGGCGCGACGGGGAGCGACACCCGTCCGCATCTCCGCCCCCAATCCGTCGAGGCACGGCCCCGTCCGCATGTCCGCGCTCCGACTTCCAACTAACGGCCGGGGCACGAACGGCCGAGACTCCCGTGTGCAGGCCTCCGAGCCGGCACGGGAGGGAGATTGCGACTGCGGTTCTGCGCGTTGGCGCTCAACGCTCTGCTTCTGACCGGCTGCGAGGCGGGCGGGTTCTCGCCCTTCAGCATCCTCTCGCCCGTCAGCCCCACGCCGACGACTTCCGAGTCGACGACGCCGGCGGACGTCTCCGGTACCTGGACGGCCGTGCTCAGCGCGTCGACGGACGACATCCAGGGCGGCGGCTGCGCCGGCACGGTCGCGCGGGCCCTCGGGAGCAGCATCACGCGGAGCGCGACCGTCGTGCTCACCCAGAACGGCGGCACCCTCCCCGCCACGCCGGTCACGATCAACGGGATCACGTGCCAGTTCCGGGGCTCGGTCACGGGCACGACGGTGAACGCGACCGTCGATGCCTGCACGCCGAACTCCGTTGCGCTGGGGGTGCTCGCCGGCTGCGGCTCCGGCGCCTGGAGCCTCGCATCGCCCTCCCTCACGATGGCCGCGACCGTGAGCGGCAGCACCATCACCGGCACCCCGACGGCGAGCGGGACGGCCACCAACGGGAGCGAGTCGCACCCGGTGTCGGCGACGGCGCAACTCACGATGACGCGCTAGG
>JAGWAJ010000069.1:0-10303 GCA_021296475.1 Acidobacteriota bacterium
CCTGCTTCGCCTGTAGCGGCGAGCCCCGCCGCGCCGGCAGCAGGGCGCCCGGGGGAAGCCGTGCGGCTGTTTCTGGCCCTGGACCTCGACCCCGCGGCGCGCGCGAAGACGGCCGAGGTGCAGCGCCGCTTGCGCGGGGCGGTTGCGTTCCGCGAGATCCGCGTGCGTTGGGTGCGCCCCGAGAATCTGCACCTGACGCTCGCGTTCCTCGGCGAGGTGGACGCCGACGGGGAGGAGGGCGTGGCGCGGGCCGCGGCCGAGCCCTGGTCGCAGCCGCCGTTCCGCATCGAGCTCTCGTCGCCCGCGGCGGCGCCGCGGACCGGGGCGCCCCGCACGTTGTGGCTCCCCGTCTCGGCCGGCCGCCCGGAACTGGCGCGTCTGCACGCCGACGCGCGCGCCCGGCTGGGGCCGCTCCTGGCCGCACCCATCGATCCTCGGCCGCCCGGTCACGTGACGCTCGGGCGGCTGCGGCAGGCGCCGCGGTCGAGCCGCGAGAACATTCGTGACGGGCTGGCCCGGCTGGCCGTGCCCGCTTTCGGATGGCGCGCGGACGCGGTCGTGCTCTACGAGAGTCGACTGGCGCCCGGCGGAGTGTCCTACCGGGTACTCGCGCGCGCGCCCCTGAGCTGCGTCATACTGGATGGCGATCCATGATCTGGCTGCTCGTGGGGGCCTCGTATCTGGCCGGTGCCGTTCCGTTCGCGCATCTGGTCGCTCGTGGTCTCGGCGGACTCGACGTGCGCAGCGCCGGCAGCCGCAACGTGGGCGCGACCAACGTGCTGCGGGTGGCGGGTCCGTCGCTCGCCGGTCTCGTCCTCGCTCTCGACGCCGGCAAGGGAGCGGCCGCGGTCCTGGCGGCGCGCGCCGTCGGGGTCGACGAGGGGGGGCAGGCCGCGGCCGCCGCGGCCGCCGTGGCGGGCCACGTCTGGCCGGTCTGGCTGCGGTTCCGCGGGGGCAAGGGAGTCGCGGTGGCCGGTGGGGCCTTCGCTGTGCTTGCGCCCCTCGCCACCGGAATGGCGGTCGCCGTGTTCGTGACGGTCGTGTCGATCAGCCGCTACGTCTCGTTCGGCTCGCTGGCGGCCGCCGTGGCGCTGCCGCTGCTGGCGCTCGCGGCCGGGGCCTCGGCCGTCATCGTGGCGACCGCAGTCGGCGTCGCCGGGCTGATTCTCGCTCGTCACCGGGCGAACCTGGACCGGTTGCGGACCGGCACGGAATGGCGCCTGGCGCTGCGCCGGCGGGGCTGACGGGAACCGCTCGGCGCCATGTCGAATGAGTAGCGGAAGCGGAGCGGCGGACCGGGTGGCGGTGCTGGGCAGCGGCGGTTGGGGGACAGCCCTGGCCGTTCACCTCGCGCGGCTGGGAAAGCCCGTGGGGCTGTGGGGCCGCGAACCGTCTCTGGTGGCCGAGATGTCGGCGCGCCGGGAGAACCGCCGCTACCTCCGCGGAGTGTCGCTGCCGCCGCGCGTCGAGCCGACCACGTCGCTCGGCAGCGCCCTGGGCGGCGCCCGCTACGTCGTCGCGGCGGTGCCGTCGCACGGGGTGCGCGAGGTGCTCCGGCGGGCCGCGCCGTCGGTGCCGCCGCAGGCGATCATCGTCAGTGCGGCAAAGGGCATCGAGGAGGGCACCCTGTTGCGGATGTCGGAGGTCATCGAGCAGGAGCTCGGAACCGCGCGGCCCGTGACGGTGCTGTCGGGTCCGAGCTTCGCGGCGGAGGTCGCGCGCGGAGCGCCGACGGCGGTGCTCGTTGCCGGCCGCGCTTCCGAGGCCGTCGGCGCGGTGCAGCACGAGTTCCGGTCCGGCTACTTCCGGCTCTACGGGAGCGACGACGTGACCGGGGTCGAGGTGGGCGCGGCCCTCAAGAACGTGATCGCGATTGCCGCCGGCGTGGTCGACGGCCTGGGCCTCGGACACAACGCGACGGCGGCCCTCATCACGCGCGGTCTGGCCGAGGTGTCGCGGTTGGCGTACGCGCTCGGCGGTCGCCGCGACACTCTCGCCGGCCTCAGCGGCCTGGGGGATCTGGTTCTGACCTGCACCGGCGCGCTGAGCCGCAACCGGCAGGTCGGGCTGGGGTTGGGGGCGGGGCGCCCGCTCGATGAGGTGCTGGCGGGCATGAGCGCCGTGGCGGAGGGTGTCCGGACGACCGGAGCGGCCCTCGCCCTGGGCGCCCGGCACGGAGTGGAGCTGCCGATAGCGGCACAGATGGCCGAGGTGCTCTCGGGCCGGCGGACGCCGCGGGCGGCGCTCGAGGAGCTCATGTTGCGGCGACAGCGTTCCGAGGCGGAGCCGTGAGCCTTGCGGGCCGGCTGCGCGCCGGGTTGCGCAGGACCGCCGAGCACCTGACGGCGCGGTTGGCGGCGATCACGGGCGCCGAACGTCGTGCGGGGGCAGCTCCGGACTCCCGCTCTACGCTGGCGGCGCTCGAGGAACTCCTGATCGAGGCGGATGTCGGCGTGGCGGCGACGGAGCGGATCGTCGCGGGGGTGCGCGAGGCGGCGGAGCCGGGCGCCGACCCCCGCGAGCTGGTCCGGCGCGAGATGCTCGACATTCTCGACCGGCCGTCGATCGACGCGGCGCCCGCCGCCGCGCCGCGCGTCGTGCTCGTCGTGGGCGTGAACGGGACCGGCAAGACGACCACCGTCGGCAAGCTCGCGCATCGCTGGCGCCTCGATGGGGAGAAGCCGCTCATCTGCGCGGCGGACACCTTCCGGGCCGCGGCCGTTCCGCAACTCGATGCGTGGGCCGGCCGCGCGCAGGTCGACGTGATCAAGGCCGGCGCGCGAGCGGATCCGGCGGCGGTCGTGTTCGACTCCGTGCAGGCGGGACGCGCGCGCGGGTGCTCGGTCGTGATCGTCGATACGGCTGGGCGGCTGCACACGAGGGCCGACCTGATGGCGGAGCTGGGCAAGATCCGCCGCGTCGCCGGCCGCGCGGCGGAAGGCGCGCCTCACGAAGTGCTGCTCGTGCTCGACGCCACGGTCGGGCAGAACGGCCTGGTGCAGGCGCGGCAGTTCCTGGACACCGCGGGCGTCACCGGCGTCGTGCTCACCAAGCTGGACGGAACGGCCAAGGGCGGAGTCGCGGTCGCCATCGCCGGCGAGCTCGAGGTGCCCATTCGCTTCGTCGGGGTCGGCGAGGGGCTCGAGGACCTGCTTCCGTTCTCCGCGGTCGACTACGTGGAGGCCCTGTTCGGCGCCGGTGATCGGGGTGACGGCCGTTCCTGACGCGGAGCGCATGGATCGCGCACTTCGCCTCGCGGCACGGGGCCGCGGGCGTACGAGCCCGAATCCGATGGTCGGCGCGGTCATCGTGGCGCCGTCCGGGGAGGTCGTCGGAGAGGGGCACCACGAGCGCGCGGGGGGCGAGCACGCCGAGATCCGAGCCCTTGCGCAGGCCGGCCCCCGCGCGCGCGGCGCCACCCTGTACTGCACGCTCGAGCCGTGCTGCCACCGGGGTCGCACCGGACCGTGTGCGCCGCGGGTCGCCGAGGCGGGCATCGTGCGCGCGGTGGTCGCCATGGTCGACCCCAACCCGCGCGTGCGGGGCGGCGGGCTGGCCCACCTTCGAGCCCGCGGCGTCGCCGTCGAGGTCGGGGTGCGCGGCGAGCAGGCGGAGCGCCTGAACGAGGCCTTCGTCACCCGGGTGATGCGAGGCCGGCCGTTCGTTACGATGAAGATCGCGGCGAGCCTCGATGGCCGGATTGCGGCGCAGCGGGGAGCGCCGACCTCCCTCACGGCCGGCGAGGCGCGGCGCGCGGTGCACGAGGAGCGCGCGGTGGTCGACGCGGTCGGCGTCGGCTCGACGACGCTGCTCGTGGACGACCCCGTGTTGACCGCGCGGGGGCCGGCGCGTCATCTTCCTCTTGCGCGCGTGGTGTTCGACCGGCGGCTGCGCACGCCGCCGACGGCCCGCGTTCTCGAGACGCTCGGCGACGGGCCGGTCCTGGTCGTGGCCGGAGCGCAGGCCGTCGCGGAACGCCCGGAGGACGTCCGCCGGCTGGAGGGAGCCGGGGCGGAGGTGGTGGCGCTGGACGGAGACGACATCGGCGAGGCGGTGCGCCGGCTCGGCGCGCGGGGCATCACGACGCTGGTGCTCGAGGGCGGCACGGTGATTCACCGGGCCGCCTGGGAGGCGGGGGTGGTCGACCGCGTGCGGATCTTCATCGCCCCCACGGTCCTCGGCGCGGAGGGGGTGGCCTGGCTCGGGGGGGGTGCGGCGGTGCTGGCGGACCTGACGGCGATGCATGCGCGGACCCTCGGGCCGGATGTGGAGATTGTGGGCGATGTTCACGGGAATCGTTGAGGCCGTTGGCGAGGTGTCGGAGGCGCGCCCCATGGCGGAGGGGATCCGGTTGCGCATCGCGACCCGGCTGGCCCCGGATCTTGCGGCGGGAGACAGCGTTGCCGTCAACGGCATCTGCCTGACCGCGGTCCGCTGCGATTCGGCGGCGTTCGAGGCCGAGGCCTCGCCGCAGACCCTGCGGGTGACGGCGCTCGGGTCGCTGGCGGCCGGGGCCGCGGTGAACCTGGAGCGCCCCCTGACGCCTGCGAGCCGGTTGGGGGGGCACTTCGTGCTCGGGCACGTCGACGGCGTCGGCCGCATCGACGAGATTCGGCCCGAGGCCGAGTTCCGGCGCGTCGGCGTGCGGTATCCGGCGGCGCTGAGGCAGTGGCTCGTGCCGAAGGGGTCGGTCGCCGTAGACGGCATCAGCCTCACGATCGCAAGCCTGAGCGACGATGGCTTCGAGGTGCAGATCGTGCCCTACACGTGGTCGGAGACCCGCCTGCACGCGGCGTCGGTCGGCGATCCGGTCAACATCGAGTGCGATATCATCGGCAAGCACGTCGTTCGCGCGCTCGAGGTGGTGCGGGGTCGCGACGCGGGCGGAGAGCCATGAACCCGAAATCGACCGGTTCCCGGACCAGGAAGCGGGCCGCCGCGCGGGCCCCGGAGGGCAGACCGCGCCCGGTGCGGCCGGCTCAGCGGAGCGCGTTCGCCTCGATCGAGGACGCCGTGGCCGCCCTGCGTGCGGGGCGGATGATCATCGTCGTCGACGACGAGGACCGGGAGAACGAGGGCGATCTGACGCTCGCCGCCGACAAGGTCACGCCCGAGGCGATCAACTTCATGGCCCGCTACGGGCGCGGCCTCATCTGTCTCTCCATGACCGGGGCCCGACTCGACGAGTTGGAGATCCCGATGGCCGTCGCCGACAACACCTCGCGTTTCGAGACGGCGTTCGCGGTCCCGGTCGACGCCAAGAGCGGGACCACGACCGGCATCTCGGCGGCCGATCGCGCGGCGACGGTGCGGGCCGCCATCGATCCCGCGACCAGGCCCAACGACCTTTCGAGGCCCGGCCACGTCTTCCCCCTCCGGGCTCGCGACGGGGGGGTGCTCGTCCGGGCGGGCCAGACCGAGGCGGCGGTCGATCTGTCGCGGCTGGGCGGCCTGTATCCGGCCGGGGTCATTTGCGAGATCATGAACGACGACGGCACGATGGCCCGGGTGCCGGAACTGCAGCGGTTCGCCCGGCGCCACGAGCTGCTGATGGTCACGGTCGCCGACCTCATCCGCTACCGCATGCGCCACGACCGGCTCGTACGCCGCGTGGCGGCGGCGGCCCTGCCGACCGATCACGGCGAGTTCCAGGTGGTCGCCTACGAGAGCGTCATCGACGGGCAGACGCACGTTGCCCTGGTCCGCGGCTCGGTCGGCGACGGGGAGGGAGTGTTGGTGCGCGTCCACTCGCGGTGCCTGACCGGCGACGTGTTCAGCTCGTCGCGGTGCGACTGCGGGCGGCAGCTCTCGCTCGCGATGGAGCGGATCGCCGCCGAGGGCCGCGGGGTACTGCTGTATCTGAACCAGGAGGGGCGGGGCATCGGGCTGGGCAACAAGATCCGCGCCTACGAGCTCCAGGACCAGGGGCTCGACACGGTCGAGGCGAACGAGCACCTCGGCTTCAAGGCCGACCAGCGCGACTACGGCATCGGCGCCCAGATTCTCGGGGACCTCGGAGTCCGAACGATGCGCCTGCTGACCAACAACCCGCGAAAGTTCATCGGCCTTGAGGGCTACGGCCTTGCGGTCCAGGAGTCCGTCTCGCTCGAGGTCCCGCCGTCCGAGTTCTCCGAGGCCTATCTGCGTACGAAGAAGGAAAAACTCGGCCACAAGCTCTCCTCTGTCTAGGAGGCTGCGCCGTAGGATGGGTGCAGACTCCTAGTGCTGCGTCATGACTGAATGTTCGGGTAAGGGTGCTGTGATTCGGTCAACGATTGTTCGCGATACGGACGTGACGGACCACTAGCAGGGTTGGTTGGGCACCAGGCGGAGCCGTCAGGCGACGAATGGTGGGCTAGCCCGCAGGGCCCGCCGTTGCCGGCGATCCGCGCCCTGCGCTAGAATGACCGATTGTGCTTGGGCCTGACGGCCCGGGTGGGCGGTTGCTCGGTGTTTCGGGCTTGGTCCGGAGCCCGCCTGCGGTTCGGTGCCCACGATGTTCGACGCCCTCACCACCCGCTTGCAGGATGTGTTCGGCGCGCTGCGGGGCGAGGTGCGCCTCACCCCCGAACGGGTCGAGACGGCGCTGCGCGGGATCCGGCTGGCTCTGCTCGAGGCGGATGTCAACTTCAAGGTGGTGCGGGCCTTCCTGGATCGCGTTCGCGACCGGGCCGTCGATCGCGCCGTCCTCGAGAGTCTGACGCCGGCACAGCAGGTAGCCGGCATCGTGCGCGACGAGCTGCTCGCGCTCTTCGGCGAACCGCGCCCCGGCCTGAGCTCGTCGCCCCAGCGCCCGCAGGTCGTGCTCATGGTCGGGCTCCAGGGGTCCGGGAAGACGACCACCACGGCCAAGCTCGGACGCTGGCTGGAGCGGCAGGGGCGGCATCCGCTCCTGGTGTCGACCGACGTACGGCGGCCGGCGGCCATCGAGCAGTTGGCGGTGCTCGCCGGGAACGCCGGCCTGCGGGTCCACGACCCCGCGTCGAAGGACCCCGTGGAGCGGGCGCGCGGCGCGGTGACCGACGCCCGCAACAGCGGGTTCGAGGTCGTGATCATCGACAGCGCGGGACGGCTGCACGTCGACGATGCGCTGATGGACGAGCTGGCCGCGATCGGGAAGGCGGTGACGCCGTCGGACGTGCTGTACGTCGCCGACGCCATGACCGGCCAGGACGCGATACGGAGCGCCGGGGAGTTTCACCACCGCATGGGGGTGACGGGCGTCGTGCTGAGCAAGATGGACGGCGACGCGCGCGGTGGCGCCGCGCTCTCGGTCGTCTCCGTCGTCGGGGTGCCCGTCGTGTTCGCGGCGACGGGAGAGCGCCTCGAGGATCTCGAGGCGTTCCGGCCGGACCGCCTGGTCTCCCGCATGCTGGGGATGGGCGACGTGCTCGGTCTCGTCGAGCGCGCCGAGGCGGCGGTGGCCGGCGAGGATGCGGCGGCTCTCGAACGCAGGCTGCGGCGCAACGAGTTCACCTTGGAGGACCTTCGGCAACAGATGGCCGCCATCGGGCGCATGGGGCCGATTCAACAGCTCGTCGAGATGATCCCGGGCGTTCGCGGCAGCGATGCCGCCGGCGTCGACGAGAGGCAGTTGGCCCGCACGGCGGCGATCATCGACTCGATGACGCCGCACGAACGTCGCCATCCGGCCATCATCAACGGCAGCCGGCGGAAGCGCGTGGCGCGGGGGAGCGGTACGAGCGTGCCGGAGGTCAATCGGTTGCTGAGACAGTACGCACAGATGCGGAAGATGCTGAGGACGATCGGCACGGCCGGCCGGCGCCGAGGTGCTCGCAGGGCGTTGGCAGGCCTGCGGTGACGGGGCGCGCGCCGGGCGGAGGTCGGACAGCGGGGAGCAGGGAGCGCGCATGCTGATGATTCGATTGCGGCGCCAGGGCGCCAAGAAGCGTCCATTCTTTCGACTCGTCGTCGTCGAGTCGCACACCGCACGCGACGGTCGCGCCATCGAGGTCGTCGGACATTACAGCCCGACGGCGCAGCCGGAGGAGCTCGCCCTGAAGCGGGAGCGAGTGGACTACTGGCTCGGGCGCGGGGCGCAGCCGAGCGACACCGTGCGGACGCTGCTGGCCCGTCACCGCGACGCCCCGGGCGACGCGGAGCCCGCGGCAGCCGAGGCGGCCGGCGCGCCGGCCGCGGGCTCGTGAGCCGACCGCGCGACGTCGTCGAGGTGATCTGCCGGGCGCTGGTCGATCGCCCGGACGACGTCGAGGTTCGGGAGCGTGAGCATGCCGGCTCGATTCGCGTCGAGTTGCGCAGCGCGCCCGGCGACTTGGGCAAGCTCATAGGACGGCAGGGCCGCACCGCGACGGCGGTGCGGACGCTGGCCCAGGTGGCGGCGGGCGACGTCGGGCCGCGCGTCACGGTGGATTTCCTCGACGACCTGCCGGAGCGATGACGGCGGGCACGCCGCTCCGCGCCCCAGCGGAGGCCCTGGCCGGCTCCGGCTGGGAGCGGATGGCCGTCGTGGGGCGCATCGCGCGATCGCACGGGCGGCGCGGAGAGGTCATCGTCGACCCGAGCACCGACTTCCCGGAGTTGCGGTTCCGGTCGGGGAGCCGCCTGTTCGCGGGGTTGGAGGGGCGGGTCGCGGCGTTCCGCGTCGCGGCGGTGCGGTTCCAGCGGGGGCGGCCGATCGTCGGCTTCGAGAGCGTGTCGGACATCGACAGCGCCGAGCGCCTGGCCGGGGTCGAGCTCCGGGTGCCGGAGGCCGAGCTCGCACCGCTGCCGCCGGACACGTTCTACGAGCACGACCTCGTAGGCTGCGGCGTGGAGACCGTCGACGGCCGGTGCATCGGCGCGGTGCGGCGCGTGGAGGCGGCCTCCGGTGCCTCCCGGCTGATCGTCGACGCGGACGGGCTGGAGGTCGACGTGCCGCTGGTCGATGCAATCTGCGTCCGCGTCGCACCCGCGGCCCGGACGGTAGTCGTCGATCCGCCAGCCGGATTGCTCGATCTGAACCGGCGCCAGCCGCGCCGGAGGCCTCGAACGGTGGCCCGGGGAGTGGCAGGCTCTTGAAGTTCGACATCGTCACCATCTTCCCCCCGGTGATACGAGAGGTGACCTCGACCGGCGTGCTGGGGCGCGCCGTCGCGCAGCGCGTCCTGGACGTCGCCGTGCACGATCTGCGCGACTTCACGACCGACCGCCACCGCTCGGTCGACGACGAACCGTACGGTGGCGGGCCGGGTATGGTGCTCAAGCTGGAGCCCTTCGTGCGGGCGCTCGACCACATCCGCCGGGACCGCGGGGAGCCGCGCGCCGTGGTCCTGACGTCGCCCCAGGGGGTGGCGTTCACGCACCGGCAGGCGGTCCGGCTGAGCGCACTCGATCACGTCGTCCTGCTGTGCGGTCGTTACGAGGGGGTCGACGAGCGCGTCCGCGAGCGCCTCGCGACCGAGGAGCTATCGATCGGCGACTACGTGCTCAGCGGCGGCGAGTTGCCCGCGTGCGTCATACTGGACGCCGTTGCGAGACAGGTGCCGGGGGTAGTCGGCGACCGGGACTGCGTCGACGGCGACTCGTTCGTGCGCCGGCTGCTCGACTATCCGCACTACACGCGGCCCGCGGAACTCGACGAGCATCGCGTGCCGGAGGTCCTCACATCGGGGAATCACGCGGCAATCCGGAACTGGCGCAAGCGCGAGGCCCTGCGGCGCACGCGCGAGCGCCGCCCGGATCTGCTCGTCGACGCGAGCCTGGACGACGAGGAGAGGGCCATCCTCCGCGAGTTCGATCAGGCAGACAGGCAGAAGACGGAGGTTGGCGCATGAAAGCGATCGAGGCCGTGGAGGCTCCGCAACTGGTGGAGCGCCCGGACATGCGGCCGGGCGACACCCTGCGCGTGCACGTCAAGGTGCGCGAGGGCGAAAAGGAGCGCATCCAGGTGTTCGAGGGGGTGCTCATCGCGCAGCGGCGCGGCGGCGCCCGCGCGAGCTTCACCGTGCGCAAGGTCTCTTTCGGCCAGGGCGTCGAGAGGATCTTCCCGTTGCACTCGCCGGTAATCAACCGGATAGAGATCGTCCGCTCCGCGCGCGTCCGGCGGGCGAAGCTCTATTACCTGCGCAAGCTCCGAGGCAAGGCGGCGCGCCTCCGTGAGCTTCGCCGGCGCTAGCGCGCCCTCGCGGGCGCGTTGGGAGTTTGCGCGGGGGCGAACTCCTGCAGAAGCACGTTCCATGGCGCGGGCTCCCAGCCCCCTCCACGGGGAGAGGCCTTCGATTCCGGTGCGAGCCGCCCCAGCCTCGAGGCGCGTGGGTGCGCGACGAACGCTGGAGAACGCACT
>JAGWAJ010000069.1:10445-22399 GCA_021296475.1 Acidobacteriota bacterium
CTGTACGATCGGATCGTCCACGCCGGAAGCTGGACGGTGGTCGCGGTGGAGCCGCGGGACATCGATCGGGTCAATATTCACAATGCCTCGCTCGCCGCGATGCGTCGGGCCGTGCGGGCCCTCGCGCCCCCGCCCGACTTCGTGATCGTCGATGGATTCGAGGTGCCGGATCTGCCGATGCCGCAGCAACGCGTCGTGGGAGGGGATCGTCGCTGCGCGGCCATCGCCGCCGCGTCCATCGTCGCGAAGGTGACCCGCGACCGGCGGATGCAGGAGCTGCACGCGCAGGACCCGCGCTACGGCTTCGATCGCCACAAGGGGTACGCCACGCGCGCCCACCTGGCGGCGCTCGGCCGTCACGGGTACTCCGCCGTGCACCGCCGCTCCTTCCGGCCGCGATCTCTGCCCGATTCGACCCCGACCAGCGGGTAGGGGCCGGGCACGCCCGTTCCGTCGCGCCATGCGCGAACGCTTCAGCCGTTCCCTTCTGATCGTCTACTTCTTCGAGGTTGGCCTCGTCCTTCTGGTTGCACCCTGGACGAACTTCTGGGATCGGAACTTCTTTGTCGAGGCCAACCCCCTGGCGGAGGCCGTCCTGACGATGCACGCAGTGCGCGGCGGAGTGTCGGGAGTGGGTCTGCTCAACCTCGGCGCAGGCGTCGTCGAGTTCTCCCGGCTGCTGTTGCGGCGCGAACCACGGGTCTTGCGGTGACGTTCCTCGGGCGCGTTCCAATCATCTGCCTGGTGACCGACCGGCAGCGCCTTCCGGCTGCGCGCGGCGGGGACGGGCCGGCGTGCGAGGGACTCGTCGAGCTCGCTCGCGCCGCGGGCCGGGCGGGCGTCGACATCGTGCAGGTGCGCGAGCGAGGGCTCCGCGACCGGGCCCTGCTGCGGCTGGTGGAGCGGATCGTCGGCGCCGTTGCAGGCACCGGCACGCGGGTGGTGGTCAACGATCGGGTGGACATCGCGATCGCGGCAGGGGCCGCCGGCGTTCATCTGAAGAGCGGGGGACCGGCACCGATGCGCGTCCGGGCGATCGTTCCCGCCGGTTACCTGATTGGGTGCTCGGTGCGCGGGCCGGATGACGTGCGGACGGCGGAGCACGTGGACGGGCTCGACTACGCAATCTGCGGCACCGTCTTCGAGTCGGCGTCGAAGCCCGGCCGCCGGCCCCTGGGGCTCGCCGGGCTGGCCGCCGTCGTCCGCGCAGCCCCGTTGCCGGTGCTGGCGATCGGTGGGGTCGAGGCGGGCAACGCGGCCGGGATCGCCGGGACGGGCGCCGCCGGCGTGGCGGCGATCGGGTTCTTCGCCGATGCCTGCGGCCGACGGGGGCCGGCGGGGGTGGTGGACGGCGCCGAGGCCCTCCGGAGGGCGTTTGACAAGGGTTGAGGGCTCGTCTACCGTCAGAGACCCGTGTCCGACGTTGAGCCGCCCGAGGACCGTTCGTTCCTGAGAGAGGCGCGGGAGCGCCGCGGTCTGTCGCTGGAAGACATCGCGAAGACCACCAAGATCTCCGTCTCCGCGCTCGACGCGCTCGAGCGCTACGACGCCTCGAGCCTGCCCGGCGGCATCTTCACCCGGGCCTTCGTTCGCTCTTTCGCCATCGAGGTGGGTCTCGATCCCGAGACCTCGCTCCAGGAGTTCCTGGCGCGGTGTCCGGAGGAGGATCCGGTCGAGATCGCCGCAGCCGGAGAGGGCGGCTCGCCGGGCCTGCTGGTGGGCCGGAGCGGATCCTCGCCGATCGGCCTGCGTCTCGCACTGCTCGCCGTGCCGCTCCTGGCTCTCGGGGTCTTCGTCGGCGTGCGGGCGTGCGACGACCGCGCTGCCGCCCGCACTTCCGGTAGCGTCCTGGGCCCCGTGACACCGCCGCCGGCCGAAGAGCCACGGGCTCCGGAGGCGCCGATCCCGCGGATCTCGCCCGAGGAGATCCGGCCGGTGACGAGTCCCCCGGTTGCGGGTACGCCACTCGTCATGGAGATCTTGCCCAATCGCGACTGCTGGGTAGCGGCCACCGTGGATGGAGAGGTGGTGCTGTCGCGCCTGTTGGGCGCCGGAGAGCGCCAGGTGCTCCGAGCGGTGGAGGCCATCACCGTCAACGTGGGAGACGCGGGCGCCTTCGAATACACCCTCAACGAGGAACCCGGCCGGATCCTGGGCGGAAGCGGTCAGGTGGTGACGGAGACGATCACGCCGGACAACTACCGCGAGTACGTCAGGCGCTAGGAGTCTGCGCCGTGGAACGGATTCTGCCAGGTTCGGACGCAATATATAGTGGTGGCAGCTATCCGACACCTCTATATATTGGGGCGCAAATTCCCTGCGGCGCAGACTCCTAGCCCACCATTCGTCGCCTGGCGGCTCCGCCTGGTGCCCAACGAAACCCTGCTGGCAGCCTGCACCGTTCTGCGGCGCAGACTCCTACGTGCCCGGAGGGAGCTGTCGGGGCGCTTGCGCGCGGCGCCAGGCGATGGCCTTCAGGATCTGCTCCTCCTTGCGGGCCCCCATCCCGCGGAGCGCGCGAAGGCGGCCCTCCGTGGCCGCGGCCTCGAGCTGGTCCACGGTCGCAACCTCCAATCGGTGGTACAGCAGGGCGACCGTCTTCGGGCCGAGCCCCGGCAGGCGCAGGAGGTCGAGGATGGATGCCGGAAGCTCCGCGAGCAGCGCCTGGTGGTATCGCAGGCCGCCGGTCTCGAAGAGTTCGCCGAGCTTTGCCGCGATCTCCTTGCCGATGCCCGGCAGGGCGAGGAGCTCCTCTTCCGAGAGGCCGGAGGCCGGCCCGGACAAGGTGCCGACGATATCGGCGGCGTTTTGAAGGGGTTCGCCCCCTTTATCTCGAGCAGGTCCGCAATCTCCCGGAAGAGCCGGGCAGCCTCGTCGTTCTCCATCGGCGGTCCGATCAGTCGGTGGTCACCCGCAGCCCCTCGGTGTCGATGCCGCAGGGGAGCAGGCGGGCGCCGCCGCCGGCCAGCGCTCGCCGCACGCGGTCCCCGGCATCCGGTGGGGCAAGGAAGAGGACGCAGCCACCTCCCCCTGCGCCGCACACCTTGGCTGCATCGGCTCCCGCGTCGAGGCCCCTGCCGATCAGGGCGTCGAGGGCCTCGGTGGTCACCCCCGGCGCAAGCCGCTTGCGCAGGTCCCACTCCAGCGCCAGATGGTGGGCGACGTCGTCCCAGCGGTTCGCTTCGAGCGCCCGCCGCATGGCGGCGGCGACGTCGCGAATCTCGTCGAACAGCGCCACGAGGGTCGCGTCCCCGTCGATCCGGCGCTTCGTCACCTCCCAGTTGTTGATGCCGGAGTCCCGCGAGTGGCCGGTGTAGACGAGCGTCATCCGCGCTTCGAGAGCGGCCGTGTCGACGGCGAGCGGAGCCCGTCGGACGCCGGCCGGACCGAGCTCGAGCGCGGCGACGCCGCCGTACGCCGCCGGGCGGTAGTCCTGGGCTCCGGTCGGCACGGCTATGGTCTGGGCCTCGAGATTGAGGGCCAGATCGATCAGGCGCTCCGCCTCGATGCGGCGCTCGCCCCCCCACCGGGCCAGGGCGGCGCACAGGGCGATGTTGACCGCCGACGAGCCGGCCAGCCCGGCGCCGACCGGGGCTCCGGAGCGGGTCGTGACCGTGATTCCGTCGGGGCGAAAGAAACGCAGGATGCGGGTCACCAGCCGCAACTCGGGCCGGTCGTCGAGGGCCGACCAGTGGGCGACCTCGGCGGTGGCTCCGGTGTCCTCGGCGATGACCCGCAGGCCGCCCTCGGCGCGGGGCGAGAGCTCGCACTCGGCACGGATCGTGATGGCGGCGTTGATGGTCTGGACGTCGTCGTGGAGCAGGTAGAGTGGCCAGATGTCGAGCGTGGCCCCCGCAAAATCGACCCGCGTCGGCGCTGACGCGTGCACTCGCACGCGCGCATTATAATGACGCGCCTTACGCGCCGCGCCGCCTGACCGGCGCGCGGCCCCACGCGAATCCGCGGCGATGCGGCACGGGCGCGCTGCCGCCGCCGCCACGAGGAGCTTCCGTCCCCGCCGCGGTCACGGGTGGGGCCAACCGGGCGTCCGCATGTCGAGAGCACTACGCCGGCGTCTCGGGCAGTTGGTTGTGGCCGGGTTCGCCGGCCGCACGATACCGGTGGAGTTGCGCGCACTGGCCCGCGAGTTCGACCTCGGCGGGGTCATCCTCTTCGCGCGCAACGTCGAGGCGCCGATGCAGGTGGCGGAGCTCGCCGGGGAGGCCCGGGAGCTGCCTACCGAGCTGCCCACCTGGGTGAGCGTCGATCAGGAGGGCGGACGCGTGCAGCGCCTGCGAGCGCCCTGCACCGAGTGGCCGCCAATCGCGTCGCTCGGGCGCAGTGGGGATCCGGACCTGGCCCGTCGGTTCGGCCGCGCGCTCGCCCGCGAGCTGCGCAGCCTCGGCATCACTCTGGACTACGCGCCGGTGCTCGATGTCCACACGAATCCCGACAATCCGGTGATCGGGGATCGCGCTCCCGCGGACGACCCGGCCCGAGCGGCGACATTGGGCGCCGCGGTGATTCGCGCGCTCCAGGGGGGCGGCGTGGCGGCGTGCGGCAAGCACTTTCCGGGGCACGGGGACACGGATCTCGACTCCCACAAGGCGTTGCCCATCGTAGAACATGACCGCGGGCGGCTCGAAGAGGTCGAGCTGCGTCCCTTCCGGGCCGCAATCGAGGCCGAGGTGGCGGCGCTGATGACGGCGCATGTGCAGTATCCCGCGTTGGACGAGTCGTCGCCGGCCACGCTGTCGCACGCGGTCGTGACCGGGCTGCTCAGGGGCGACCTCGGGTTCAACGGGTGGATCGTGACCGACGACCTGACGATGGGCGCCATCACCGTGGACCACACGGTGCCCGACGCGGCCGTCGAAGCGGTGTGCGCCGGTTGCGACAGCGTGCTGCTCTGCGACCCCGATCCCGAGGCGCAGGCGGCCGTGATCGAACGCTTGATTCGTGCCGTCGAGAACAAGACGCTGACCGAGCGCCAGGTGGAGGACGCCCTGCGCCGGCAACGCCGGGCGAAGGAACGATTCCTCGACGGCGACGACGAGTGGCGCCCACCGCCGCCGCGCGTTCTGGACTCCGTGCTCGGATGCGACGAACACCAGGCCATCGCGGACGAGATGCGGAGGCATCTCTAGGTGCTGCGCAAGCCGTCCGCCCTGCGGGACGGCGACCGGGTGGCGATCGTCGCGCCGGCCAGCCCGTTCGATCGAGACCGTTTCGAACGGGGCGTCACTGAGCTGCGCGACCTCGGGTTCGAGCCGGTGTTCGACGAGCGCGTATTCGAACGGCAGGCGTACGTGGCCGGCTCCGCGCCGGCGCGTGCGGAGGCCTTCCGCGCCGCGTGGCGCGATCCCTCGGTGGCAGCCCTGGTCGCCGCGCGCGGCGGGTACGGGAGCGCTCAGCTGCTGCCCCTGCTCGACCCGGCCGAGCTGCGCCAACGGCCCAAGGCGCTCGTCGCGTGCAGCGACGTCACCGCGTTGCTGACGTTCCTCACGATCCAGTGCGGGGTCGTCGGCTTCCACGGACCGATGGCGGTGACCCTGGCGGACGGACGGCAAGGCTACGACCGGGGCTCGTTGCTGGGGCACCTCTCGCAGCCGCGGGCGTTCGGTCCGTTGCCGGCCGACGACGGGGTGGAGGTGCTGCAGCGTGGCCGGGCCCGGGGGTGCCTCCTCGGCGGTACGCTCACCCAGCTCGTCGCCTCGTTCGGGACGCCCTTCCCTTTCGATCCTCCGCCCGGGTTCGTGCTGCTGCTCGACGACGTGGGCGAGCGCCCCTACCGACTCGACAGAATGTTGACGCAGATGCGCCAGGCGGGCGTGCTCTCGCGGGCGGCAGCGGTCGTGTGCTCGGAATTCCCCGATTGCAGCGAGCCGAGCGGCGACCTCGATGCCCGCGCGGTCCTCGCCGGCGTCCGGGCCGACGTCGATGGTCCCGTGCTGTTCGGCGTTCCGACCGGCCACACCCGCGGGCGGCCGGTGGTTACGCTTCCGCTCGGGGTGGAGGTCTCGATCGACACCGCCGCACCCGGCCGGCTGACCGTCGAGGAGGCGGCGGTGGCGTGACGAGCGTCTATCTCATCGGGATCTGCGGGACGGCAATGGCGACGCTCGCCGCCATGCTGAAGCGGCGGGGGTTGCACGTTCGCGGCTCCGACGCGCACGCGTATCCACCGATGGACGGCTTCCTCGCGGCGCAGGGGATAACGCCCCTCCTCGGCTACGACGCCCGGCACGTGACCGACGACATCGACCTGGTGGTGGTCGGCAACGCCGTGTCGCGCGGCAACCCCGAGGTCGAGGCCGTGCTGGCCCGACGCATGCACTACGTGTCCCTGCCGGAGATGCTGCGAGACAGCTTCCTGCGCGGGAGGCGCTCCATCGTGGTCGCCGGCACCCACGGCAAGACGACCACCACGTCGATGTTGGCGTGGGCCCTGGTCGAGGCGCACGCCGAGCCGGGTTTCCTCGTGGGAGGCATCCCGCGCAACTTCGATGCGAGCTTCCGACTGGGGCGGAGCGACCTGTTCGTGATCGAGGGCGACGAATACGACAGCGCCTTCTTCGACAAGACGGCGAAGTTCCTCAAGTACCTGCCGTTCGTGGCCGTGGTCGGGAGCGTGGAGTTCGACCATGCCGATATCTACGCGGACCTCGATGCGCTGCGCCTGGCGTTCCGCCGGCTGGTCGGACTGGTCCCGGGCAACGGCCGGATCCTGCTCGGGGCGGACGATGAGGAGGCCCGCGGACTGGGCGCCGCGGCGCACTGCCCGGTCGAGACCTTCGGTGTCGCGCCCGGGGCGGACTGGCGGGCGGTGGGCGTGAGCTCGCGGAACGGCCGCACCCGCTTCACGGTCGAGCATGCGGGTGAGCACGTCGCCCAGGTCGATCTGCCGCTCATCGGCGCGTTCAACGTGAGGAACGCGCTGGCCGCGACCGCCGCCGCGTCCGCCGTGGGCATCCCGCCCGAGAAGGCGGCGGCCGGCCTGTCCACGTTCCGCGGGGTACGCCGGCGGCTGGAGCGTCGCGGCGCTGCACGGGGCGTCGAGGTCTACGACGACTTCGCCCACCACCCGACGGCGGTGCGGGAGACGCTCGCCGCCGTCCGGGAGACCGCGCCCGCGGGGCGCATCTGGGCGGTCTTCGAGCCCCGCTCGGCGACGGCGTGCCGCCGCGTGTTCCAGCGTGCGTTCGCGGAGGCGTTGGCGGTCGCGGACCGCGTGGTCATCGGTCCCGTCTACCGCTCGGGCCTTTCGGAATCGGAGCGGCTCTCGGCGCCGACACTGGCCGCCGACATCGCCGAGGCGGGCGTTCCCGCCCGCCATCTGGACTCCGTCGACGACATCGTGGATGTCGTGGGACGCGAGGCTCGGGACGGCGACCTGGTCGTCGTCATGTCGAACGGGGACTTCGGCGGCGTGCACCAGCGGCTGCTCGACCGACTCGCGGCCGCGGCCTGAACGACGGAAGCGCAGGGCAGCGATGCCGTGGAGCCTGTCCCGGCTGGGGGATGCCGCGCTCGTGCTCGCTTTCGAGGAGCGGATCGACCCGGCCGTCAATTCGTGCGTCGTCCGCACCGCGGCGGCCATCCGGGAGTCCTCCTGCGCCGGCGTGCGCGACGTGGTCGGCAGCTACGCGGCCGTGACGGTCCACTTCGATCCGCTGCGCACCGACGTCGATGGGCTCGCGGACCGGGTGGAGCGGATCGCGGGGGAGGTCGCTTCCGCGCCGGACGTCCCCGTAGCGCCGCCGCGCACGGTGGAGATCCCGGTCTGCTACGGCGGTACGCTCGGCCCGGACCTGGCGGCGGTCGCGCGCTTCGGGGGCTGCAGCCCGGCGACGGTCGTGGCGCGTCATGCCGCTCCGACCTACCGCGTCTATATGCTGGGCTTCCTGCCGGGATTCGCCTACCTTGCCACCGTCGACCCGACGATCGCGGCGCCGCGGCGGGACGCTCCGCGTCTGCGGGTACCCGCCGGGTCGGTCGGTATCGCGGGCGGGCAGACCGGTGTCTACCCGTTGGAGGCGCCGGGCGGCTGGCAGCTCGTCGGACGCACGCCCCGCCGGGTGTACGACCCGGATCGCACGGAGCCCTTCCTGTTGCAGGCCGGCGACGCCGTGCGCTTCGTGCCGATCGGCGAGGCCGACTATCGCGCGCAGGTCGCGCAAGTCGAGGAGGCTTCGCCGTAAGGCGGCCCCGCCTCCCCGCCGGAGGCGCGGACTCCTGGAGGATGGAGTTGGGTCCCGAGCGAAGCCGTGAGGCGGGGATTGGTGGGGCGGCGGGGGGATTTGCGATTCGGTCCCCCGGCCTGTTGACCACGGTGCAGGACGGCGGGCGCTATGGCCGCCAGCACCTCGGCGTCCCGGTCGCCGGGCCGATGGATGCCGTCTCCTACCGGGTCGCCAACGCCGCCGTCGGGAACTCGCCGTCGTCGGCTGCGCTGGAGGTGACGCTCGTCGGCCCGGAGATCGAGTTCCGGCAGGCCGCGCGCTTCGCGGTGTCCGGGGCGGCGTTCCCGCTGCAGCTCGCCGGCGCCTCGATTCCGTCGGATGCGCCGGCGCTGGCCGCGGCGGGGCAGCGGTTGACGTTCGGGCAGCGCCGCCGGGGCGCGCGGGCCTACCTCGCGGTGGCGGGCGGCGTCGCTGTTCCGGCCGTGCTCGGGAGCCGCGCCACCCACCTGGGCAGCCGAACCGGAGGTCTGGACGGGCGGGCGCTGCGCGCCGGCGACTTGCTGCCGATCGGTACCGCGGGGCGGATGGAACCCCTGCCGCGGCGCTTTCGCTCCCCGTTGGCGCTGCCGGACGGCGGCGCCCGGGTGCGCGTCGTGCTGGGCCCCCACGATGCGCACTTCGAGCCCCGTGTGGTCGATTCGTTCCTGACCACGCGCTACTTCGTGACGCCGCAGTCGGATCGGATGGGGTATCGTCTGCGGGGCGCGCTCCTCCCGCGGCGGACCGATGGACACCTGCTTTCGACGGCGACGCCGTTCGGCGCCGTGCAGGTCCCGCCGGGCGGAGAGCCGATCGTGCTGATGGCCGACCGTCAAACCGCTGGCGGGTACCCGCGGATCGGTACCGTCATCACCGCGGACCTGCCGCTCGTGGGACAACTGGCGCCCGGCGATTGGATCGAGTTCGAGGCGTGCGATCAGGCGACCGCGCTCCGGGCCCTCGTGCGCCTGGAGCGAGCGCTGCTGGCGCTGGAACGCGACGGATGACGAACGCCGAGCCGGCCGTGGCATGGCCCGGAGCGGGAGCGGCCCTGCAGGTGCCGGCGATCCGCGCGCGCGAGCCGCTCGCGCCCTACACGACCTTCCGGATCGGCGGCGCCGCCGATTGGTTCTGCGATGCGCCGACGGCTGGTGATCTGCGGAGCGCAGTGGCGGCGGCAACCGGTGCCGGCGTCCCGGTGACGGTGCTCGGAGGGGGGTCGAACGTGCTGATCGGCGACGGCGGGGTGCGGGGCCTCGTCGTCCGTCCGCGGGAGCGCCGCATCGAGCTGGTGCGGCCGGGCATCGTGCGCGCCTCAGCCGGCGTGACCCTGAACGGCCTGGTCCGCTGGACCATCGGCCGCGGGCTCGCGGGGCTGGAGGGCTGGGCCGGCACGCCCGGGACCGTGGGCGGCGCCGTTTACGGGAACGCCCATTTCCGCGACCGGCTGCTGAGCGAGGTCGTGGCCGCGGTCGGGATGGCGGCGCCGGACGGCGCCGAGCGAGTGGCGCCGGCCGGCGCCATGGCGTTCGGCTACGATGCCAGCCGGCTGCAGCAGACCGGCGAGGTGGCGCTCTGGGTGGAGTTCGCCGTCGCGGAAGCCGATCCGGCCGCGTTGCGCGCCCGCGCCCGGGAGGCCCTCGCCTACCGGAAGCGCACCCAACCCCTGAGCGTTCCGAGCGCCGGATGCGTCTTCCGCAATCCCGAGCCGCGAAACTCGATCCTCCCGGCGGACGTGCCGGCCTCCGCGGGCGCCCTGATCGACCGCGCCGGTCTCAAGGGAACCGCGATCGGGAGCGCCCGCGTCTCCGAGCGGCACGCGAACTTCATCGTGGCCGGCCCCGGCGCGACGGCGCGCGACGTCCGCGCCCTCGTCGATCTGTGCCGGGTGCGGGTCAAGGCGACGTTCGGCGTTGTCCTGCGGCGCGAGGTCGTCTATCTGGGAGAGTTCTCGTAGCGTGAAGCACGATCCGCGGTTGGGGACGAAGACCCGGCTCGTCGTCGAGGGTGGCCACCGACTGGGAGGGCGCGTCGACGTCGAAGGGAACAAGAACGCCGCTCTTCCGCTGCTGGCGGCCTGTCTCCTCACCTCCGAGCCGTGCGAGCTGACCAACGTGCCCCGGATCCGCGATGTTGCGGTCATGGGGGAGCTGCTGCGCGGCCTGGGCGCCACGGTCGAGGGGCTCGGCACGACCACGGTCCGTGTCGAGTGCCGGCACGTTGCGCACGACGAGCCGGACGCCCGCCTCGTGGGACAGCTGCGGGGATCCGTGCTTCTGGTCGGTCCGCTCCTGGCCCGGCTCGGGCGCGCCCGGCTCGCCCCCCCCGGCGGAGACTTTCCCGGGCGACGGACCTTTTCCGTCCACCGGCAGGCGCTCCGGGCAATGGGGGCGCGCGACGCGACCGGAAGCGGCCACGCGCTCGACGCGCCCGACGGCCTGCACGCCGCCTCGCTGTACCTGGACGAGGCATCGGTTACCGGTACCGAGACGGCCATCCTGGCCGCGGCGGCGGCGGACGGGACGTCCGAGATCCGGCACGCGGCCTGCGAGCCGCACGTGGTCGAGCTGTGCGAGTTCCTGGGGCGGATGGGCGTGACGATCGAGGGTGCGGGCACGCCGACCGTCCGCGTCGTCGGCGGTGCTGCGCGCACAGGCGTCCGGCACCGGCTCCGCGGCGACTACATCGAGGCCGGGAGCTGGGCCGTGGCAGCGGTGCTGACGGGCGGAGAGGTCGAAGTGACGGGTGCCCGCGGCTCCGACCTCGAGCCGGTCGTCTCGGTTCTCCGACGGATGGGGGTGGAGTGCGAGGTCGACCGCAACGTCCTGCGCGTGCACCGGTCGACGCCGCGCGGCATCCGTCAGATTACCACCGCTCCGTGGCCGGGCTTCCCGAGCGACATGGTCAGCCTGGTCACCGTGCTCGCTACGCAGGCCGAGGGCCGCACGCTCATCCACGACTGGATGTACGAGCTGCGCCTCTTCGCCCTCGAGCAGTTGAGCGGGATGGGCGCGGACCTCTTCCTGTGCGATCCCCACCGCATCATCGTCACCGGACCACGCCGCCTGCAGGGGCGCAACCTCGACACCCGCGATCTGCGTTCGGGCATGGCGCTGATTGCCGCGGCGCTGGCCGCGCGCGGCGAGAGCCGCGTGGGGCCGCTCGAGACCGTCGAGCGGGGCTATGCCGACGTCGTGGCGCGGCTGCGCGGGCTGGGCGCACAGGTGGCGGTCGAGGCCGCTCCGTAGCGAACCGGGCGTCTGCGCCTTAGAACGTCGCGGATTTCCCGCAGGCATGGTTGGGCGGGAATCGGAGCCACGGGGGACGGTTTCCGGTCAGCGGGTCGGGAGCGACGGCGGGCGGACCGGCTCGAGAATCGCCGGCGGCTCCAGCCGGCCGGGGTCGCCGGCGGGTCCGCGCGGCTGCAGCCGGTCCAGCACCGGCGGCTGGGCGAACCCGGCCGGCGTGGCCGCCGCGAGGTCGGCGTTCACCCGGAACGGCAGCAGATCCTCCTCGTCGAGCTCGAGACCGCTCAGGATGTGCGGCGTGAGCGTCAAGACGATGTCGGTCTCCTGCGTCCTCGTCTCGGTCCGCCCGAATATGCGGCCGATGACGGGGAGGCTGCTCAGGCCGGGGATGCCCTCGAGCACCTCGCGCTCCTCGTCGCGGATCAGTCCGGCCAGAATGCTCGTCTCCCCGTCCATGAGCCGGATCGTCGTGGAGATCTCGCGG
>JAGWAJ010000070.1:0-9178 GCA_021296475.1 Acidobacteriota bacterium
GCGTGTCGGGGTCGCCGATGACCTACATGCACGACGGGCAGCAGTACGTGGTCATGCCGATCAGCGGGCCGGGGTTCCCCGGGGAGCTGATTGCCTATCGGCTGCCGGGAGAGTAGGCGCGGCGCGGTTCGCCGTGCCCGGCGGCGGTCGTCTCGATCGGCTTCGCCGTGAGCGGCGTCTCCGCCGGGCGACGGCCAGGAGATCTGATGCGACCGGCGCCCGCGCCGGGTGAGGGCAAGGAGATTCTGACGCGACCGGCGTCCGCGTCGGGCGAGGGCGAGGAGATCTGACGTGCGCAGACATCGAGGACAGTCGGGATCGGCGGTTGCGCTCGCGATGCTGCTGGCGGTAGGTGCGGAACCGGCGGCGGCTCAGACGGACAACGGGGAGTGGCGGAGCTACGGCGGGGACATCGCCAACACCCGCTACGCGCCGCTGGACCAGATCACGGCCGACAACTTCAACGATCTGGAGGTCGCCTGGCGCCTGCGGACGGCCAACTTCGGCCCGGAGCCGGAGTACAACCTCCAGTCGACGCCGCTGATGGTCGACGGCGTGATCTACACGACGGCCGGCCTGCGCCGCGCCGCCATCGCGGCGGACGCCGGGACGGGCGAGCTGCTCTGGATGCACCGGCTCGACGAAGGGGAGCGGGCCGAGGTGGCGCCGCGCCGCCGGTCGGGCCGCGGCCTGGCCTACCGGGACGACGGCGGCGACGGGCAGATCTTCTACGTGACCCCCGGCTACCGGCTGATCGGCCTGAACGCGAAGACCGGTGAGCGCCTCGCGGGCTTCGGCGAGGACGGCATCGTGGACCTGATGCAGAACATGGATCAGGAGATCGACCCGCTGGCGGGGGAGATCGGACTGCACGCGACGCCGCTGGTCGCGGGCGACACGGTCGTCGTCGGAGCGGCGCACGTGCCGGGGAGCGCGCCGCGCTCGATGCGCAACACGAAGGGCTACATCCGCGGCTTCGATGCCGATTCCGGGGTGCGGAAGTGGATCTTCCACACGATTCCGGGCGCGGACGAGTACGGCAACGACACCTGGCTGAACGATTCCTGGCGCTACACGGGAAACACGGGCGTCTGGGGCCAGATCAGCGCCGACCTGGAGCTGGGCATCGTCTACCTCCCGACGGAGATGCCGACCAACGACTACTACGGCGGCCATCGGCACGGCGACAACCTCTACTCGGACAGCCTGGTGGCAGTCGACATGGAGACCGGGGATCGGCTGTGGCACTTCCAGTTCATCCACCACGACGTCTGGGACTGGGACCTGCCGTGCGCCCCGATCCTGGCCGACGTGACGATCGACGGCGAGCTGCGCAAGATCGTCGCGCAGCCGAGCAAGCAGTCGTGGCTCTACGTGTTCGACCGGGTGACCGGCGAGCCCATCTGGCCCATCGAGGAGCGCGAGGTGGAGCCGTCGAACGTGCCGGGCGAGTTGCTCTCGCTCACGCAGCCGTACGTGACGAAGCCGCCGGCCTACGACCGGCAGGGTGTCGACCTCGACGACCTGATCGACTTCACGCCCGAGCTGCGGCGGCGGGCGGAAGAGGTTGCGTCGCGCCACCGCACGGGCCCGATCTTCACGCCGCCAACCGTGTCGGAGGCGGACGGCGTCTTCGGCACGCTGATGCTGCCGTCGCAGGCCGGCGGCACGAACTGGCCGGGCGGGTCGTACGACCCCGAGACGGGGGTCATTTACCTCTACACGTTCACGCAGGTGGTCTCGCTCGGACTCGTCAACGACCCCGAGCGGTCGGACATGAACTTCATCCGGGGCCGCGGCGAGGGCATCTCGGCCGCGGAGGCGTCGCTCACCGTCGAGGGCATCCCGATCATCAAGCCGCCGTGGGGCCGCATCACCGCCATCGACCTCGGGGAGGGCGAGATCCTCTGGCAGATCCCGCACGGCGAGACGCCCGACAACATTCGCAACCACCGGCTGCTCGCCGGGGTCGACCTTCCCCGCACCGGGCGCATCGGACGTGTCGGCACGCTGAACACGAAGACGCTGCTCATCGCGGGCGAGGCGGGCACGTTCACCACGCCGTCCGGCGAGGTGGGCGCGATGCTCCGCGCCTACGACAAGGCGACGGGCGAGGAGGTCGGCGCGGTCTACATGCCGGCCGGCGTGTCCGGGTCCCCCATGACCTACCTGCACGAGGGGCGCCAGTACATCGTCACCGCGATCAGCGGCGGCGGATTCCCGGGCGAGCTGATCGCCTACCGGCTGCCGGAGGAGTAGGCGACACCGGTGGCGCCGGGCGTGGCGCTCACCGCACCGCGGGTCGGGCCTGGGCGAGGTCGCGCAGCCGTAGCCGCTTCACCGGCTCGAAGTGCCTGCGGTTGCGGGTGACGAGCGCCAGGTCGTGCTCGATGGCCGTCGCCGCGATGAGCGCGTCGGGGACGGCGATTCCCGTCTCGCGGCGAATCCGGCCGGCTCGCTCCGCCACCCGCCGATCCACCAGCAGCTCGCGAAAGGGATCGAGGAGCCGTCGAGTCAAGGCCGATCCGACCTCGCCGGAGAGCAGTTCGCAGCGAGTCACGACCGAGTAGTGGACGCGATGCCGCCCCGGCTTCAACTCTCGGGCGCCGCGCAGATGGTCGATGAAGGTGTCCGTGTCGACCAGGAGATTGGCCACCGGATTACTCGACGTTCTTCAGTCGCCGGGCTCGCACCTCCCATTCGTCGCGTCCCGGGAAGGACGCGCCGGGTGCGGCGCCGAAAGTGCTCTCCAGAGCCGTCGTGGGGTCGACGGGCGCCTGCGCGATGTACAGCTCGACGGCTTCACGGACGACCGCGGCCAGAGACGTGCCCTGCGAGCCGGCGATCTCGTCGAGCCGGCGGCGCTGAGACGGTTGCAGGTAGATCTGCGTGCGCGTAGCCGACATACAGCGCAGTATACAGCACGAGCGACCGGCGTATGATGATGGGATGGCTGACGTGCTTCCGGTCGTCCATTGGTTCATCGAGGCCGCTGGATGAAGGCACTGTTCCCGGTTGCCGCGGCCGTGGCATTGGCGCTGGCCGCATCCGGATGGTTCTTCGTGGGTACGCGGACCGGTCAGGACCTGCTCCTCGAACGGTTCGTAGCGGCCGGGTTGGACCGCGCAGCGGCCCCGCGAGCCGAGGGGCTGCGCGTATTCATGTGCGGCACCTCTTCACCATTGATCGCACCCGGCCGCGCTCAGGCGTGCGTCGCGGTCACCGCCGGCGATGCGCTCTACATCGTGGATGCCGGAACCGGCTCGAACGACGTGATGCTGCTCGCAGGCGAGCCGCTGCAGCCGCTTCGGGCCATCCTGCTCACCCACTTTCACTCGGACCACATCGCCGGCATCGCCGACTTCAACCTGGCTTCCTGGGTGGCCGGGCGGCCGGCGCCCCTGCGGATCGCCGGTCCGGCCGGCGTGGAGCGCATCGCCGCGGGATTCAACGAAGCGTTCGCGCTCGACCGGCGCTACCGCGTTGCCCATCACGGCGCGGATCTGCTCCCTCCCGAGCTCGGCGTGCTCGAGGCCGAGACGGTTGCGGCCGGCGTCATCCTGGAGCGCGACGGGTTGCGGATCACCGCCTTTCCGGTCGACCACTCCCCGGTCGAGCCGGCCTTCGGCTACCGCTTCGACCACGGCGGCCGTTCGGTTGTCGTCAGCGGCGATACGGTAGTCGTCGAACCGCTGCGGGCCGCCGCGCAGGATGCAGACCTGTTGTTGCACGACGCCCTGTCGCTGGCGATCGTCAGCGCGCTCGAAGCGGGCGCCCGACAGGCGGGGAGAATCCGGCAGGCCACGATACTCCGGGACGTCCAGGACTATCATGCCGCCGTCGGCGACCTGCCGGCGCTCGCGGCGAGTGCCGACGTGGGGATGCTCGCGCTCTATCACCTGGTCCCCGCGCCGCGCAACTTCCTGATGGAACAGATCTTCGCGCGCGATCTGCCGGATGACGCCGTGCTGACGACGGAGGGTATGGTGTTCGAGTTGCCGCGCGGCACGGACGCGATCCACGTCCACGCGCCGTGAGCCCTCGATTCACGGCTCCTCGATGCGGTAGAGGTGGGTGTCGGTGCGCAGAAACAGCGCGCCGTCCGACACCGCCATCGAGGCGAGGGTCACGCCGTCGAGCCGGTTGCGGGCGAGCTCGCGGAACTCCGTGCCGGGGGCGATGACGGTGGTCACGCCCTCTTCGTTCTGGAAGTAGATCCGCCCGTCGACGAACACCGGCGACGCCGAGTGGTTGCCGCCCAGCCGCTCCTGCCAGTGGATATCGCCGGTGTGGGCGTCGACGCAGGTCGCGATCCCGAAGTCGGTGACGACGTACAGCTCGTCGCCGACCAGGATGGGCGAGGGCGTCAGCGGTGCACCGCGGCGGAGCCGCCAGGCGATGTGGGAGCGCGTGACGTCGCCGGAGCCGTCGGTCCGGACCGCGAGCAGCACGGGCGTCTGAAACCCCGTGGAGACGAAGACCATCCCGTGGCCGTGGACCGGCCGGGGGACGTTGGAGAACCCGTTGGGGTAGCGGACGCGCCAGATCTCCTCGCCGGTCCGCGGATCGTGCCCGGTCGTCCGGAACGCGCTGACGCCGACGATCTGCTCGCGGTCGCCGACGCGGATCGTGAGCGGCGTGGAGTAGGCCTGCGATACTGGGTCCGGCCGCATGTTCCGCCAGCGCTCCTCGCCCGTCGCGGCATCGACCGCCACGAGGAACGCGGTGTCGTAGCCGTCGATACTCAGGATCACCCGGCCGTCATGCAGGATCGGCGACCCGCCGTTCCCGTGCTGGGAGATGTAGGGGAACCGCGCGCGCCAGACGATTCTGCCGTCGGTCGCGACCGCCGCGGTCCCGGTGGCGCCGAAGTGGACGTAGACTCGCTCGCCGTCGGGGTCGGCCACCGCCGACGGTGAGGCGAGGCTGTTCTTCGGGTTCAGCGGATAGACCTCGCTGCTGTCGAACACCTCGACGTCGAGCGTCTGGTCGCCGGTCGCGACGTCGAAGGCGAGCAATCGGAGCGAGCTCCCCGCGTCGGGTTCCGTCACGGCGCTCGTGAGCCAGATGCGCCCGTCCGCCACCACCGGGGACGACCAGCCGAGCCCGGGCACCGGGACCTTCCAGGTGACGTTCTCGGTCTCGCTCCAGGTGAGGGGGACTCCCGCGTCGGGCGCGTGACCCTGCCCGGTCGGGCCGCGGAACTCCGGCCAGTCGTCGGCGCCCGCCGGAGCGGCGCCGAGCGCGAGCACCGAGGCGACTGCGGCAACGGCAACGGCCCGTCCGATGGTCGAAGCGCCTGCGGTCATGGCTTCCTCCCCGCCGCATTGTATACGCCGCCCGGCGTACGGCACCCGACGCGTATTGCGTGGATTCCGGCGCCGCCGATCGTCCTGGGATGAGGTCAGGGGTCCGTCCACCGCGGGGGACGAATCCGCAGCCCTGACGCCTTCCACGTTGGGGACCGTGCCCTGACGGTGGGCGCGGCGCAAGGCTTGCATGTCTTCACCGTCGAGAAAGCGATGGGAGCGCTCGCCCCCCGCACGAGGGAAGCGACGAATGACGAATATGGAGACGATGAATCTGGTCCCGTTCACTCGCTCGGTGGCAGTGGTCGTTTGCGGGCTCTGGCTCGCGGCCGCCTCGCCCGCGTTGGCGCAAGTGCAGCACTCCAGCGGGCCGGAGCCGCGGCAGGAGGCGCGCTCGGAGACGCGTCCATCCACCCCGGCCGCGCAGCCGGCCGCGCAGGCTCCGGCATCCCGCGCGGCGGATGTCCTGGGGTTCCGACGTTTTCGGCTCGACCCGGGGTTCGCGGTCGGGGTGCCGGTCGGGGCATTCGGAGACAACACCGGGGCGAGCTTCGGAGGAGCCCTCGACTTCGGCGTGGGTCTCGGCCGGACGCCTGTCTCGGTCGGCGCCGCGATCGACTACCTGCGCTACGGCACGGAGACCCGGCACATCGCCCTGTTCCCGGCCCTGCCCGAGGTCGTCAGCGACGTCGACACCACGAACAACGTCTTCCGCGCGCACGCCCTCGTGCGGGTCCAACCGCGAACGGGTCGCGTTCGGCCCTACGCGGAGGGGCTGCTGGGGTTCAGTTACGCCTATACCAGCACGTCGGCCGATCTGGGGAATGACGCCGGAGCGTCGACCACGCATCTCGGCGACTACGCGCCCAGCGCCGGGTTCGGGGGCGGGGTCACGGTCGTGCTGGTTGCGGGGCGCGACGCGGGGCTGAGCCTCGGTCTCGGCCTCCGGTACCTGACCGGCGGCGACGTCAGCTACCTCACGAGGGGTGCAATCCAGCGCGACGAGCACGGCGCGACATTCGAGCCGGAGCGTTCACCGTTGAGCATGCTCCGTGCGCAGATAGGCATCGCGGTCGACTTCTAGCTCGTGAACATTCCGTGGAGGAGAGCCGTGCCAGCCAGGAGTTCGAGCACGGAGGCGCTTGACGGTCCTGCGGGCCTTGGCGCGAGCATCGATCCGTACGGGGCCTCAATCCTACCGCGGTGCCCCGATCCAACATTCCGGGGTTGCATCGGCGGGCCGAACAGTGGCACGATGGCGTGTGGCAAATAACACGACGAATCGGCCGCTGCGAGGCCGGCGGCCATGGTGACCAGACCCTGGCCGTTCACCGCGGGCCGGACGCCTCCCGGCGCCACGCCGGCAGATTCTGCCGAGCTGGCCCCGCTCATCGACTTTCCCGGCTGTGACCCGGTCTCGATGACGTGGGACGAGATCGTGGCCTACGACGGGCGCATCGAGTACTGGTCGGCGATGGCCGGAACGGCGTGGATCCTCCGCGACGGTGGCCGGGTTCACGAGAGCCCGGTCGGCATCCTGAGCGAGATCGTCGTTCGGCTCTCCCTGGAGCGCGGGTCGCGCATCCGTCTGTACCAATCGGTCTATCTGCTGGAACGCGACGAGGACGGACGTCCCCGACAGATGATGGAGGCTGACCAGACTCTCTACCTCCATCCCGGCGTCCGGCTGCCGCGCGGCGAGGCGGTCGTGAAGGGCGAGGACCCGCTGCCCGAGGTGATCCTGGAGGTCGACCATACGACGGACGTCCGGCGCAACAAGCTCTCCCTGTACGAGGCGTGGGGTTTCCCCGAGGTGTGGGTCGAAACCCCGGACGAGCCGTCTCGAAGTCGGCCCCGCCGCCTTCATCCCGGGCTGACCCTCTATCTCCTCGACGAGGGCCGCTACCGCATCGCGGACGAGAGCCGGGCGTTCCCCGGCTGGAGGGCGACCTCGATTCACGCCTCTCTCAACGAGACGACCCTGAGCCCGCGCACGCTCACCGAGCTGACCCGCGTGGGCCGACGGCTCGGACGGCGAGAGGGCACCAGACCCGAGGACGACCCGCAACTCGCCGGCCACCGCCGGCAGGCCCACGACACAGGGCTCCGGGAAGGCCGCGCGGACGGGCTCGCCAGCCAGCGTGCGTTGCTCGGCCGACTCGCGTCGCGCAAGTTCGACGCGGCGACCGCCGAACGGATCGTCGAGGCGCTGGCAAGCCTCGAGGATCCCGATCGCCTGACGGCGGCCGGCGACCGGATCATCGACAGCGCCGACGGGCGCGACCTGCTTGCCCATCCTCTGTGAACCGGTCCCGCCCGGTGGCGGCGCCCAGGTTCGTGGTCCTGGAAGTCTGCGCCGTAGAACGGTGCAGACGTGGGCAGGCGGCCCTACGAACAGTGCACGCGGTCTCGTCGCTCCCGCACCCCAGTCCCGAAGCTCGTGGCCACTATAATCGGAGCGGCAGTGCTTGCCGTCCGTTTCGCTGGCGTCACCGCCGACGCCCTGTGTCCGAGGGGTCAAGAGGAGGGAAGCGACATGCGCGGTATCTCACGATCCGGAGTCCTCGTGGCGCTCGTCGCGGCGTCGGCCATCGCCATCGTGGTCACCGGCCAGGAGCCGGATCCGTTGAGCGTGACGGCGGTGAAGGACGGGCTCTACTACATCAACGGAGTCGGCGGAAACGTCGGCGTGCGCGTGACGGACGCGGGCGTCGTCCTCGTCGACGACAAGTTCCCGCGCAACGTCGACGCCATTCGGGCGCGCGTCGCCGAAGTGACCAATCAGCCAATCCGCTACGTCATCAACACCCACCACCACGGCGACCACGCCGGGGGCAACGTCGGGTTCATCGACACGGCGGACGTCATCGCGCACGAGAACGCGCGGAAGAACATGATCCGCAACGAGCAGGAAGCGCCGCCGCGCATCGTCTACACCGACCAGACCGCCGTGCACCTGGGCGGGGTCGAGGTGCGTGCACACCACCTCGGGCGCGGGCACACGAATGGCGACTCGGTCGTCTACTTCCCGGATCTGCGCACCGTCCACGGCGGCGATCTGCTCCACGGCACGGCGCCGTTCATCGACTACGCGAACGGCGGCAGCAGCCAGGAGTGGCTCGGCGTGCTCGACGGCATCCTCGCCCTCGACTTCGACACCGCCATCCCGGGCCACGGCGGCCTGATGACGCGCGCCGACGTCGAGGCGTTCCGCGACCAGTTCGTCGCCGTCCGCACCCGGATGCGCGAGCTGATCGACGGTGGCCTGGCAAAGGAGGATGCCCCCGCGCGCATCGTGACCCCCGAGCTGAGCTGGACGACGGCCGAGAACGGCCTGTTCATGCGCCGCAGCATCCCCGGCTTCTACGACGAGATCGCGGCCGAAGGGCAGTAGGCACCGTGATGCTTCGCGAACGACGAGGAGAGTGTGACGTGCGATCCGCTACTGGATTGGGAATCTGTCTGATTGCGACGCTGGCGGTTGCCGTGGGCGCACCGACGGTCCACGCGCAGGACGTCGAGTGGCGCTCATACGGGTCGGACGCGGCCGGGACCAAGTACTCGCCGCTCGACCAGATCAACGCCGAGACCATCGGCGACCTCGAGATCGTCTGGCGGCAGTCCGTGCTACCGGACGCGGCGCGGCTGGGGAGCGACCTGACGCCGCCGGTGGCGTCGCAGAACACGCCGCTGATGGCGGATGGGCGCCTCTACATCAGCACCGCGCTGGGGACGGTCGCCGCGCTCGACGCGACCACCGGCGAAGTGCTCTGGTTCGACACGCCGCCGGACCGCGACGGGGTGCCGTTCCAGCGGGTGCGGCAGACGCGCGCGGTCGCCTACTGGGACGATCCGCAGAGCGACGACGC
>JAGWAJ010000070.1:9275-16739 GCA_021296475.1 Acidobacteriota bacterium
CCGGTGGAGACGTTCAGTTGGGGCTCGCCGCCGCTCGTCGTGGGCGACATCGTCGTCATCGGTTCGGCGATGATGGACGTGACCAACCCGAACGTGCCCGCGATGAAGGAGATGCCGCCGGGCGACGTGCGCGGCTTCGACGTCCGCACGGGCGAGCAGGTCTGGATCTTCCGCACCATCCCGCGCGAGGGGGAGCCGGGCAACGAGACCTGGCTGACGGCCATCACCGAGGACCGGGCGTCGTGGGAGTACAGCGGCAACACGAACATGTGGGCGTGGCCGAGCGCCGACGAGGAGTTGGGCTACGTCTACCTGCCGATCTCGACGCCGACCAACGACTACTACGGCGGCTACCGCCCCGGCGACAACCTGTTCGCCGAGAGCATCGTCTGCCTCGACGCGAAGACCGGGCGCCGCGTCTGGCACTTCCAGGCCGTGCACCACGGTATCTGGGACTACGACTTCCCGGCCGCGCCCAACGTGATCGACCTCCAGGTCGAGGGGCGGGACGAGCCGGTCAAGGCGCTCGCCGCGGTGAGCAAGCAGGCGTTCACCTACGTCTTCGACCGCGTCACCGGCGAGCCGATCTGGCCCATCGAGGAGCGCCCGGTCCCGCCCGGCGACGTGCCGGGGGAGTGGTACGCGCCGACGCAGCCGTTCCCGACGCAGCCGCCGCCGTTCGACCAGCAGGGGACGACGGTCGACGACCTGATCGACTTCACGCCGGAGCTGCGGGCCGCGGCGCTCGAGGTCTTCAATCAGCACGTGACCGGACCCCTCTTCACCGCGCCGTCGCTCGTCGACGCCTCGCCGGGCGGCAACCGGGGGACGCTCCAGATGCCGGGGGTGGTCGGGGGCGCCGACTGGGGTGGCTCCGCCGTCGATCCGGAGACGGGCATCCTCTACGTCCCGTCCGTCCACAGCGAGTCGGTCATCGGCATCGTGCCGTCGGAGCACCCCCGCTCCGATATGCGGCTGGTGGTCGAGACCCTCAACCTGCTCGAGGGGCCGAACGAGCTGCCGCTGTTCAAGCCGCCGTACGGCCGGCTGGTCGCCATCGACCTGAAGCGGGGCGAGATCCTCTGGTCGGTCGCCAACGGCGACGGGCCGCGGGACCATCCGCTGCTGGAGGACCTGGACCTGCCGCCGCTCGGGCAGCCGGGCCGCGTTTCTCCGCTGGTCACGAAGTCGCTCGTCTTCCTCGGCGAGGGCGGCAACAGCGGCGTCGTCGTGCTCCAGCCGATCTGGGGCGGGGCGGGCGGCAAGATGTTCCGCGCCTACGACAAGCTGACCGGAGAGGTCATCTGGGAGAAGGAGCTCCCCGGAGGCACGACGGCCGCGCCGATGACCTACATGGTCGAGGGGCGGCAGTACATCGTCGTCACCGTCGGCTGGGAGGACATGCCGAGCGAGTATGTCGCGCTCGCCCTGCCTTGACACTTGCGGCAGACGTGGATCGCCTGGGCCTGGTCGTTGCCCCGTCGTGCGACTGTTCGGCCCAGCCGTTCTCGTGCCCTCGCTCGAATCCGACAGAAGATGCAGGGACTCGCACTCGTCGACTACGACAATCTATGCCCGGACAACAGATCTGAACACGAGGTGGAAATCCGTACGAGGGAGCTCCTTGACCTTCTGGCTCGCGCCACGCTGGCCGTGTTTCCGGGCCTGCGTGAGTTGGACGTGCGTCTGTACGGCGGCTGGATCGACGAACACGGCGTTCACAGCGCGTCCGCACTGTGGCTGTTGCCGTTACTTCCCGTGCTCCGTGGCCGACGGCAAGGATTGATCGTGCGGCCAACACTGGCGATGACGATGCTCCAGTTTCCTGGTGTCGAGCTGCGAGGTACGGTACGTCTCCGCGGCAAGCGTAGACGGCAGAAGATGGTCGACGGCATGCTGGGGTGTGACGCGGTCTTCGCAGCCGCGCGCGGCCATTCCCGAGTCGGAATCGTCAGCGACGACGACGATCTGCTACCCGCTGCTCTCTCGGCTTATGCAGCCGACCCGGCGGGTGCCGCCTTGATGCGACGGCGCGCCTTCGGCCAGGGGCTCAACGATCGAACTCTCGGCGAGTACGGAGTACGTATCCAGTGCTTGGAGCAGACGTCTACATGACTGACTACTTTTCGTACTGGAACGGGCGCATCAGGCACGATCTGGCATCGTTCGGAGATCCGGGCACGAGCGTCGATGTCGATGGGTCCGAACGCACGTTCCGCGCTAGTTGGACAATGCGCAGCAAGCCCCGGGAGGCCACGTTCTCGATTTCGCGGGACCGGGGCGTTTGGGTCAACGCGAACAGCGCGCCCCGCGTGCCGTACAGCGCCTTCGTTTCCGGACCTAGCATGGCCGATCTGCGCCATGTTGCGCAGATGATCCGATCGGCGCAGAAGACGACGCTATACATATCCACGCAGGCGGCATCACCGAGCGTCTCTGGACCGGCTATAGAGGTGCTCACCGATTTGCTCGCTGAGGAGGCGGACACGACGCGGGTGGTCATGGTCACGGGTGGGGCGGGCACCGGCAAGACCAGTGTCCTGCGGGAACTGGTGCGGCGCCACGCGGACGGCTACTTGAGCGGACGCATTTCCAGGCTGCTGCTCTATGTGAACGCTCAGGGGAGACCGCTCGCACGGCTGAACGAGGCTCTTGCGACGGAGCTGCAGGACCTGAGGGTCGGTCTCACCTATCATTCGGTTGCAGTCCTCGCGCAGATCGGTGTTCTCGTGCCCGTCATTGACGGATTCGACGAGTTGCTTGGCGTCAGCGGTTACGACGACGCCTTCAGCTCGCTCGCGGGATTCATCGAGCAGCTGGATGGAGAAGGCCAGATTCTCGCCTCAGCCCGGTCCACGTACTACGAGGAGGAGTTTCTGGAGAGGGCCGGGCGTGCCTCGACCACCGGCGATCAGGCCTGGTCCCACGTACCCGTTCAGATCCAGGAGTGGTCCGATGAGGATCAACAGGACTACCTGGACAGATGGACCGCGGAGAGAGGCTGGTCGTCGTCGGAGTCGCAGGCATTCGGCGCACGCGTAACGGGTGCGTTCAAGAACCAAGTCGACCTGGCCCGAAAGCCGGTGTTCTTCACGCGGGTCGTCAATCTGTTGCAGCACGACGCGTCGTTCTCGGGTGGCGACGATCTGCTGCGCACGCTCGTCCGGGAGTACTCTTCGAGAGAACTGAACGAAAAGCTGCTGGATCGGCAGTCGCGGCCCCTCCTGACCGGAATGCAGTTTGAGGACCTGATGCAGGAGCTCGCGGAGGAGATGTGGAACCAGGAGACTCGCGGGCTCGACGTCGCTTCCATTCGATTCGTCGCGGAATACTTCGTGCATGACGGAGGCTTGCCGGACGCAGCGAGACAGGTGATTGTGGAACGGCTACCGGCGATGGCGTTTCTCGGGCGCGGCGACGCGCCGTCGGCGCGCGGTGGAATCGCGTTCGAGCACGAGCTTTTCTTCTTCTATTTTCTCGCGAGGACAATCGCGGCCCGACTCGACGCGGAAGGCGGGGATCTGCGCGTCATACTGGGTCGTTCCGCTTTGCCCGAGGAGGTGGCCGACCGGGTAGCGCGGGAGGTGGCTGCGTCGGACGCACGAGCCGCGGGCGACCGGTCGCAGGCACGGCTGGATCGTCTCTCGAAGGTGGCGGAGCAGGAGAGTCGGCGCGCGGCGCAAGTGCGCGAGAACGCCGGTCTGCTCGCCATGGCGTTGGTGCGGGAGCAGGGCTGCGGGCATGTCGTGGAGGGCTGCACGTTACGGTCCGTGGTATTCCCGGGCAGTCATCTGAGGAACGTCACCTTGAAGCGCTGCACGTTGAGCGACGTAGTCATGCGGCGCACGGACCTTGCCGAGACCCGGTTCGTGGCGTGCGAGGCGGGCGGTTTGCAGCTGTACGAACCCAGGGTCAGCCGAGAGTCGACGCGCCTGGAACTGACAGGACTCGGTGTGGAGGACGTGGCTGGGATTCGAGTGGTCGAGGATGGCTCGGACGCGCACTACCAGCCATCGTTCATCGCGGAGACGCTGCGGTCGTGTGGGGCGCCCATCGCGGCCGACGCCGGGCAGAAGGGCCCGGCCGTACCGGACGCCGTGATGGAGCTGATGGAGCGCCTCATGCGAGCGTACCATCGAACCGCCCTTGTGTGCTTGCAGGACGACACACTGTCGAGCCTCTTTGCTGACCCGCGATGGCCAGAGCTCGAGCGGCAACTGGTCGCACACGGCATCATGAAGATGGAAGAACGCGCGACGAGTGGGCCAAAGCGGAAGGAGTTCCTGCGCCCGCAGTTCCTGCCGAAGCAGATCCTGGCGGGTCGGGCGGGGCGTCCGGGTACGGAACCGGAGATCCGGTCGTTCTGGGAAGCGCTGGCGACCGTCGCCCCGTAGTAGGGGAGCGCGGCCGCGCGGGACACGGGGCCGTCCGCTGCGCCACGCTTCGAGAGGCAGTACTGAAGGCGCGCGGGGACGCACCACGCTCATTCAGTTGGCGGCGGACGGGCTTCATCCCAGATCACACACGTGGTCGAAGATCACCGTGGAGGCGTGGGCGCAGCCGGCGCGGATGGCTTCCCAGTCCTGCCAGCGGGCTTCGAGGTGGCGGTACTCCGACAGGGTCGTACCGTCCAGATCGTAGGGCTTCGGATTCGCGAGCTGGGCGAGCATCTGCTGGAGGGCGGATTCGCCGCTGGGTTGCGGATAGAGCGCGTCGAAGTGCGCGAAGGCCTCGGCGGTCGCAGCGTCGCCGATGCGATCGGCGACGGCGGCGAAGTCCACGTAGTCACGTGTGGCGTTTCGCCGCAGCAGCAAGAAGCCCTTGATCCGGAGGGTCTCCGCCTCGGTGGGAATCGTGATCTGCTGGTCTCCAACGGACAGTGTGGTCGTCTCCAACGGTTCGGAGCGGATGAGCTGCCGAACCCCGGTCTCGATACCGTCGAGGCTCCCGAGGATGAGGACGGGCCGGTTCACGCGCGCCGTCCTCCATCCTGCCGCGGACTCCAGTTGACCCAGGACGGCGTCGAAGTGCGACCGCAGGTCGGTCAGGACACGATCGGCGTCGTGGGAAGCCCGGTGGCCGGCATGGAGCCCGCCGCCGTTCCTCTAACGAGCACCGCGCCGGGAAGCAGCGCCTGCAGGCGCGCGGCTGCCGACAGCAAGTGCTCCCAGTCAGGCAAGGTTCCGGCGGCGGTGCGCGCGGACATAGTGCAACCAGAAGTAGTGGCGTTGGGCGGCGGTGGATTGAGTACACGCGCGGCCGACGCGCTCCACCCGGTCCACCAGAGACGGATCCGCGCGAATGGCGCGGCGCAGGTCTGCCCAGTCGGTCCATCGGCCACGCGCGATCACGTCGTCGATCGCCGCGAGCGAATAGCGCCCGTGGTTGAGGTGACGGTGGCGCACATCGCATTCTCGCATGGGCCGGGATTCATCGGCACCTCATCGGCTGGCCTCAGCGGAGTCGGCTCGCTCGTGGCCAGGCTTCCCGGCTCGTCTGCCGGAGCGCCAAGCGTTGAAGGACTCCCGGGCGGAGGTGCGGTAGCCCGTGCCGTGTCCGATCCCGGCTACTCCGCGCGCAGGGCGGCCATCGGGTCGAGCCGGGCGGCCCGGCGCGCGGGAATCGCGGAGGCGGCGAGCGCGGCCAGGACGACGGTCGCCACGACCGTCGCCACGGTGACCGGATCGAACGGGCTGACGCCGTAGAGCAGGGCGGCGAGACTGCGGCCGGTGGCGGCCGCCGCGGGCAGGCCGGCCGCCAACCCGACCCCGGTGACGGCGACGGCACTTCCGAGGACGAGCCGGAAGAGCCGGCCGGGCGACGCGCCGACGGCGGCGCGGACGGCCAGCTCGTTGCGCCGTTCGGCCACGGCGCGGGCCAGCGTTCCGAAGAGACCGACCATCGCTACGGTCAGCGCCAGGGCAGCGAAGCCGGCAGCCGGCAGGACGCGCAGCCGCCGCTCGGCGATCGTGCCGGCGACGTGGTCCTCCAGGGTCTGTACCTCGGGCACCGGCAACGACGGGTTCAGGTTCCCGATGAGGTCGCGGACGGCCGGGGCCAGGGCCAGCGGGTCGCCGGTGGTCCGCACCACGAGGTGCGACACGCCCGTGGGCACCCGTTGCCACGGGACGTATATCGAGCCCGCGCGCGGCGCGGCGAGCCCCTCGTACTTCATGTCGTCGACGACGGCGACGATGGGCGCGCGATGCGCGATGTCGAGGGCATCGATGTTGTAGGGCAGCGGGCGGCCGACCGCGTCCTCGTCCGGGTAGACGAAACGTGCGGCGGTCTCGCTCAGCATCACCGGACCCACGTCGGCGAAGTCGTCGGCGGCTTCGAACCGGCGTCCTTCCCGCAACCGGGTGCCCAGCGCCGCGAAGTACCCGCGGGTGACCGCGCCGAACGAGAGGACGATCTCGCGTCTCGACGAGGCGCCCCTCCGGTCCTCATGGAGGAGCTGAATCGCTACCGGCTCATCGTCGGGAGGCAGCACGCTGCCAACCCCGGCCGCCTGCACGCCCGGCAGGCCGCGCACCCGCTCCAGCAACATCTCCACGAAGGCCCTGTGGTCGCCGCCCTCGATGAACGGCGTGTCGGCGAGCATGAGCCGTGCGGTCAGCGCCTGCCGCGGCTCGAAGCCGGGGTCTTCGTCGAGCAGCCGGTCGACGGTTCGCACCAGCAGTCCGGCGCCCGTCAGCAGGACGATGGTGGACGCGATCTGGCCGGCCACCAGGGCTGCCCGCAGGCGCCTGGTCGTCCGCGAGCCGGTCGTCGCCGCGCCTGCGCGCAGGGCGGCGCCGTCGCGCCGGAGGGCGCCGGCCGCGGAAGCGCCGCCGCACACGACGCCGACCGCGACGGTCAGCAGCAGACCGGCAAGGAGCACCGGGAGATCGATACCGACCGCGTGGATCCGCGGCACTACACCGGCAGCCAGGGTCGCGAACGCTCGTAGACCGGCCCAGGCTGCCGCAAGTCCCAGGATCAGCCCGCCGCCGGCGATCGCCAGACCCTCGGCCAGCGCGGCCCGGATCAGCCGCGTCAGGCCGGAGCCGAGGGCGATGGCGAACTCCCGCCGGCGCAGCACGGAGCGCCCGATGAGGAGCGTCGCCGCGTTGGCGCTCGCGACGACCAGCACGAGCAGTGCCGCCCCCATCGACACCCGCAGGACCGGTCGGAGCTCGCCGCGCAACCTCTCGTCGATCGGACGTACGTCCGCGCTCCACGAGTCGGCGCCGGCGGCGAGCGTCCCCCGAAAAACCCGGGTCGCGTCTTCGCGAGCCTGGGCGAGAGTGGCGCCGTCCCGCAGGCGCCCGACCAGTCGGTACGATCCCGGACCCGGCGAAGCGACCGGGGGCGCGCCGATCCAGACGTCGACGGACGTCGACGGAAAGCCGAAATCGGAAGGCAGGACGGCCGCGACGTCGTAGCGCCCGTCACCGACCGACAACGTCTGGCCGAGGGCGG
>JAGWAJ010000139.1:0-898 GCA_021296475.1 Acidobacteriota bacterium
GCGTCTCGATCTCCACCAGGTCGCCGTGGGTGATGCCCCGGGCCGCCGCGGTCTTGGGGTTGATCCACACCGACTTCAGGTCGTTGTGCCGGTTCGACAGGGTGGACAGGATCGAGTTCTTGTGGGTGTGGGACAGGGCGTGGTTGGGGACCTTCATGTTGGTCACGAACAGGTCGTGGGGCGCGGTTCGCTCGTAGGCCGGTCCCGGCTTCCAGTCCGGCAGCGGCTGGTAGTCGTCGGTCTCCCAACCGATGCCCAGCTCCTCGATGGTGCGCTCGAGGTCCTCCTTGGTGTCGATCATGAACTCGCAGTAGACCTGCGCCCTGGCGTCGAAGAACGGCCGCGGGAACTTCTGCTGCACCGTCTTGTCCTCGGTCCAGAGCCCGTCGTTCAGGTGCCAGTCGAGCCCCTTGTCGTCCCCGAGGGTGTTGCGGAGCCACCGGTCGCAGATCTCGAAGTACGAGTAGCTGCCGTCGGCGTCGAGCGTGTAGGGCTCGCGCATCTTGGCGATGTTGTTGAACGCCTCGTTGAAGTGCGGCAGCCGGTCGGCGCGCCGCAGCAGCTCCAGGTAGATCTGCATGGCGTCCACGTAGGGCTCGCCGGGCACCGGGCCCTCGACGGGTGACTGCACCGCCGGCTTGGCCCCGTAGGCCGCATGGCGCGAGTCGCCCGCGGCCAGATGCTGGTAGACGAGGGGCGTGAGCCGCTCCAGGTAGTGAACGTCGGGCAGCACGATGTCGGCCATCAGCGTGGTCTCCTCGAAGCGCCGGGCGATGGCGGCCACGAACGGGATCCGCTTGATGAACCGCTCCACGACCTCGGGCGGGCCGGAGCTCTTCATCATGTTGGACTGGAAGTTGATCATCATCGACGGGAACGGCGGCGCCCCGAACAGCTC
>JAGWAJ010000139.1:986-2562 GCA_021296475.1 Acidobacteriota bacterium
AGGCCCCCCACCCGGCCGCCGCCGATGAACCCCTGCGATATCAGCCCGTCATCACTGGCCTTCGAGGTGTACTCGAGGTCCTTGACCTTGCCGATGAGGCCCCACGGGTCGCCCAGCAGCCCGCCGGGCACGTCTATGCCGCCGATGAGCGTGGGCAGCAGGATGATGGCCAGGCCGTTGAGCATCGAGTGCTTGTGGGCCGACAGGCCCCGGTACCAGGCAACGGTGGCGGGGCGGTAGGGCAGCTCCACGCCGTCGACGGTGATGGTCTCGCCGATGCAGGCCGCCTCGCCGAACTCCCTGGCCAGGCGGCGGACCGTCTCGGCGGGCACGGTGGTGATCGACTCCACATACTCGGGCGTGTACGAGCGCACGTGGTCGGCCAGCATCTGGAACCCGGGTCGGACCTCGGCTCCGTCCACGGTGTAGACCCCGGTGAGGGCCGCGTTGGCGGTGCCGGCATCGAAGGGCCGGGGTCCGTCGTTCTCGTCCCAGACCAGCGGCCTGCCGCTGGCCGGGTCGCGCGCGTAGCGGCCGTCGGTGCCCACCAGGTAGGCGGCGTTGGTGGAGTTCTTGAGGAACTCGGCGTCGTAGATGCCCAGCTCGTTGATCAGCTGGTCGACCATTCCCAGGATCAGTGCCGCGTCGGTGCCCGGGCGGATCGGCACCCACTCGTCGGCCACCGCGGCCGCCGAGGAGCACACCGGATCGACCGAGACCATCCGCACGTCGGAGCGGCGCACCGACAGCTCGTGGGTGGAGTGCATGGTGTCGTAGTGCACGACCGAGCCGAACTGGGCGCCGAAGTTCAGGATGTAGCGGCTGTAGATGGGGTCGGGGTTGCTCTCGAACGCGTTCTGGTTCATGTAGAGGATGCCGTGCACGTTGTTGCCGCAGAAGATGGCGGCCGACCAGGTGGAGTAGCCCGGCATCCCCAGGCCGGTCACCCACGACGCCGCCAGCGCGCCCCGCAGGTGGTAGATGTCGAAGCTGGTGTAGAGGATCTTCTCGGGGTCGTCGGCGATGGTGTCGCGCAAATGCCCGGCGATCTCGTCGAGGGCCTCGTCCCAGCTGATGGGAACCCAGCCCGGGTCGACGCCCACGCCCTTCTCCGGGTTGGTGCGCCGCAGCGGGGTGGTGATGCGATCGGGATCGGTCAAGCCCTCGAAGCCGGCGTCGCCCTTGGCGCAGGTGCGTCCGTGGTTGTGGGGGTTGTCGGGGTCGCCGAGGATCTTGTCGACCACTTCGTCCTCGTTGACGTGGGCCAGGATCCCGCAGCGGTTCATGCAGATCGTGCAGACGCTGCGCACCCAGCCGTCACCGTAGGCGGTCCCCGACCGCGAACCCAGAGCTGTCTCCATCGGAGCCTCCCTCTCTTCTGCTGGCAGTCTCGCGCACCGAGAGGCGAAGGTCGGAAGCGGCTACGGGCGCACGGTGGATCTGCTCGCTCGCCGGGAGGGCGCGGCCGCCATCCCGATGGTCGTCGACTAGACCTCCGGCCCCGGGCGGGTCAGCGCGGCGCGCTCGGCGTCGCACTCGGAGCGGGCGAAGCAGCCCGCGATGTGGTCGTTGACCA
>JAGWAJ010000071.1:0-10928 GCA_021296475.1 Acidobacteriota bacterium
GATCGCGATCCGGTCGTCGTCCTGGAGCGCAATGTACATGTGCCGTCTGGTCTGCTGCTGCATCGTCCTCTGCTCCCCGGTCAGCCGCGCGGTTCGAGCTCCGTCGTCTGAAACGGCTCCAGCCCGTCTATGGCGTCGAGCGGCTGGCGGTCGACGTCCCACTTGAATTGCCGCAGCACGATGCGGTCGGGCAGGAAGTCCGCCAGCGTGAAGCCGTGCTCCTCGATGGGCGCGACGGATTCCTCCAGATCGAGGTGCGCGGGCGGCGTGGCGCCGATGCCGCGGACCACCGACGGGAAACCCCGCACCGACGTCCCGATCGGGCCGCTCAGCACCGCCGTGATCGGGTTGGCGTTCAGGTCGACCGTTCCCGCCCGGTGCATCCGCCCCATCCCGATGGCGTGCAGGTCGCCGCTGACGACGAGCGGGACGCGCGCCGGTTGGGCGGCGATGGCCTGCGCCAGCCGGTCGTGCTGCCGCAGCCAGCCCTCCTGCCAGTAGGGCTTGGGCACAGCGGTCGTCAGCTCCCCGTTCTCCCGGTCGAGGATGTCGGGGTACCACTCGCCCCACTTCCCGGCGCTCCAGCCGAAGGGGTTCGACGGGGCGTGGACGAGGTGCCGCACTTCGTCGTCGCGCGTCCGATCCGCCAGCCAGCGCTCGACCTGCCGGTCGACGAAGACCGCCGTCGGACCGGCGAGGGTGAGCGTCCGGCGCACGTCGTAGAGGAGCACCTCGGCCAGCCGGCCGTAGCGCAGCGTGCCGAAGCTCTCCGACAGGTCGCCGCGGTCGCCGGCGCCGGACCAGGGGAGGCCGGCGGGGCGCCGGGCGTCGGGAAGGAACTCCGGATAGTAGAGATGCTGCGTCGCGCGCGCGAGCTGCAACTGGAACCAGGGGATCGGGAAGTTGACGATCTCGTCGCTCGCGGCGTCGTTCTCCCAGTGGTCGTGGTCGTCCTGCAGGAAGAAGACCGGCGTCGACCGGAAGTCGGTGCCGTAGACCGGCACGATCTGCGGCCCCGCGGCCGCCTTCATGGCCGCCTCGTTGCTTGCCGCGAACGGCGAGGCGGAGAAGTCGAAGTTCGAGATGCGCCCGCTCGGACTGAGCTCCCCGACCCCGTCGCCCAGCCAGGTGTGGAGGTCCCAGTACATGTGGTCGCCGTTCGCGACGGCGGCGTCCGGCGTGAACGACAGCGCCCGGCGCAACAGCCGGTTGCGGATTGCGGTGGGCAGGAAGCCGCTCCGCTCGCCGATGCCGGCGTAGCTGCCGCCGGGGCCGCCCGCGCAGGTGAAGAAGAGCAGCCGGAAGCGCTCCGGGCGGGCGTCGGTTGCCGGGAAGGTGGCGAGCGGCCACGGCTCGCACAGCGCCGCGCCCCCGGCGTCCGCGAGCGAGAGCGTATAGCGCCGCCCCGCCGCGAGGCCGGAAGCCTGGAACTGCCAGTGCTCGCCCGCCGTGTCGGTCATGCGAACGGTCGCCGCCGCACCGCCGACGCGGAGCACCGGGGGAGCGGAGAGCGGCCGGTCGAACGAGGCCTTGATCAGGAAGCGCGAGTCGTTCGCGGCGGGCAGCAGGTGCCGGACGCGCCCCGCGTCCCAGCCCTGGGCCGCCGGCGGCGCGGCCTGCTCGGCCAGCACGCCCAGCGGGAGGCGCCCGAAGACCGCGGTGCCCATCGCGCCCGCGGTCCCGGCGAGGAATCGCCGCCGATCGACCGCCGTACTCCTGCTCATGTGTCTCTCTTCGGAGTCCTTTGCCTACCCAGCATGCCGTCCGACTGGGAGTCTTCGCCGTAGGAACGCCCCGTGGGGCACTCCGCGCCGCCGCAGACTCCCGACGCGCCCGTCAGGGCGCGCTACGGCGCCCCGACCGCGTCGCGCCAGAGCCAGCGCATCGTGTCGGGGAATATCGCGCCGCCGTGGTCGAGGTTGTGCCCCCCCTCGCCCCAGGCCGTCCGCAGGTCGTAGCCCGCGAACTCGAGCGAGCTCGCCATCTGCTGGTTGCCGAGCCACCAGTTGCCGAAGCGGAGGTTGAGGTCCTGGGTCCCGCCCTGCAGGAACACGCGGAGCGGCTTCGGCGCGCTCCGGCGGACGAGGTCCGGGTAGACGTGGCCGCCGCGGATGTTCGTGAAGCTCCCTACGTGGCTCACGACCTTCCGGAACCGGTCGGGCCGCTCCCAGGCGACGGTGAACGCGCAGATGCCGCCCGAGCTGATGCCGCCGATCGCCCACCGTTCCGGATCGTCCGTGATGCGGTAGGTCCGGCGGACCTCCGGGATGATCTCCTCGAGCAGGAAGCGGGCGTACTGATCCGAGAGCGTGTCGTACTCCGCGCTCCGGTTGCGGGTCGGCCCCTCCGGATCGTCGCCGGCGAAGCGGCCGGGGTCGACGAAGACGCCGATGGTCACCGGCATCTCGCCGCTGTGGATCAGGTTGTCGAACACGACCGGCACGCGTATGGGTCCCGTCTCGTCGAGATACAGGGCCCCGTCCTGGAACACCATCAGCGCCGCCGGCGCGTCGTCGCGGTACTGCGCCGGCACGTAGACCCACCAGTCGCGCTCGGTGTTGGGGTAGACGCCGCTCGCGTCCCAGCTCCGCGCCGTTACCTCGCCGCGCGGGACGCCGGGCTGCCGCTCCGAGTCCGGGCCGAGCTCGAACGGCGGCCCCTGGGCCAGGAGGCCCGGCGGCGCCGCCGCCATGAGGAAGCCGAGGCCCAGCGCCGCCGCCACACCACGCGTTGCCCACTGGCGATTCATGACTACATCCCGAGAGGCCGGATGCGCACGTTCCGGAACTTGACGGTGCCGGCGCCGTACTGCAGCGCAATCGGGCCGTCGGCGAACTGCGTGTGCTCGATGTCGACCATCGGCATGCCGTTCAGCGTGACGACCAGGCGCGGGCCGTCGGCCTTGATCTCGTAGCTGTTCCACTGCCCGCCGGTCATGACCACGCTCGCCGGCGAGGCGATGTGCACGATGCCGCCGGTGCGGTAGGTCTGATCGGCGCGCGTGTCGTAGATGTTCACCTCGTACGAATTGCGGTCGTTGACGCTCTCCGGATCGGCGCAGCGGATGAAGATGCCGCTGTTGGCCGGTTCGTCTACCCAGAACTCCAGCGTGAGCTCGAAGTCGGCGTACGACTCCCGCGTGACCAGGAATCCGCTCCCGCTGTCGGCCTGCACGGCCCCGTCCGCGAGCTCCCAGTTGGCGTCGCCGATCGGGTTGAAGTTGTCGAGGTTGGACCCGTCGAACAGCGTCGTCCAGCCGTCGTCCTGGCCTGCGATCCCTCCGGCCGGTTGCATGGCGACGATTCCGAGCGCGAGCAGACCTGCGACGACGATTCCGGAGCGTTTCATCTGGCGCCTCCCCTGCGTGGTCGTGACGAGAACGGGGCAGTGTAGCCCGAACGCCTGGCGGCGGACACGTCGTCGCCGCCCGCCGTGGCCCGGTGCGGTGCTCCGTCGGGTGCGGTCAGCGTCCGGATGCGGGACACCCGTCCGGATGCGGTGCTCCGCCCGCTTCGGCCTTCGACGGCCCGCCGTCAGAAGCGGAAGTTCAGCAGGACACGCGCCGTGCGGGGAATCGAGGGGTGGAAGTGAATGTCGTCCACGCCGTCCGCGGGCTCCCCCGGCAGGCGCGACGTGTAGAAGTAATCGATGTCGGAGACGTCGCTGTCGAGCAGGTTGAAACCCTCGAGGACGACGTCCATGCGCTCGTTGATTCGCAGGCCGATCTCGCCGTTCCAGATCGTCGTCGGCGCCGACTGCACGCTGTTGTCCTCGATCAGCGGCCGCGGGCCGAAGTGCCGCAGCCGGACGCTGCCGAAGACGCGCCGGGCCGGCGTCACGGTGATGGCTCCCGCGACGACACGGTCGAGCGCGCCGGGGATGAAGTCGCCGGCGGGGTCGAAGTCGGAGAAGCGCGCCCGCGACAGCGACAAATCCAGCTCGCCGGTGGCCCAGCTCGCCAGCCGGACGTAGTTCGTCCATTCCACGCCGAGGCGCCGGCTGGGGCGGCTGGCCTCGGCGATGCCCGCGTCGCCGACGAAGATCAGCTCGGAGTCGAAGGCCAGGTACCACAGGGCGACGGTGGATTGCAGGCCCGGCAGGGCCACCGTTCGCAGCCCGATCTCGGCCCCCCGTGCGGGTACCAGCGGGTCCGCGCTGTCGACTCGCTCGCCGCTGGCCGGGTCGACCACCGTGGTCGCGGCCCGCGGGTCGTTGCTGTGGAAGCCCTGGCCGTAGTTCAGGTAGAGCTCCGTGCCCCGCCACGGGCCCAGCACGGCGGTGACCTTGGGGCTGACCAGGCCCGACGTGCCGGATCCGGTGTTCAGCGGCCGCAAGGCGTCGACGGCGTAGCGGTAGAGGTCGCCCCGGACGCCCAGGGTGGTCCGGAAGAAGGGACTCCACTCGATCTCCGTCTGGCCGAACAGCCCCACGGAGGTCTGGTCGACCCCGTCGTTGCGGATGGCGTGGCTGCGTTGCCGGCGCACGGTGTTGTACAGGCCGACCGTGCCCACCGCGTCGTTCCGGAGCGACACGCCGACGGCGTGCTCCGCCGCTCGGCCGAACGCGCGCCCCAGGCGCCGGTGCACCAGCCGGGCCCCGGAGACCCACCGCCGCCCCTCCTGCTCGACCTGATCGCCGTCGACCGGGTTCTCCAGGAAGTAGGTGAAGTTCTGGAACAGGTTCAGCCCGCCCTGTAGCGTGTAGGCGGTCAGGCGGGTCGAGCCGGCCCCGCTCGACCGCAGCCAGTCGAGGGCCACGCTGTAGCGGGACGTCCGGCCGGCGTCGGTCGGGTCGATGTTGCCGAAGCGTGACAGGCTCCCGGCCTCGACCGCGCGCAACGGGATCTGGTCCGTGGAGTTCCAATCGGCGGAGTAGCCCATGCCGGTGACCGAGAAGCCGTTCTGCAGATCGCCGCGGCTGTAGCGCACGACGCCGTTCACCTTGCGCATCTCGTCGGGCAGCACCCAGGGGCCGTCGTTCGTGCTCAGCTCCAGGGCCAGCAGCAGGTTGCCGGCCCCGACCTTCGGCGAGACCGCGCCGAACGCGCGCCCCCACCCCTGGCCCCCGGCGCTCAAACTGAGCAGCGGCCGGTCGAGGACGTTCACGTAGCTGATGTTGGCCGAGCCGGCCGCGGAGAAGTCGCCGTGCTCGGCGAAGTACGGCCCTTTCGTGTACTGCACGCCGCTAACGAGCTCGGGGATGAGCAGGTTGACGTCGCTGTAGCCGTGGGCGTGCGCGCCCGACGACTCGTTCATCGGCACCCCGGCCAGGGTCGTCGCGAAGTCGGAGCCGTGGTCGAGGTTGAAGCCGCGCAGGTAGTACTGGTTGGCCTTGCCCTCCCCGCTGTGCTGGCTGGTGATGAACCCCGGAACGGCCTCGAGCACCTCGCCGGGGCGCATGATCGGCCGCGCCTCGAGCTGCTCGGAGGTGATGGCGCCCACGCTGGCCGAGGTGGCGACCCCCACCAGGTTCTCGCGCGGGTTGTCCAGGTCGGCGATGTTGCGGAACGTCCGGCGCCCGGTGACCACGACGTCCGCGGTGAGGGCGAGGGTCAGCACGGCGTCGACCCGCTGTTCGCCGGCCGTCACGTCGAGGTCGCGGCGCAGCGTCGAGAAGTTCACCAGCCGGAACGTCAGGTTGGCCGGCCCGGCGCCGACGCCGTCGAAGCGGTACGTCCCGGCGCTGTCCGTCGTCGCGCTCCGCACACCGGAGGCCGTGGCCAGCTCCACCGAGGCTCCCGGCAGCACGCCGCCGGTCTCGTCCAGCACCGACCCGCGGACGACGCCCAGGTCCTGGCCGGACGCCGGGGCGGCGGCGAGGAACAGGCAGAGGAACGAGAGGGCGCCCCGGCCCGCCCGGCCGGCTTCGACGACGGGATATCCGTGCATGGTTGACGGTCTCGCGACAATCGCAACCCGTCGATCGTAGACGTCGCCACCCGCCCGGCCTTGTAGGCCGGCTGAACGTTGTCTGAACTTTTCTTCAGGCGCGGCCTGCCCGCGCGTGCGGCGTCACCCGCCCGGACGTGCCAGAGTGAGGGAAGTCCTGCGGGGGGAGGCCGGGCTGGGTACGGCGGTTGCGCCGGGCTGCCGGGGCGCGGTTTGACGAGACCCGCTTGCGGCGCTCAGGCGCGAAGCAGCTCGAGGAGCGCCGACGAGACCGACTCCGGGCGTTGCGGTGCCAGGTCGTGCCCGGCACCGGCCACGATGCGCCGCGCGACGAGACCGGTGAAGCGCGCCCGGTCGCCCGAGGGGTCCGGCGAGGGAGGGCCGAAGCCGCTGTCGGCTCCGCGCAGGACGATTGCCGGCACGCCGATCGGCGGTCGCTCCGCGAGCCTCCGCTCCACGGCCAGGAATCGCTCCTCCCCCGCGGCATAGCCGTGCCGGTGCCGGTAGGAGTGGATCACCACGTCGACGAAGTCGGGATTGTCGAACGACGGCGCGGTGCGCCCGTAGATCTCGTCGGTGTACTCCCCGGTCGGCGACCACGTCTCCTGCAGGTGGCGGCAGATGGCATGGCGGTTCGCCTCGAGCCCGGCGCGGCCGCGCTCGGTGTTGAAGTACCACTGGTACCAGAGCCGCGCCTCGGTGACGGCCGAGGGGGACGGCGCCGAGGGTCGGACGGTGTCCTGCACGGAGTAGCCGCCGATCGCCACCTGCGCCCGCACGCGCTCGGGGTGCAGGATCGACGTGATGCAAGCGGCGCGGTTGCCCCAGTCGAAGCCGGCCAGCGCCGCCTGCTCGATGCCGAGCGCGTCGGCGAAGTCGACGACGTCCCGGGCTATCGCCGCCTGCTCGGCCATCCGCGGCGCCGACGGATCCCGGAACCGTGTCGGGCCGTAGCCGCGCAGGTAGGGCGCAAGGACCCGATAGCCGGCGTCGGCCAGGACCGGCACGACGCCGTCCCACGAGCGGACGTCGTACGGGAACCCGTGCAGCAGGATGATGGGGAACCCGGCCGGGTCGCCGCTCTCCTCGTAGCCGATGTCGAGCACGTCGGTCCGGACCGTCCGCACCGCGGGCCGGGTCGGGGGTTGTGCCGCGGCCGGAACGGAGGGGGCCGCAGCGGGGCGACCAGTCCCTGCGCCGCCCGCCGGAACGCCCGAGGCCGCCGCGCCCGCCGCGGCGGCTCCCGCGACGCCCGCGCTCTTCAGAAACTCCCGGCGACTTGGGGTCATGGTGACGGGTTCCTCTCCTCGACCTTTGCTCGACCGCCCGTGGACGACCGCGCCGCCCCCCGTGCCCCGCACCGTACCTCCGGCCCCGGGCAGCGTCAAGGCGCCGGCGGCGCGGCGTCTCGCGGCGACCGCGGGCGGGATGCAGGCGGGACGACTCCGGTGGCGCGGTTCGGTGTCTCCTGCTACGCTGGGAACGCTGATGGTCATGGGAGGAGCCATGCGAACCGACCTCCTGCAAAGGAGGCGCGGCTGGCGCATCTGGATCGCCGTCCTGGCGATTGCGCTGGTCGGCGCGACATCCGCGGCGGCCGTCTGGCACGAGGAGCACGCTGGCGACCAGGATTGCGCGGTCTGCCAGCTTCGCCACGAGCCTGCCGCCGCATTGTTCGGCTCGTACCAGTTCGAGCCGGCGCACACGTCCGAGCCGATGGCTCGGGCGCCCCTTGCCCGAGGGGTCGCCTCCGGCCACGACTTGCATCTCCCCGCCCGCGCCCCTCCCGCCTGCGCGTCCTGACGGGCGCGTTGGGAGTTTCTGACGCGAGACTCCCAGCCCCCAATTTCGAATCGTTCTTCGGGTCGGGACGCCCGGCCGCCGGTGTGATCGCCGGTGTGACCGCGGGCGCCTGGAACGCCGTCGAGCGTGTACGCCGCCGCGAGCGGTCGTACGCCTGACGTCGTCGCAGGCCCTGCCCGTACGTCCCGACCGGCCCGAGCCGCGCGCTGCGGCGTTTCGCCTTGCGGCGTTTCGCGTTCACGTTTCGCGCCGCGAGGGTCCGGCGCAGCCGGTGGAGATCCAAGCCAGTGGGAGGGATGTCGATGTATCGAGCGAGTGGGAAGCGGAAGCGGTTCGCGGCGGCTGTGGTGGCGGTGCTCATCTCGATCGGAGGGCCCGCGCTGGCCCAGGAGACGGGCACGGTGCAGGGGACGGTGACGCTGGTCGGCGATGTCGGTCCCGTGCACGGCGCGCTGGTGCTGGTGGTCGGGACCGGCGCTACGGCCGTGACCGAGGAGGACGGGACCTTCGAAGTCCGGAACGTCCCGGCGGGCTCCTACGAGGTGCTCGCCCAGCGCGAGCACCTCACCGCTGGCCGGCAGGCGGTAGCCGTCGTCGCGGGTGAGGTGGCGGCGGTCGACTTCGAGCTGGCCCCGTCGCCGGTGCATGAAGACGTGACGGTCACCGCCTCGGCCGGCGGCGCGGAGACGACGTTCGAGGCGTTCAACGCCGTGACGACGCTCGACTCCTTCGACCTCGTCCAGGTGGGCCAGGGGAGCCTCGGCGACGCGCTGCAGAACGAGCCGGGCATCGCCAGCCGGAGCTTCGGGCCCGGCTCGAGCCGCCCGATCATCCGCGGCTTCGACGGTGACCGGGTGCTCATCCTGCAGGACGGGGTGCGCACCGGCGACCTCTCCAGCCAGTCCGGAGACCACGGCGTCACGATCGATCCCAACGGGGCCGCGCGGATCGAGATCGTGCGGGGTCCGGCCACGCTGCTCTACGGGTCGAACGCCGTCGGCGGTCTCGTCAACGTCATCACGCCTCAGGAGACCCTGCACGAGTCGCTGTTCGACGGCACCCGCGCGCAGATATCGACCGACGGCGGAAGCGCGAACCGGCAGGCCGGCCTCAACGTCGGCGTACAGCACGCGCAGGGCAACGTCCGCTTCTGGGGCGGCGGCAGCATGCGGCGGACCGGCGACTACGACACCCCGGAGGGCCGGATCGCCAACTCCGCGACGGAGCTGGCGAACGCCAGCGCCGGGGTCGGCTACGACAACGACCGCTTCTTCGCCAGCGGCGGGTTCACCTTCGAGGAAGGCCGCTACGGCGTGCCGTTCGCGGAGGAGTTCCACGGCGCGCACGGCGAGGACGACCACGACGAGGACGACCACGGCGAGGACGACCACGACGAGGACGACCACGACGAGGACGACCACGACGAGACGAGGACGACCACGACGAGGACGACCACGACGAGGACGACCACGACGAGGACGACCACGACGAGGGAGAGGAAATCGATCTCGCTTCGCGCCGGCGCGCCGGGCGCTTCGACATCGGCCTGCGCAACCTGGACAACAGCATTCTCGACGGGCTGCGGGTCACGCTCAACGTGGTCGAATGGAACCACGACGAGCTGGAGGTGGCGGACGGGCTCGAGAACATCGGGACGAGCTTCGCCAACCAGAGCTACGTCGTGCGGGCCGAGCTGGACCAGCAGCAGACCGAGCGCGTCTCGGGACGCTTCGGCGCATGGGCCCACGTCCGCAACTTCGAGGCGATCGGCGCGGAGGCCCTCGCGCCCCCGACTGACCAGACGTCATTCGCGGCCTTCGCCTACGAGGAGTTCAATTTCGGCCGCTTCCGCTTGCAGTTCGGCGGCCGCGTCGAGCGGAACGCGTACCGGGCGGGCGAGCGCGCGGCAGGCATCGCCCACGACGACGATCACGGCGAGGACGACCACGACGAGGACGACCACGACGAGGACGACCACGGCGAGGACGACCACGACGAGGACGACCACGACGAGGACGACCACGACGAGACCACGGCGAGGACGACCACGACGAGGACGACCACGACGAGGACGACCACGACGAGGACGACCACGACGACGATGGGGAAGACCACGACGACGACCACGAGGACGAGCGCGTGCTGGTCGCGCCCGACCCCCGAGACCGGCAGTTCCTCGGCGCTTCGGCGTCAATCGGCATCCACGCCGACGTGGGCGCGAACAGCGCGTTCGTGGCCAACTTCACGCACTCGCACCGTGCCCCGGCGCTCGAGGAGCTCTACAACTTCGGGCCGCACGTGGGGAACCTCGCCTTCGAGGTGGGCAACCCGAACCTCGACTCCGAGACGACGCTCGGCCTCGACCTGAGCCTCCGGACCCGCATGGGGCGCGTCCGGAGCGAGCTCAACGCCTACGTCTACGACATCGACGGGTTCATCTTCGGCGACCGGACGGACGAGCTCCGGGACAACCTGCCGGTGTTCGACTTCACGCAGGGCGACAGCCGCTTCGTGGGCTTCGATGCCCGGGGCAGCCTGCGGCTGGCGGGGCAGGCCTGGGCCACGCTGGGGATCGGCTACGTCGACGCGAAGCTGACCACGACGAACGAGCCGTTGCCGCGCATCCCTCCGCTGCGGGGCACCCTGACGCTGGACATCCCCTACGGCGGGTTCACGTTGAGTCCGCAGCTGATGTACGCGGCCCGGCAGGACGCCGTGTTCCGCGGCGAGACCGAGACGGCCGGCTACTCGGTCCTGAACGTGCACGCCTCGTACACGTGGCCGCGGCAGCACGCGGCGCATGTCGTGACGTTCACGGGGTACAACCTGACCGACACGACGTACCGCAACCACACGTCGTTCATCAAGGACCTGGCGCCGGAGATGGGCCGGGGGATTCGGGTGGGGTACTCGCTGCGCTTCTTCTAGGAGGACCCTGCCGCCGGGGGTCTCGCTTCGGCGAGGCTCCCGACGCGCCCGTGCGGGCGGGCAGTGGTTGGGCAGTCGACCTGCCGGTCGTGCCGCAGCGGCGCCGCTGTGGCACGACCGGCAGAACCCCGGATTCTATTGCTGCCGTTCGGCTGCGATCTGGTCCAGGTACAGTCGCTCGAGGCGCTCGACCGCGGCGAGGAAGCCGTCGGGATCGACGAAGCGGTCCGGGTCGTAGGGCATGCCCGGCTCCCACTTGTCGTGCAGGCTGTACTGCGAGCCGTGCGCGGCGACCCAGACGTCGACGTC
>JAGWAJ010000071.1:10993-14925 GCA_021296475.1 Acidobacteriota bacterium
GCGTTGATCGTCCCCATGTTGGCGACGATGACGTTGTAGTCCCGCCCGCCCTCGTTCACCGTCATCAGGTAGCTCGAGCTCCCGGCGGTATGGCCCGGGCTCTCGAGCACCGTCAGCCGCGCGCCGCCGAGCTCGAGCACCTCGCCGTCCTCGATGACGCGGTCGACGGCGACCGGAGCGAACGACTGCCGCCCGCCGAAGTGCGGGTCGCTGAAGCCGCCGTCCTCGAGCACCGGCGCGTCGCCCGCCGTCGCCCACATCTCGGCCCCGGTGATCTCCTTGATCTCGGCCAGGGCCGCGGTGTGGTCCCAGTGCGCCTGCATCTGCAGGAGCACGCGGACGTCCTCGAGGCGGAACCCGAGCGCCTCGACGTTGGCACGGATGAGCTCGGTCGAGTCCTCGAGCCCGGTGTTGATGAGGAAGTGCCCCTCGTCGGAGGTGACCAGGAAGACTGCGAGGTCGTAGGTCCCGACGGCGTAGAGGTTGCCGATCACCCGGTGGCCGGGGAACGGCTGCGCCCAACCGTCCGGCTGCGCACCGAGCGGCGCGGAGGCGGCGACGACGAGACAGCAGGCAACGACGAGCGAGCCGATGACGGATCTCATGACGGCGTTCCCTCCGTTCGCTCTCCGGTTCCGTCCCGTCACGCGATCCGCACCGTCCGTGGGTACTGCGCGTTGTTCTCGAGACCGGTCTGCTTGATCGACAGCTCGTCGGCGGTCGGCTGGACGACACCGTTGACGTCGGTCGCCCGGGAGACCAGCGTGTGCTCCCCGGCCGCGGCTCCTTCCCACGCGTAGCGGAACAGCTTCCAGGAGTACGTCCCGCGAGTCGACGAGTCGAGCGTCGCCGGCTGCCAGTCGCCGTCGTCCACGCGCACCTCGACGGAGCGGAGCGGGGTGCCGTCGTGCAGCACGAAGCCGAGCACCTCGTGGCGGTCGCCGGTGCGGGTCACGCGTGCGATGACGGACTTCACCCGCAGGTGGGAGACCTCCGTCTCGTGCCAGACCGTCTCGCCGTTGATCTCCTCCGCCCACAGCGTGCGGTACCAGCGCGCCTGCCACTTGCCGAGGAAGCGGTTGGCCTGGAGGTGGATGCGCTTCAGCCACTTGACGTTGGTGACGCCGTACCAGCCCGGCACCACGAGCCGCAGGGGCGACCCCTGCTGCCGCGTCAGCGGCTCGCCGTTCAGCGCGTAGGCCAGCAGCGGTCCCGAGTCGAGCCCATCGGCCAGCGGCAGGCTGCGGGCGAACGGCTGCTCCACCTCGTACGGCCGGCCCCGGAAGTCGACCGTCTCCGGGCCGCTGTCGGCGCCGAAGAAGACCGCCTCCCGCGCCGTGGGGGTGACGCCGGCCAGGTCCAGCAGCGTGCGGAGCGGAACGCCCGTCCAGCGCCCGTTGCTGGAGAGCCCCTGAATGATGGCGGGCGAGTTGCCCGAGCACTCGTAGCCGGCGTCGAGCTCCGTCGCGCCCATGCCGCGCAGGTCGTCGAGCGTGAGCTGTTGCGGGCGCTCTACCAGGCCGGTGACGTCGAGCCGGAACGCCGCCGGATCGATCTCCGGCTGGTCGAAGTGCTGCACCGTGTAGAACGAGTCCCGCGGCGTGTACGGCCCGTCGATGGTCCGGATGTCGAGCAACCGGAAGGGCGCGTCGGGGGCGCTCCCGTAGTCGTCGGGCACGTCCGTGAACGGAACCTGCTCCTCGCCCTGTGCCAGCGCAGGCAGGACCCATTCGGGGACGCCCAGCGCGCCGAGGCCGACCGCCGCCAGCCCGCCCTTCACCACCGTTCGACGGGTCGGTTCGTGTTTCATGACGTTGCTCCTTCGCGCCTCTTCGAGGCGCGGCGCGCATTCGCCGCACCGCGCCGGCATTGGGCCGGCGGCGTTCCTGCCGCCGCACCCGTCGAGAATGCCGCGTCGCGGCGGGCGAGTCAACCCGACCGGCGGTAGAGCGACAGGCTCCAGGGCGGGCCGTTCCCGGCGCGCACGTCCTGCCGAGCGCGGAGGGGCAGGGCGTCCACCGACAGATCGCGGTCGTGCGTGAGGAGCGCGAGCGTCGTTTCGGGCGGGCAGCGCGTGGCGACGAAGCGCGCCAGCCGGTGCTGGTTGCCATCCGGGTAGTTGAGGACGAGGCGCGTCCGGCCGAGCGCGATGCCCTGCGCGCCGTAGGTCTCCGGGTCGCAGTAGTCGCCCGCGGCCAACCGGACGTGCGCCGGGTCGATGACCCCGGCCGCTCCCAGCGCGTCCAGTTGGGCCCTGGCGCGGGCGTGGAGCATCGCGTCCGCCTCGATGCCGAGGACAGCCTGCCCCGGAACCAGCCAGGCGATGACGGCGGGGACGCGCCCGTCCCCGCTTCCGGCGTCGATGACGTGGTAGGGCGCGCTGCCGGTTCCCGCGGATCTGCCGAGCAGGCCGGCCGCCGACAGGATGCCGGCCGCCGCCTCGATGACGCGCACCGGCGTCGCCACCCAGATGCCGCGCACGGTGCGGCGGATCGGGAGCGCGCGCCGGTCGGCTGTCGCGTGCCCTTCGAAGGTGGCGAAGAGCCGGCGGCGGATCCGCCAGCGGCGAATCGGCCCGCCGGGGCTGGGCCGACGCGGGCCGGGTGCCTCGGGCACGCCGGCAGACTAGAAGCTTGCGCCGCAGAACGCAACGCGGTGAAGTCGGCGGCTTCCCGCGCGCGCGAGGGCGCGCTGGGACTTCAACGGGCCGCGTCGATCCGGTAGGATCAGGCCCGCTCCCAGGAGTGGGACGCAACACCCGGCGCAGACGCCGGCAGCAGAGGGGAGTGTGCATGTCTCAAGTGCGAAGCGGTATCCAACGGCAATGGCTGGTCCTCCCGGTCGTCGCGCTCGCGGCGCTCGTCGCCGCCGGGACGGCGGCAGCGCAGGGAGGAGAGGGCACCACCGATCTCGTGCAGCGGGTGCTTCCGAACCCGAACCCGGAGGTCGAGACCGATTGGGCGAAGCTCCCCGACGGGCGGACCTGGGGCTCGACCGCCGGCATCGACATCGACCCGACCGACGGCCACGTCTGGGTCTATGACCGCTGCGGGGCCAACGGGCTGGACGGCGGGTGCGCCGCCAACCCGACCGTCGACCCGGTCCTGAAGTACGACCGCCACTCGGGCGATCTGCTGGCCAGCTTCGGCAAGGGGCTCTTCGTGCTGCCGCACGGCCTCCACGTCGACGACGACGGCAACGTGTGGGTCACCGACTCGCAGGGCAACGGCGAGATTGGGCACCAGGTCATCAAGTTCAGCCCCGAGGGCGAAGTGCTGATGCGTCTCGGCGTCGCCGGCGAGCCGGGCAGCGACCCGGAGGGAGTCCACCTCAACGAGCCATGCGACGTCATCACCTGGGGCCCCACCGGGGACATCTTCGTGTCCGACGGCCACAGCGGGCAGAACCCGAACCCGCCCGAGGGACGGACGGGGCGCATCCTCAAGTACGACCGGGACGGCAACTTCATCAAGCAGTGGGGCGAGATCGGCTTCCGGCCCGGCCAGTTCCGCACGCCGCACGGCATGGAGTTCGTCGTGGCGGATCGCGGCAACCACCGCATCCAGATCTTCGATCAGGAAGGCGAGCTGCTCGACATCCTCTACCAGTTCAGCCGCGTCAGCGGGCTGTACATCACCGCGGACGATACGCTCTACGCGATCGACTCCGAGTCGTCGGAGGGCAACCACTACGGCTGGAAGAACGGCGTGCGCATCGGTCCCGCCGGTGAGGACCGGGTGACCGGCTTCATCCCGCCGCACGTCCCCGAGGAAGGCCGCGTCCTGCAGGGTCTCGCCGGCGAGGGCATCGCGGTCGACGCCGACGGCACCGTCTTCGTCGCCGAGGGGCCGGCGTCGCGGCCGTTCGCGGGCGGCGGCGTCACCAAGTACGGGAAGGGAATGTAGGGCACAGCGTCCATACTGCACTTCACG
>JAGWAJ010000072.1:0-9059 GCA_021296475.1 Acidobacteriota bacterium
GAGTTCACCACAAAAAGCACAAAACGAATTTCGTGATTTCGAGTCTTGACGATCCGAAGTTGATCCCCATGGCGTCGCGTTGACCGGATGTACGCAGATAGCGCGGAACTTGTGCGACAGGTTCGGGAGTCAACGCCTTGCAGGCTTTCAGTGTTTTGCTCTTTTTGTGTTTTTGTGCCTTTTGTGGCCATCCCAGGCAAGGGTCCCGCTCCCGAATCTTGCAATAGGCTCAATCAGTAATCGACCATCCCGTCGCGGTTCACCTCAACGCCTTAGTGTCCCTTCGTCGTTCTTCGTGTTCCTTCGTGGATCACTCTTTATTCAGTTGTTTCAGGCAAGTCCACAACATGGAATGAGTTAACGGAGAGAGGCCGTCGGTCACCCATCGACCACGCCTGATTCCAGCAAGCCCTTGAGGCTCTCCTTGCTCATCCCGGAGATTCCCAGTCGGTCGACCCCGCGTCCCTCTTTCCAGGCGTCGAAGCCCATGACGATGGAGCCGATGTCGACCAGGCTGCGCAGGGTGGGTGTCGGCACCCCGAACTGGTCTCCCACCGATGCCCAGGCGGCCAGGCCGTAGGGGATGTCTTCGGTCAGCCAGCGGCTCTCCAGGGTTCCGGGGGCCTTCAGGCGCGTCAGCATCCAGCTCCCGTTGATGGCGGCCCAAAGGTCCCCCTTGGGTCCGAAGCCGGCCTGGTGGAAGGCCTCCTCCACGGGACAGAGGTCATAGCCCAGGGCCTTGGCCACCGCCCGGCGCTCTTCGTCCACCTGCAGAATCACCTTGACCACCGAGGGTGTGACACCCTCTTCATAGAAGTAGAAGTCCCCCTTGGAGTATTCCACCCTCCCGGCGTTGAGAAGCACGCCGGCGGGATGGACCACCGGATTCATGGCGGCCAGACCGCAGGCCATCACGTCGGGATAGGTCTGCATGCCGGGGAAGAGCGGCTCCAGCGCCTCCCGGACCCTGGCGGTTTCCGAAGCCGGCAGCACGCCCAGCCCCAGGCCGCTCACCGCGCCCCAGATGGTGGCGGTGTCGGGCGCCGTCTTGCGGCAGACATAGGGGGCGGTGTCCACCTCGGCCAGGGTGAGCGGGGCTGCTCCCCGGCGGCGCAGGACCTGCGACCACTCCAGGGCGCCCAGGGTGCCCGGCATCACAACCACCGTGTGGCGGGAGTTGAGGTGGGGAGCGCAGACTTCGGCGAAGGGCTCGTGGGCGTAGGCCGGGACAATCAGCAGAACCAGCTCGGCCGCCGCCAGGGCCTCCTCGATGTCGGTTGTCAGACACCGGATTTTGGCGGGACCCTGGCCGCATTCCCCCAGCAGGTGGATGATGCCCGACCGGCTGACGGGATCCAGGCTGGCCTCAAAGCCCTCGATCTCGAACAGGGTCACCTCGAACCCGCGCAGGGTGAGGCTGGCGGCGGTCGAGAAGGCGGTGTTGCCGCCTCCCAGGATGGTCACGGACGCGTTTGGCATGGAACGAGCCTCGTCAATATACTCAAGTATCACTCCCCCCTTGAAGGGGAGTCGCAGAAGCCGAGCCGGCAGGCGAAGGCTGATGCGGTGGGGGGGTAGACGCCGACCTGCCAGATTGCAATCCGCAGCCTCTGCCGCCCCGCACGCTCCTCAGGAAACGTGGCCGTGTTCCCGCAGGAACCCGTCGATCAGCCGACGGGCGATGCTGGCGGCGGAGGGGAGGCCGGGCAGGTCGGGCGGACGGCACCAAAGGGCGTCCTCCAGCTCCTCCGGGTCCATCTTCAGCTCTCCTCCGGCGTATTCCGCCCGAAAGCCCAGCATCAACGAGTTGGGGAAGGGCCAGGGCTGGCTGGCCACGTAGCGGATGTCCCTGACCCGAAGGCCCACCTCTTCCGCGATTTCCCGTTCAACCGCCTCCTCCAGGGTTTCCCCCGGCTCGACAAAGCCGGCCAGAATGCTGTACACGCCGGCCGGGAAATGGGGGGAACGGCTCAGAAGCAGCTCCTCCCCTCGGGCGATGAGCACGATGACAGCCGGAGACAGGCGGGGGAAACTCTCCAGTCCGCAGCCCGGACAGGTCCGGGAGCGGTCCCGCTCGTGAGCAACCGTGGCCGATCCGCACCGCCCGCAGAACTGGTGGTTCCGGTCCCAGTCCACGATCTGCTTGGCGCGGCCCGCCAGGGCGAAAAGTTGGTCTCCCAGGGAGGGATAGAGGGCGCGCAGGTTGTCGAAGGCCATCCCGGAAGCCGGTTGGCTCTCCTGGTGCAATTCCGCCGAGAAACAGTGTCTGCCGTCCAGAACGCCCAGGTACTGACTCCGCAGGCAACGCAGGCTCAGGTCCCGGGGGTGGTGCAGAAGGGGGATGGAGGCCGAGCCGTTGCGGACCTGGACGAGGAGGAGATCTGCACGGAAGGCGAACCACCAGGCGGGTGCCCGAAGGTCCTCGGGAGGAGTGACGGCAGGCAGGAAGCGGTCGGGCATTGGCTTGAGAAGAAACCCCGATGGCAGTCCCGCGCGAGCCTCAGTCAAGGGTCCAGCGGGCTTGGCGCAGCACGGCGAGATCCGGGCGGGAGGCCATCTCCAGGTGCCGCTGGACACGTTCCTGGGAGGGCGTTGTCTTGGGCACAGGGTTATCCATCACTTCATACCAGGCCGTCAGCAGGGAACCGTCGTTCAACTCTACCGTGGAAGGGTAGCCCAGGTCGCTGGAGATGCCGTCCCCGGAGATGGTGATGGCGCCGGACCAGGTGCGGCCCTGGTCCTCGCTGACGCGGGCCTGGTTTCCATAAGGCGGCCGGCGATAGCCGTAGGACATCACGAGCCGCCCGTCGCGCAGCCTCAGCAGGTGGGAAGGCAGTCCCCACACCCCGATGGCGCGGGGCACCGACCAGGTCTTCCCTCCGTCGGTGGATCGGCTCTGCAGCGTCTCCCTTTCGTTGGCGGTGTTGTGGTTGCGGATATGGGCGATCAGGGTTCCTTCGGTTGTTTCCACCGCATGCAGCTCGTGGTAGCCGTCCAGGTTGTCGCCCTTTCGGGTGGGGATTTCCGCCAGCCAGCGCCAGCTCTGGCCGTCGTCGGTGGACTCGCAAACCCCGATGCGCCCCTGGGATTGTCCGCTGGGGCCGTACCAGAAGATCTTGCCGGCGTAGAGCAGGCGCCCGTCGGAGAGTTGAATGGGACCGTGGGGGCTGTTGACCGGGCAGCGGTAGGGAGACGACCAGCTCCGGCCACCGTCGGTGGATCGGATCATCCAGCTGCCTAGCTCGATTTCCCGCTCGGCGGCCGTGATGCGGCGGTGAATGGCCTGCCAGCGCTCCAGTTTCTCTCGGGCCCAGGCGCCCTTCCCCTGCGATTCCAACGCTTCGGCGCGGGCCAGGATGTCGGCATAGCCGATCGAGGTGAACGTGGTGACCAGCAGCGATCCCTCGGCGGTTTCCACCACGCCCGCATCCCGGTCGTCGATGGGACCGTCGATCAGCACCCGCGGAAAACTCCAGTGCCGCCCCTCGTCCCGGGAGCGCATCAGCTCCACCCGGCCGAAGGGGCAGACATGCGATTCCCGCCCGCCCGAGCACACCAGCAGCAGTTCGCCGTTACGGCGCCTGGCCAGGGTGGGCCAGCCGTGATAGAGCCGGGGTTGCATGCTGATCACCCGCTTGGAGTGAACGCGGGCGCCGGCAAGAGCCGCCGATGGAGGGCCGGAGACCAGCCCTACGGCCAGAGCGCCCATTCCCTGAAGTATTTGCCGGCGAGTGGCGGTGCCGTGCATGGTGGTCCTCCATCTCTTGTGGGGTGGGAAATCAGATATAGGAGTATAGGCCCAAGCCACCGGCGCATCAAGCCCGCGGCACCGATTTTGGCGGCAGGGGCCTCCGTCTCGGAACAGCCGTTCGCCGGGCGGTGTCGCGCCCGGGAAGCGGGTTCCCGCACGGGCGCGTTGTCCCGGCATCCTATTCGTAAGAGAGCGCCTTGACGGGATCGCTGGCCGCTGCCTTGAGTGCCGGGTAGAGTCCCCCGATGATCCCGCTGACCGAGACGAATAGGACAGAGAACAGGACCCAGACTGGTGGAATCAGGAGTATCTGAGCTGGGAACAGGAACTGGAGGAGCTGCTGCCCCAGGAAGGTCAGCAGGAATCCGGCCAGCAGTCCGCTCAGGCAGAGCACCAGTACTTCCATCAGCACCAGCTTGACGATGTAGCCCTTCCGGGCTCCCAGGGATTTCAGGATGCCGATTTCCCGGGTTCGTTCCGCGATGGTGGTGTACATGGACAGAAAGCAGGCGAACGAACCGATGGAGATGGCCACACCCACGACCCCGCTGATGAAGGTGTCGTAAGCTGGAGGTGTGCTGTTTCTCAGCAGCGAAACCCACTCCCGCATGGAGGCGATGCTGATGTTGGGAACCAGGCCCTGCATCTGGGCCATGGCTGCCTGGATCTGCTCGGAATCGTAGAGCTTCACCAGAAAGGTCGAAGCCTGACCGGCCTTGTCGGTAATGGCCTGCAGACTACGGATGGGAAGGTAGACACGGCCGCCGATGCCATTGCGGTAAATGCCCACCACCTGGAACGACTCTCCCTTCAAGTCGAAGCGATCGCCCACGGCCAGGTCCTTCGATCTGGCGTGCAGGTCGTCGATAATGGCTTCCGGGGCTTGGGGACCGCTGAAGCCGCGACCCTCGAGGAACTCCAGGCTGCCGGCCACGACCTCGAAGCTGGGGAGGTCGATACCGTAGACGGTCCTCCAACTTCCCCGCAACTGAGCCAGGAAGAGTATGGGTGTCACCTCCCGCACCGACTCCAGCCGGCGCAGGGTCTCGCCCATGGACTCGGGGATGATGGTGCTGCCGGTGGTGAAAAAGAGCGGGGGCGCATTGGCCGGCCGAACGATGATGTCGGCGCCGATGTTCTCTTGGCGGTCGGCATTGTCGTGAATCATGCCGTTGGAGATACCGATCACCAACAGAATCAACGTGACTTCGAGGCTGATGGCCAGAATGCCGACAAAAGCCCGGACCGGGCGGTGTATGACGTTTGTGAAGATTAACTTGAGGGCTGTCATCAATCGGCGGTGGCGGGTGGCTCCGTACTCGAGGTGGGCTCGACCGGATAGACGGCCAAATGGACCATTCTATCGGTCGCGCGCATTTTAACATGTTTGCGCATCCACCAGAATTCCTAACCCGGCTCCCGCGACGGACTGTCGAGCTGCCTGAGCTTCTCGACTACCGAGCGCGGGGCTTCCACTTCCAGCAGGATCCGGCTGCCACGATCCTGCCGGCTTACCAGCCGGCCGCTGGCATGGATCCGAGCAAGCAGGTCCCCCTGGTGAGCCCCCACCCGGAACTGCGCCCGCACCAGTGGATCCCCGTCGATGGACTCATCGATCCTCTCCATGAGCCTGGAGATTCCCTGGTGCCGGAGCGCCGATACCCGGAGGGCATTGTCCCCCGTGGTAAGCCTTGGCGGTTGCTCCAGCAGGTCGGTCTTGTTGTAGACCTCGAGGATCGGTTTGTCCGAATCCCCCAGCTCCTCCAGGACCTTGTGCACCGAGTCTCGCTGGTGCTCGGCCCGGGGGCTGGAGCAATCGATCACGTGCAGCAGCAGCTGCGCTTCTCCGATTTCCTCCAGGGTGGCCCGGAAGGCCGAGACCAGGGTGGCGGGAAGCTTGCTGATGAAGCCGACCGTGTCGGACAGAATCACCTCCCGCTTGGAGGGCAGCCGAATTCGGCGCAGCAGGGGATCCAGGGTGGCGAAGAGTTGGCGGGAGGCCAGGGTGTCCGATTGGGTGAGGGCGTTGAAGAGCGTGGATTTGCCGGCATTGGTATATCCGACCAGCGAGACGGTGGGAATGGGAACGGATTGGCGAAAGGAGCGGTGCAGTTGCCGGTGCCCCCTCACCCGCTTCAGATCCCGTTTGATCTTGTGAATTCTCTGGTGAATCTTGCGTTGGTCCGTCTCCAGCTTGGTTTCTCCCGGACCGCGCGTCCCGATTCCCCCACCCAGGCGGGACAGTTCCACTCCCCGTCCCCCCAATCGAGGCAGCCAGTAGTCGAGCTGGGCCAGTTCGACCTGCAGCTTGCCCTCCCGGGTTCGCGCACGGCTGGCGAAAATATCCAGGATGAGCTGGGTTCGGTCGACGACCTTGCAGTCGAGGGCGCGCTCGATGTTTCGTTGCTGGGCCGGAGAAAGGTTGTCATCGAAGATCACGGTGTCGGCCCGGTGCCGATCCAGCAGTCCCTTCAACCGCTCCAGCTTCCCCTTGCCGATCAGAAATGCCGGGTCATAGCGGGCCCGTTGCTGCAGCAGGCGGGCGGCCACCCTGGCTCGGGCGGCGGATGCCAGGGCAGCCAGCTCATCCAGCGATTCCTCCAGGTTCAGGCCGGCTCCCCTGGCGGCAGCCGCGGCGACGGACCTCTTAAGCTCGCATCCCACCAGGATGACGTTTTCTCTGTCCGGGGTGGCGACTTCCATTTCAGTTCGAAGGCTCCGGCTTGGATGCCTTGGCTGGTGTGGAAGGAGGTTCCGAAGGCGGCGAGGGCGGAGCCGAAGCGGCGGCGGCCGACTTGGTCGTCACAACGGTCGAGATGGCATGTTTGAAGATGAGCTGGTCCCGTTGGCCGGACTCCAGAATGACCGCGTACTTGTCGAAGCTCTTGATCCGGCCGGTCAACTTGACGCCGCTCATCAGGAAGATGGTTACCGCCAGCTTCTCGCGGCGAAGTTGGTTGAGAAAGACATCCTGAATATTGTGTGGTTGCTTTTCCATGGATTTCCCGATTCTCCTGTACGCTGCCCGGGCCGTTACCGTGAAACAGTCTTAGGGGGAGGACGATAGCACCGGATGAGTCAACCTCCCCGAAGGCTGTCTTGTCCCTGCCTGGATGAAATCCGCCACGCAAGCTTCAACATCCGACCCGAGGGAATCGTCATCCCCGAATCCCGGGAACCAGATCACCTTCTCTTCCTTGCGAAACCAGGTCAACTGGCGCTTGGCGTAGTTGCGTGTGGCCTGTTTGGTGGCCTCAGCCGCTGCTTGCAGCGACATCTCTCCGCGCAGAAACTGCACCGCCTGAAGGTAACCGAGCGATCGGAGAGGCTTGTAGTCGGGAGAATACCCCTTGGCCAGGATCGACTCGACCTCCTCCACCAGTCCACCGGCGAACATGCGGTCGACGCGCTCTTCGATTCTTTGGTAGAGCCGGTCCCTCGGGGCGTTGAGTCCGACCTTCAGCAGCCGGTACCCCTGCAGTTTTTCGGTCGCGGCCCGGAAGTGAACCGAAAGGGGCTTGGCAGTCAGAAAATAGACCTCCAGGGCGCGTATGACCTTGTGCCGGTCCCTGGGCGAGATGCGCCGGGCCGAGTCCGGGTCGACTCTCGCCAGCAAGCGGTGGAGGTAATCGTCCCCCTTGCGCCCGGCCTGCTCTTGCAGGCGTTGTCTCAGCGATTGGCAGCGGGAGGGCCCGTCGAAGAGGCCGTTGAGCAGTGCGCGGAGGTAGAGCCCGGTGCCGCCTGCCACTATCGGCATGTTTCCCCTCTGTCTGATTTCCGACAAGACCCTTCGGCCTTGAACCATGTACTGTCCAGCGGTGTACTCCTGGTCCGGATCCAGGAAATCGATCAGATGGTGAGGGATGCCGGCCTGCTCGGGCTTGAGAACCTTGGAGGTGCCGATGTCTAGAAACCGGTAGACCTGCACCGAATCGCAACCGACGATCTCGCCCCGGAATCGACGGGCGAGGCGGAGCGCCAGGCCGGATTTCCCGCTTGCGGTGGGTCCCAGGACGGCGATGAGGGGTGGATTCGTCAAGACCAGAGCCAGATACGAAGGGCCAGGTAGGCAAACAGGAGCGTCGCCAGGATGCAGAGGCCCAACTGCTGAGTGCGCGACGTCCTCATGAACCGATCCCTAACCGGACCCGTGTTGGACAAAATCTACTCCATCCCCGTTCCAATGTAAACAGAGGCATGCCGGGAGCTTGCCGCTCCGTCCCACTCGCCCCGACCTTTTCGGCCCCGAACCGCTGTTTCATGCTAACCTTGATTTGGAACCGGCTGGGAACCGAATCTGACGGCGCCGGAAGGTCACCAGTTTCACCCTCCTCTCAGGAAACCGGCAGCAACTGGGACATAACCGCCATTGCACGCGCCCGGGCCGCCCGTGGGTTCGCGCTTGTCCGGTCCACCCTGCGCCCCCCGGTACATCCCGGACGGTCATACCCCGAGGACATGCTCCCCATGAACAAACGGACCAAAGTCTACGGGTTCCTGATTCTGCTGGCGGTCTTGGCCGGCGGAGCCCACTTTCTCAGACAGAAGTCCGCAAACCCGGCCGCTTCCGCTAAAGGGTCCCCGTCAGGCTCCGGCGGCGGAGAGAACGGCGCCGCGGCCGCCCCGGTGGAACTGGCCCAGGCCAGACGGGACCGGATCACCCACCAGCTCTCCTCCACTTCCAATCTGAGGCCCTTGAGGGAAGTCGAGGTCACGGCCCAAACCGGGGGAATCGTCCAAAGCCTGCTGGTGGAGGAAGGGGACTTCGTCAGGCAGGGACAGCTCCTGGGTCGCCTGGATGACCGCTCGCTCCGAATCCAGTTGGATTTGACGCGGGAAAAGCTGGCCCAGGCGAAGTTGCAGTTGGAAAAAGCCCGCATCCGCCGGGAAAAGGCCAAGGTGCAGATCGCCAACACCGAGAATGAACGCCAGCGGCTGCAGGAGGCCTACGAAGAGCAGTTGATCAGCGAGCGGGAGTATGACCAGGTGCGGTATCAGCTGGACGAACTGGGCCACGACGAGCGGGTCTCGGCTTCGGAGAGCCGGGAGCTGGTTCACCGCGTGCAGGAGCTGGAAGCGGAGATCCGTAAATCGGAACTCGAGATCTCCCATACCCGGATCACGGCTCCCTTCGGCGGACGGATTACCGAACGCACCATGGAGCTGGGGAGAAATGTTCGCAGTGCCGACAAGCTGTTCAAGCTGGGAGCCTTTTCTCCTCTGTATGCCGACGTCTTCCTTTCGGAACGGGAGGCCCGCCGGGTACGCCCCGGACAGGAGGCCTCGGTGCGCCTGGGTGCGGATGAAG
>JAGWAJ010000072.1:9125-10016 GCA_021296475.1 Acidobacteriota bacterium
CCCGAAACCGAGGGATTCATGCCGGGCGGTTTTGTCAGGGTGGCCATTCAGACCGACGTGCGGCCCGATGCCATCCTGGTTCCCAAGCGGGCCGTGATGGAACGGGACGGGCAGACCTTCCTCTTTCTGGCCGACAATGGCGTGGCGCGGCGGGTGCCCGTGCAACTGGGTTATGAAGAGGATGGCAATGTCCAGATCCTGCAGGGAATTTCCGCCGGGGATCGAGTGGTGGTCGCCGGACAGGGCGCCTTGGAGGATGGGTCCGAGATCAGGAAGGTGGGGGAAGACTCTGCCAACGGCGTGCCTGAAGGAGCCACCTGACACCCGCGCCGCCCAGGGCGACGGCATTCCCCTGTCGGTCCGGGTTGCATGGCGGGGAACCGGCCCTGGCCTCATCCCGCCCCGTCATCCTGACCCGCGCCCCTGCCGGCATGCTCCCGCATATCTTTCCGATTCCGGCTTCGGCCTTCAAGCCTCCTGAGCCATGATTCAGCTTGCCATTCGGCGTCCCGTCACCGTCTCCATGTTCGTGGTGGCGGTGGCCCTTTTCGGCCTGGTCTCCCTGCAGCGGATGGCCCTCAACCTGCTGCCGGAAATCGCCTATCCCGCCCTTACCATCCTGACCGACTACGAGGACGCGGCTCCCGAAGAGATTGAAAACCTGATCACCCGTCCCATCGAGGAGGTGGTCGGCGTGGTGGGAGGCCTGACCCGGGTGGAGTCGGTGTCGCGATCGGGTCAGTCGGAAGTCGTTCTGGAGTTTACCTGGCGGACCAACATGGATGTGGCCACCCTGGAAGTCAGGGAGAAGCTGGATCTGCTGCAGTTGCCCCGGGACGTCGAGCGACCGGTGCTGTTGCGCTTCGATCCTTCCTACGATCCCGTCATGCG
>JAGWAJ010000072.1:10050-11006 GCA_021296475.1 Acidobacteriota bacterium
CTGAAGAAGAGCCTGGAGTCCACCGAAGGCGTGGCGGCCATCAAGGTGGTGGGCGGCCTGGAGGAGCAGATCCGCATTGAAATCGACGAGAAACGGCTGGCGGAGCTGAGGATTCCCATCACGGAAGTGACCCAGGTGCTTACCCGGGAGAACCTGAATCAGGCTTCCGGGAGCCTTTATGACCTGGACGCCAACTACATGGTTCGCATGTTGAATCAGTTTCGCTCGGTGGAAGAGATCGACCGGATCATCCTGCGGGATTCGGATGGCAAGCGGGTCGTCCTGGGCGAGGTGGCCAACGTCTGGCGGGGCTCCAAGGACCGGGAGGTGATTGCCCGCATCGACGGCCGGGAGAGCGTGGAACTGGCGGTCTACAAGGAGGGCGACGCCAATACGGTGATGGTGGCCCGGGCCGTGGAGGCAAAGCTGGAGAAGCTGCGCAAGGACGGGGTCCTTTCGGGGAATCTCCAGGTCCGCACCGTTTTCAATCAGGCCCGCTTCATTCAGCAGGCCGTGGACAACGTGCTCTGGTCGGCGGTGCTGGGAGCGGTCCTGGCCACCCTGGTGCTCTACCTGTTCCTGCGCCACCTCAGGAGCACCCTCCTGGTGGCTTTTTCCATTCCCATTTCCGTCTTGGCGACTTTCGCCCTGATGTACCAGATGGATGTGTCCCTGAACATCATGTCCCTGGGCGGGATTGCGCTGGGCGTGGGCATGCTGGTGGACAACTCCATCGTGGTTCTGGAGGCGGTGCATCGCCAGGACCGCTCCCGAACCAGCCTGCCGGAAGCCGTCTACCGGGGGACTCGGGAGGTCGGAACCGCGGTCACCGCTTCCACGCTGACCACCTTGGCGGTGTTTCTGCCGCTGGTCTTTGTAGAAGGCATCGCCGGGCAACTGTTCAAGGACCAGGCCCTCACCATTATCTTTTCTCTTTCGGCCTCGCTGCTGGTGGC
>JAGWAJ010000140.1:0-339 GCA_021296475.1 Acidobacteriota bacterium
TCCTTGCCGTTGGCCCCGAACGTCTCCAGAACGTCGCGCACGGGCGCTTCAAGGTCGAAGTGCCCCTCGGCGGCCAACTCCATGGCGGTGAGGGCCACGGTCGGCTTCACCGCCGAGTAGGTGTGGAAGCGGGTGTCGGTCGTGCAGTCGCCCAGCGCTTCCGACACCACGACCTCGCCCTCGAGGGCCAGAGCGAGCTGGGCGGCCGGCAGCAGACCGGAGTCGACTTCCCGCCGAGCCCGCTCCAGGAGCGCGCCGACGGCCTTGGCATCGATAGCTGACATGGTGCGACCGTATCGGCCACAGCCTCAGCCCCGTTCGCCGCTCCCCCAACGCCGG
>JAGWAJ010000140.1:382-1933 GCA_021296475.1 Acidobacteriota bacterium
TTGGTCATGCTCTCCCAGTAGGGCGCCCGCAGCTTGAACTTCTGGAGCTTGCCGGTGGCGGTGCGGGCCAGCTCGTCGCGCATCTCCACCGACGTGGGGCACTTGTAGTGGGCGATGCGGTCGCGGCAGTGGGCGATCAGCTCCTCGGGGGTGGCCGAGGATCCGGGGGCCAGCACCACCAGAGCCTTGACCGTCTCGCCCCACTTCTCGTGGGGAACGCCGATCACGGCGACCTCGGCCACCGCCGGATGCGAGAACAGTGCGTCCTCCACCTCGATGGACGAGACGTTCTCGCCGCCTGAGATGATCACGTCCTTCTTGCGGTCGGTGATCATGTAGTACCCGTCCTCGTCGTCGACGTACCCGCCGTCGCCGGTGTGGAACCAGCCGTCGACGATGGCCTCGGCGGTGGCTTCGGGCTGCTCCCAGTACCCCTCCAGCACGTGGTTGCAGCGGGCCAGGAACTCGCCGGAGGCGTCCGCCTGCATGCGCACCCCCAGCGCGGGCGCGCCCTGGCGCGACAGCATGCGGGCCCGCTCGGCCGGCGACAGGTCGTCCCACTCGGCCCGCTTGCGGTTCATGGTCAGCAGCGGCGCGGTCTCGGTGAGGCCGTAGATGTGGATGAACTCCCAGCCCAGCTCGGTCTCGATCCGCTCGATGGTGCGGGTCGGCGGGGGCGCGCCGGCCACCACTATCCGGGTGCGCCCCGCGCCGGGGATCGGCCCGTGCCACTGCGCGGCCGCGTCGAGGATGGCCGCGGCCACTGCGGGCGCGCCGCACATGAGGGTGATGCCGTGCTCCTCCACCCGGCGCAGGATCTCGGCGCCGTCCACCTTGCGCAGCACCACCTGCTCGGCCCCCATGCCGACCAGCGCGTAGGGCATGCCCCAGCCGTTGCAGTGGAACATGGGCAGCGTGTGCAGGTAGGTGTCGCGGTCGCTGACCGAGGCCTGCCAGCCGAACATGGCGGCGTTGAGCCAGAGGCTGCGATGGGTCTGCTGCACGCCCTTGGGCCGGGCGGTGGTGCCCGACGTGTAGTTGATGACCGCGGTCTCGTCCTCGTCGGGCTCCCACGGCTGCGGGGCCTCGCCGAAGCGGAACAGGGCCTCGTCGGACTCGGCGCCGAGCACGAACTTGTGGCGGCACGGGATCGGGTCCAGCGTCTCGGCCAGCTCGGGGTCGACCAGCAGGACGTCGGCTCCGCAGTGCTCGACGATGTAGGACACCTCGTCGACGCTGAGCCGGAAGTTGACGGGCACGAAGATGCGCCCGTTGCCGCTGACCCCCCAGAAGCAGGTGAGCAGGCGCCCGGCGTTGTGCGACACCATCGCCACCCGGCCCCCCATCGGCACGCCCAGGGCGTCGAGGCCGGCGCCGGTGGCGGCGGCCAGCTCGCCCAGCCGCGAGAAGGTCACTTCGGCCATCGAGGGGGCGGGCTGGTCGGGCTCGTCGACGAAGGCGACCCGGTCTGGGTAGACGACCAGGGCCCGGTCGAGGTGGTCACGTACGGTGAGGGGAACCTTCATGGGTGCAATGATGGCAGCACCAGCC
>JAGWAJ010000140.1:2077-2551 GCA_021296475.1 Acidobacteriota bacterium
GGGCGGCACGGCCTCGGGCGAGTTCGACGGGACCGTCCGGCTGGGGGCCGCGCTGAGCGAGACGGGGCAGTTCGCGGTCGAGGGCAAGGACACCCGGCAGGGCTACGACACCTGGCTGCGCTGGGTCAACGAGGTCCACGGCGGCATCCGCGTCGGCGACCAGCGCTACCGGGCCGAGATCGTGTACTACGACGACGAGTCCGACGCCGACACCGCCGGCAACGCCATCCGGCGCCTCATCGACGACGACGGGGTCGACTTCCTGCTGGGCCCGTACTCGAGCGGGCTCACCGCACCCACCAGCGCCATCGCGGAGGCCAGCAACGTGTTGATGGTGGAGGGCAGCGGCACCTCCGACGCAATGTTCGAGCGCGGCTTCCAGAACCTGTTCCTGGTGGCCACCGTCGCCAGCGACTACACCCGCTCCAGCATCGAGGCCCTGGCGACCCGAGGGGCCCGCACCGCGGTGATCGC
>JAGWAJ010000140.1:2621-3307 GCA_021296475.1 Acidobacteriota bacterium
CGAGACCTACGCCGAGGGCATCCAGGACGTCACGGCCATCATGACGGGGCTCCGCGACCTCGACCCCGATCTGTTCGTCGGGGGAGGCCACTACAACGACGCGGTGCTGTTCGTGAGCTCGGCCAAGGAGGTCGGCTTCGAGCCCGACGGCATGCTGATCACCGTCGGCCCGTCCAATCCCAGGCTGGTCGCCGAGCTGGGCCGCGACGTCGATGGAGTCGTCGGTCCGACCCAGTGGGAGCCGTCGATGGCCTACTCCGGACCCTACTTCGGGACGGCCGCCGACTATGCCGACTACTACGAGAGCCTCTGGGGCGAGCCGCCGGTGTACCAGGCCGCCAGCGCCACCGCCGCCGCGCTGGCCCTGCATGTCGCCATCGAGGCCGCAGGCTCGATCGACACCGACGCCGTCCGGACCGCGCTGCGGGAGCTGTCGGCGGACACCTTCTACGGACCGATCGACTTCGACGAGCGCGGCGTCAACGTCGGCAAGCCGATGGGCACGGTCCAAGTGCTCGACGGCAAGATCGTGGTCGTGGCCCCTGACGCAGCCGCGTCCGCCGAACTTCAATACCCCCTGGGTTAGGCGGCGAGCCCGGGAGCGTGCGTTTGTACACCTAGTCGGTGAGTACCGCGGCGATGGCTTCGGGGATGGAGTGGGGGCCTGCGATGGCCGCGAACTGGGC
>JAGWAJ010000140.1:3481-4208 GCA_021296475.1 Acidobacteriota bacterium
AGGTCGGTGGTGCCGTAGCCCCGCAGCCGCAGCACGTCGTCGACCACCGCCAGCGCCGGCCGGTCGCGGTCGGCGGACTTCATGGCCACGACCCGGTCGCCGAAGGCCAGCGCCGACCACTGCTGGGGCGCTCGCAGGGCGCAGGCCGCCGCCGCCACCGCGGCCGCGGCCAGCCTCGGGCCGCCCATCGATCCCGACCGGTCCACGATCAGGCTGATCGCGGTGGCAGGACGCTGCCAGCGCTGCACCCACAACTCCTCGAGCCGGACCGGGCGGCCCGCGGCCTTGGCGTCGAGCAGGCCGTCGAGGCTGCGGTCGATGTCGACGTCGCCCTCAGCGCGGTCGGCCCGTCCGGTCTCCAGGCGCCCCACCCCGCCCGCCGAGACCTTCCCGGCCCGGGCCAGGTCGAACGCCAGTCTGCCCGCCAACCGGGCGGCCAGCGCGGCCATCCTGCGGTCGGAGGCCGCGGCCATGTCGGCCAGCAGCGCCAGAGTCTCATCGGGGTCGGCCGAGGCCTGCGCGGCCACCTCGGTCGCATCCAGAGTCCCGGTCTCGGGACTCAGCAGCCGGAAGCCGGGCTGGCCCTCGTAATGGCCCCGGGGCGTGGTGCGGACCCGTTCGGCGTCCAGCGCCTCGCGGGCCCGCATCCCTTCGAGGACTAGCCCTCTGGGCTGGTCGCCCCGCCGGGGGCCGAGGCTTTTCCCGCGGCTGGCACCAACGACTCCGC
>JAGWAJ010000141.1:0-2071 GCA_021296475.1 Acidobacteriota bacterium
TCCCCGGGCTTCGGCGCAGGAGCCGGAGCGAGCGTATGTGTTCGAGGGCCATGTGCGCGACGCGGGTACGGGGCAGCCCCTGGCGGGAGCGCAGGTATCGGTGGTCGGGGGGGACACCAGGGCGGTGACCCGCGGGGACGGGAGCTTCCACCTGACCGGGTTGGCCGCCGGCGGGTACGTCCTTCGAGCCGAACGCCTGGGATACCGGGGCGCCACCGTGGTGGTAACCGTGGGGACCGAGCGCGCGCGCCGGGCGGTGGCGGAGTCGGCAGAGGTCGTGATCGAGCTGACACCGTCTCCGATTGCGCTGGACAACCTGGTCGTGACGGCCACGATCAGCGAGCGCGCCGCGGCCGAGGCGCTCCGGCCGGTCAGCGTCATGACGGGCGATGTGCTGCAGCGCCAGATGACGGCGACCGTAGCGGGGACCCTGGCGTCCATGCCGGGGCTGGCCGCCACCAGGATGGGTCCGTCGGTTGCGCAACCGGTGATCCGGGGACTGGGCGGGGATCGGGTACTGATGCTCGAGGACGGGATTGCGGTGGGCGATGCCTCCAACGCGGGCGCGGACCACACAACCGCGCTCGATCCGTCGTCGGCACGGCGGATCGAAGTTGTCCGGGGCCCGGGTGCGCTGATCTACGGGGGCAACGCGCTGGGCGGGGTCATCAACGTCATCCGTGACGAGATTCCGACTGCCGTGCCCCACCACCTGACGGGCGCCGCGACCATGCAGACACAGACCGCGACCGGCTCGCTGGCTGGCAGCGCGACAGCCGTGTTCGCCGTCGCGGAGCGCGTGCCGGTACGAGTGGAGGTGGCCGCGCGGACGGCGGGCGACCTGAAGACCCCCGCCGGCACGCTTCTCAACACCGACGGCGAACTGTGGAGCGGGAGCGCGGGGACGGCCTGGGTCACCGATTGGGGTCGCCTGGGGACATCGTTTCGCGGCTACCGGAACTACTACGGGATTCCGGGCGGTTTCGTCGGTGGGCACGAGCAGGGGGTGCGGATCGAGATGGAGCGGGTCTCATCGAAGTTCCGGACCGTGGTCGATGAGCGGGTCGGGCCCTTCCGCAACCTCCGCTTCGACGCGACCCACAGCTGGTACACGCACCGCGAGCTCGAAGCAGCGGACATTCTGGGCACGCTCTTCGAGCAGCAGAGCGCGAGCGCGGATGTCCTGGGCCGGCATGGGAGGTGGGGACCGTTTAATGCGGGAGCGATGGGCGGCCGTGCATCCTGGCAGGATTTCGGATACGGGGGATCCCTGCACACGCCGGACACGCGTCGGCTCAAGGCGGCGCTGTACGTGCTCGAGGAGATCGACCTGGGACCCGTCCAGATCGAGTCGGGGCTGCGGTACGACTGGACCCTGGTCGATCCGGGGGAAGACCGGATTTCGGACATCGGAGAGATTCGCGACCGCAGCTTCCCCTCCCTTTCGGGGTCGTTGGGCGTCCTTTACAAGTCCGCCTCGGGGCTGGTGCTCGGCGCCAGCGTTGTCCGGGCATTTCGCACACCCGACGTCACCGAACACGGGCCGCCCATCTATCAGTTCCGGGGCAACGACGCCGTATTCACCGGCTTCGAAGCCAGTGTGGACGTTGACGCCGGGCGGGGACTGGCGCTGGAGGGCGTGGCCTCGTCGGTGAAAGCCAGTCTCAAGGAGACCGGTCAGGCCCTGCCTCTCGTTCCTCCGCTGAAGGGACATGTGGCCCTGAAGTACGAGAGGCCGTCGTGGTATGTCCGGGCGGAGGCCGAGATGGCCAACCGGCAGGACCGGGTTGGCGAATTCGAGACGCCGACGCAGGGGTACACCGTTTTCAACGGCACAGCAGGGGTGCGGTTTACGTTCGGCGGGCGTCTGAACGTCCTGACCGTGAGCCTCGCCAACGCCGCCAATACCGAGTACCGCAACCACCTGTCCCGGGTGAAGGAGATCATGCCGGAGGCCGCGCGGAGTCTGAACGTCAACTATCGGGTGGTGTTCTGACCGGCGTGCGGAGCGCCCTGTCGACGACTGCCCCTACCCCACCCCCTCTCGAATCCCCTCCAGCCGCCTCGCCAC
>JAGWAJ010000141.1:2360-2689 GCA_021296475.1 Acidobacteriota bacterium
GCGGCCACGAAACGCGCCTGCTCGATGGGGTCCCGATGCGGGTTCGCCCATCCGCCCAGAGGCAGGCCCGGCTGATCGGCGCGCAGGATGCGGCGGAGGTCCTTCCCGTGCGGCACGCATCGCTCGGGGCCGACGGCATGATCCCCTCCGACCACCGCGACGGCCGCCACCCCCAGCGCGGAAGCCCGCCGCGCGAACATGCGGCAGTACTCGATCGGATGCTTGCAGGTCAGAAACGGCACCACGGCGCCCAGGTCGGCGCTCCCGCCCAGGTTCGCGGCGAGGTGGGCCAGGCTCTCCTCCTCGTGGTCCCCCGCGGCATCGTCGGT
>JAGWAJ010000073.1 GCA_021296475.1 Acidobacteriota bacterium
GGCCTGCGGCCGCCTGGCGTAGGCCAGTGTTTCGGCCAGCGCCGCCTGTCCGACGCCCACCGCCAGCGCCGCCGTCGCCACGCGTGCACCGTCGAGCGCCCAGTCGCGCACCCTGCACCCGTCCCCCGGCGCCCCGAGCCGCGCGTCCGCCCCGAGCCGCACGTCCTCGAGCACGACGTCCCGGCATCCGAGGCCGCGGACCCCGAGCGCGTCGCGCGCGTCCGCCCGCGTCAGGCCCGGCGCGTCCCCCGGCACCAGGAACGCGCCGGCGCCGGCCGGCTCGCCTCCCGTGCCGGCCGGCGCGAAGACGACGAAGAGCTCCGCCGCCGCGGCGTTGGCGACCCACGCGGCGCGGCCGCGCAGGACGTAGCGCTCCCCGTCGCGGGCCGCAGTCACTCCCCCGCCGGCCTCGCCCGGGCCGGCATCCGCTTCGACCAGCGCACACGCCCCCAGGCTCCGTCCCGATGCCAACCGCCGCAGCCAGCGGCCCCGCAGCGGCTCGGACCCGAAGCGCGCGACGACTTCCGCCGCCAGCGAGTTGTGGACGGCGAGGATCATCGCGACGGTGGCGCTCGCGGCGGCCACCGCCTCCAGGGCGAGGGCGTAGCTCACGGCGTCCCGTCCTGCGCCGCCCTCGCCCGCCGGAATGGTCACCCCCAACAGGCCGAGCCGAGCGGCCTCGTCGACGAGGGCGGCGGGAAACCGGTCGCCGGCGTCGATCGCCCCGCCCCGGGCGCGGACGGAACGCGCCGCAAAGTCGGCCGCGGTCTGCCGGAACGCTTCCTGCTCCGGGGTGAGCTCGAGGCGCATGGTTGGGTAAGGGCGGCCGCCGAGCCGCGGCGGTGGCAGGCGGGCGCTGGAGATCAGCTCGAGGGCGCAGCACCGGCGCCGAGCACCGGCCCGGCCAGGCGCTCGAAGATCGGCCGCAGCCGCGCCACGCTGGCGGCCGGCTCCTCGGGCACCACGCGCGTGTCGCCGACGACGCTCATGAAGTTGGTGTCGCCATCCCACCGCGGTACGAGATGGACGTGGAGGTGATCGCGCACGCCGGCTCCGGCGGCGCGTCCGACGTTCATGCCGACGTTGATGCCGTGCGCGCGGTAGGCTTCAGTCAACGCCATCTCCGAGACGCGGGCCAGGGTGATGATCTCCGTCAGCTCGGCCGGCGTCGCGTCCGCGAGCCGCCCGACGTGGCGCGCCGGCACGACCATCAGGTGGCCATTGTTGTAGGGATACTTGTTGAGAATCACGAAGGACCGCTCACCGCGGCAGACCAGGAGCGGCGACAGGGCGGCAGGGTCGAGGGCGGCGCAGAAGACGCATGCATCGGAGTCCGGACCGGCGGCGCGCGTCACGTAGTCCAATCGCCAGGGGCTCCAGAGACGCTCCACGGCTCACGCTAGATCCCGGCCTCGGCGGACTCGCCGTTGATGAGCTCCTTGAGCTCCTTGCCCGGCTTGAAGTAGGGCACCTGCTTCGACGGCACGTCGACGCGGTCGCCGGTCTTGGGGTTGCGGCCCTTGCGCGGCTCCCGCCGGCGCAGGCGGAAGCTGCCGAAGCCGCGGAGCTCGATCTTCTCCCCGCGCCGCAGAGCCTCGACGATGCTTTGGAACACGGCATCGACGATGACCTCGGAGTGCTTCTTCGTCAGGTCGGCGACGCGGGCCACCTCTTCGACCAGCGCCGCCTTCGTCATGCTGTCTCCCGCCATCGGCCCTGCCGGCGATGCCGCTCGCACCGACCTCCCTGGCTAGTCGGACGACGTCTGCTGCTTGAAGTGGTCGCCCAGCGTCACCTCCGGCGAATCGCTGCTGGCGTAGCTCTGCCAGTCGACCTCGAAGTTGTCGGACTTCAGCGCGCGGATACTCAGCCCGATCTTCCGCTCGGACGGGCTCAGCTTGATGACGCGCATCTTGATGGTCTCGTCGACCTTCAGGTCGGTCCGATCGCCTCCCGACTGCTCGTCGAACTCGGAGACGTGGATGAGCCCCTCGATGCCCTCCGCCAACTCGACGAACGCGCCGAAGTTGGTGATGCGCACGACACGCCCCTCGACGACGTCGCCCACCTTGGTGCCCGAGAAGAAGTCGTCCCAGATATCGGTGGCGAGCTGCTTGAGGCCCAGCGACAGGCGCTGGTTGTCGGGATCGATGTTCAGAACCATCGTCTCGACCTCGTCGCCCTTCTTCAGCACTTCCGACGGATGCTTGAGACGCTTGCTCCACGACATGTCGGAGATGTGGATGAGGCCGTCGATGCCGTCCTCCACCTCCACGAACGCGCCGAACTCGGTGAGGTTGCGCACCTTGCCGGTCAGCTTCGAGCCGACGGGATAGCGGTCCGTGAGCTGGTGCCACGGATTGCTCTCGATCTGCTTCAGGCCGAGCGAGATGCGGCGCGCCGTCGGGTCGACTCCCAACACCATCGACTCGACGGTGTCGCCCGCGTTGAGAAGCTTCGACGGGTGCTTGACCCGCTTGCTCCACGACATCTCGGACACGTGAATCAGCCCCTCGACGCCCGGCTCGAGCTCCACGAACGCGCCGTAGTCGGTCAGGCTGACGACCTTGCCCGCCAACCGCTGACCCACCTGGTAGCGCTCGGCGGCCGAGATCCACGGATCGGCGTGGAGCTGCTTGTACCCCAGCGAGACCCGCTCGGTCGTCGGATCGAACTTGAGCACGATCACGTCGCACTCGTCGTTCACCTTGAAGAGCTCCGAAGGGTGCTGCGCACGGCCCCACGACATGTCGGTCACGTGCAGCAGGCCGTCGATGCCCCCGAGGTCGATGAACGCGCCATAGTCGGTCAGGTTCTTGACCACGCCGGCCATCACCTTGCCCTCGGCGAGCGTCGCCAGCGTCTCCTTCTTCTTCTCGGCGTTCTCTTCCTCGAGCAGCGCCTTCCGCGAGAGGACGATGTTGCCCCGCTTCTTGTTGACCTTGATGACCCGCATCCGGAGCTCCTGCCCCTTCAGCGAGTCGAGGTTGCGGACCGGACGCACGTCGATCTGCGAACCGGGCAGGAACGCGCGGACGCCGATGTCCACGGCCAGCCCGCCCTTGATGCGCTCGATGACGCGGCCGAGGACGACCTTGCGATCCGCGTAGGCCTTCTCGACCTCGTCCCAGATCTTCATCTTCTCGGCCTTCTCGCGCGACAGCACGATGTGGCCGTCCCGATCCTCGGTGCGCTCGAGCAGCACGTCGACCGTGTCGCCCGGGTGCACGGCGGCCTCGCCGTTCTCGTCGAGGAACTCCGAGAGGGAGATCATGCCCTCCGACTTGTATCCGACGTCGACGATGACCTCGGACTCGGAGACCTGGAGAACGGTGCCCTTGATGACCTCGCCCTCGGCGATGTTGCGGAAGCTGCCCGCGTAGAGCGCCGACAATCGCGCGTGCTCGGCCGCGTCCATCTCCTCGTCGTCGCCGTCGGTCTCGAGAAGCTGCGGGCTGGGCGCCGCCGCCTCCTCGGCCACCTCGCTGGCCGCCTGTTCTACATCTGTCATCCGCGGGAGCCTCCCTCCCTGCGCGAGCCCACCCTGACCCGGGCCTTCGAGACCACCCGGGCAAGCCCGCTGAATTTCGCTAAGCACTAGACCATATGTCAGTTACCGGCGTGGCGTCAATCACGCGCGGCGCTTGCCCGCCCGCCCGCGGCGTCCCCGATCCCGGCCCGGACGATGTCGAGCACGCGAGCGATGACGGCGTCGACGGGAACGCCGGTCGTGTCCACTCGGACGGCATCCGGGGCCTCGACGAGCGGAGACGCGTCCCGCGTCCGGTCGAGACGATCGCGGGCGGCGAGCGCGTCGGCCACCTCGCCGAGCGCCGCGCCGGACAGCACGTGGGCCGGGTCGCCGGCTCGCCGCGCCGCCCGCTCCTCCGGCGAGGCGTCCAGGTAGATCTTGACGGCGGCGTCGGGCAGCACCGCCGTCCCGATGTCGCGGCCCTCCATCACCACCCCCCCCTGCCCCGCCAGCGCGCGCTGCCGGGCCACGAGCGCCTCCCGCACGCGGGGCAGCCGGGCCACCGCGGCCGCCGCGACGTCGATCTCCGGGGTGCGGATGGCGCGCGTGACGTCGTGGCCGTCGATGACGACCCGGCCGCCACGGAGATCGAAGGACGCGCGGGCCGCGATGGGTTCGACGGCCGCCTCGTCGTGCACCGCGACGCGGTCGTGCCGCGCCTTCCACGCCACGGCGCGGTACATCGCCCCGGTGTCGACGTAGGCGAAGCCGAGCTCCCGCGCGACGGCGCGCGCGACCGTGCCCTTGCCGGCACCCGAGGGTCCGTCGATCGCGATCACCGGCGCCGTCATGACGCGCCGTTCCCCGGCCCGGGCCCGGCCGGCCTGCGCCCCCCTGCCCGCCGCGGCTTCGGCGGCGCCGGCCGCCGCGAGGCGCGCTGCAGGGCGGCCACCTCTCCCGCCCGCAGCTCCCGCACCGCCCCCGGCCTGAGGCGCCCCAGCCGCAACGGCCCCAACTCGACGCGGCGCAGCCGGCGCACGGGATGTCCAATCGCCTCGAGCATCCGGCGCACCTGCCGGTTGCGGCCCTCCCGCAGCACGATCCGGACCCGTGACTCGTCGCTGCGCTTCGCGAACGGGTTCGCCAGCAGACGGACCCCGGCCGGGGCCGCACGACGCCCGTCCACCGGCACGCCGACCGCCAGGCGGCGCAGCCGGGCCTCGGTCGGCACGCCGCGCACCGTCGCCTCGTAGACCCGCGGGACGCCGTGGCGCGGATGGGTCAGGCGGGCCGCCAGATCGCCGTCGTTCGTGAGCAGCAGCAGCCCCTCGGAGTCGTAGTCGAGGCGGCCCACCGGATACACGTACTCCGCCACGTCCGGGATCAGGTCGAGCACCGTCCTGCGGTGCTGCGGATCCCGGCGCGTGGTGACGTAGCCGCGCGGCTTGTTCAGCACCAGGTAGCGGCGGACGGCCGGCAGGCCGACGCGCCGGCCGTCCAGCCGGATGTCGTCACGGACGGGGTCGGCGCGCGAGCCGAGAGCGGTGATCGTCTCTCCGTTGACGGTGACCCGACCCGCCTCGATGAGCGATTCCGCCGCACGCCGCGAGGCACGGCCGGCGGCCGACAGGATCTTCTGGAGGCGAATGCCGGAATCCATGGCGGGCTGGCCTCCCGGCGGGCGGCCGGTCAGTGTACGCGCTCGCCGGCCGGCACCGACGCGGAGGGCGGCGGGTCGCCGGCGTCGTCGAGTTTCTCGATCTCGAGGGGCAGCATCCCGGGCGTCGGGTCGCTCTCGGACAGGGCCGCCGGCACATCCATGCCGAGCGCTTCGGCCATGTCCTCCACCTTCGGCAGATCGTTCAGGTCCCGCAGCCCGAAGCGTTCGAGGAACTCGCGCGTCGTCGCATACAGGAACGGGCGGCCGATGACCTGCTTCCGGCCGACCACCTTCACGAGCCGGCGCTCGACGAGCGTGCCGATGACGCCGGACGTGTTGACGCCGCGAATCTCGGCGATCTCCGGTCCGGTCACCGGCTGCCGGTAGGCGATGACGGCCAGCGTCTCCAGCGCCTGCACCGACAGGCGCTGCGCCGAGTGCTCGTGAAACAGGCGGCGCACCCGCTCGTGCAGCTCGGGCCGGGTCACGATCTGGTAGCCGCCGGCCACCTCCACGAGCTGCAGCCCGCCGGGGCGCTCGGCCCACTCCGCGCACAGCGCCCCGAGCGCCTCGTCGACGTGCTCCGCCGGCTCGTCGTCCAGAATCCTGCCCAAACGGCTCCGGGGCCGCGAATATCAACGCCTCGATGGTCGCCCGCAGGTCGCTCAGCTCGTCGGACACGTCGCCGGCTCCTCTCACACGTCCGCGGTCAGTCCCCCGTCGCTTTCTCGGGATCGTTGGTCGGGCGGGGCGCGTCGGCCGGCCGCGCCCGCTTGTAGACGCGGATCGGATCGAACGGCGCGGCCTGGAACACCCGGATCAGCTTCAGCCGGATCATCTCGAGCAGGGCGAGGAACGTGGTGATGAGATCGCTCCGCGACGAGGCGTCCTCGAACAGCTCGGCGAAGCCGCAGGCCTCGGTCTCGGACAGGCGGGTTAGCAACTGCTCGATCCGCGTCTCGATCGGGATCACGTCGGCCGGCAGCGGGATCGGCGGGCGCTCGCGGGCGCGCGCCAGCACGGCCTGGAACGCCTGCAGCAGGCTGAACAGGTCGACCTCGAGCTCGCGCTCCACCTTCTCGCCCGCGATCTCGGCCAGCCGGTCGTCGGGGCGTGTCCACTGCGCGCTCCGCACCGTCTCGCGCTCGTGCAGCATCTCCGCCGCCGCCTTGAAGCGCTGGTGGTCGATCAACCGGCGCACGAGGGCCTCGCGCGGATCCTCCGCGCCCTCCTCTTCCGCCGCCTCCCGCTCGAGGCGCGGCACGAGCATCCGCGACTTGATGTAAATCAGCGTCGCCGCCATCACCAGGAAGTCGCCCGCCACGTCGAGGTTGAGCTCCTGCATCAGCGCCAGGTAGTCGAGATACTGGTCGGTGATGAGGACGATCGGGATGTCGTAGACGTTGACCTCGTTCCTGCGGATGAGGTGCAGGAGCAGATCGAGCGGCCCCTCGAAGTTGGCGACGCGTATCGGGTAGTCCGCCAGGACCGACTCGAAGCCGGGCGGGACGGCGATCTCGGCGCCGGCCGTCGCGGCACTGCCGGCGGCCCCGGCGCTGCCGGTCGTTGCGCCGTTTCCGGCCGCCGCGTCGCCGATCGATTCATCCGCCATTTCGGTTCGCCCCCGGCGTCGTCGCGGCCGTGCCCGCCGCATCGCCGCCTACCCGTACGTGACCCGTACCGCGTCCCGCACCCGCGCCATCGTCTCCTGCGCCACCACCCGGGCGCGGGCCGAGCCCTCGTGGAGGATCTCACGAATCCGGCCCGGCTGCGACAGCGCTGCGGCCCGCCGCTCCCGGATCGGCTCGAGGACCGCGTTGACGGCGCGGGCCAGCTTGCGCTTGACCTCGACGTCGCCCACCGTGCCGGCCCGGTAGCGCGCCTTGAGGTCGTCGACCTCCGCCGTGTCCGGGTTGAAGGCGTCGTGGTAGGTGAACACCGGGTTCCCCTCCACCGTGCCCGGGATGTCGGCGCGGATCCGCTTCGGATCCGTGTACATCCGCATCACCTTCCGCTGCACGGTCTCGGCGTCGTCGCCGAGGTCGATGGTGTTCGCGTAGCTCTTCGACATCTTCCGGTTGTCGAGCCCGGGCAGGCGCGGTTGCCGGGTCAGCAGCGGCTGCGGCTCCGGAAACAGCTCGCCGAAGAAGCCCCGGAAGCGGCGCACCACCTCGCGCGCGAGCTCCAGGTGCGGCACCTGGTCGTCCCCCACCGGCACGTAGTTCGCCCCGTAGATGACGACGTCGGCCGTCTGCAGCAGCGGATATCCCAGGAACCCGAGCGTCGACAGGTCCCGGTCCGAGAGCTGCTCCATCTGCTCCTTGTAGGTCGGCACCCGCTCGAGCCACGGGGTGGGCACGACCATCGACAGCAGCAGGTAGAGCTCCGCGTGCTCCGGGACGAGCGACTGGACGAAGAGCGTGCTCCGCTCCGGATCGATGCCCGCCGCGATCCAGTCCGCCACGTTGTCGTACGCGTACTCCGTGAGGCCCTGCGTGTCGGCGTACTCGCTCGTCAGGGCATGCCAGTCCGCCACGAAGTACATGCAGTCGTAGTCGGCCTGCAGCTCCGCCCAGTTGCCCAGGGCCCCCGCCAGGTGGCCGAGGTGGAGCTTCCCCGTCGGCCGCATGCCCGAGACGACTCGTGGCCTCACAGGATCAGCAGCTCCGACAGCGCCGCGTGGGCGGGCATGATGATGTCGCCGAGCACGCCGGTGAGCAACAGGGCGTACAGCAGCACGAAGCCCCACGGGCGGAGGAGCCGGTCGAACGGCTCCGCGAGGGCCTCGGGCAGCAGGCCGGCGAGCACGTTGCCGCCGTCGAGCGGCGGTATCGGCACCATGTTGAAGACCGCCAGCAGAATGTTGATGTCGAACGCGGCGCCGGCGATCGCCCAGACGGGGACGGAGATCGGGGTCACTGGAGCGACGCTCATGACCACCGACGCGACCACCGCGAGCACGATGTTGCTGGCCGGGCCGGCGGCGGCGATGTACAGGAAGTCCTGGCGCGGTCGCTTCAGGTTGTGCGGATCGACCGGCACGGGCTTCGCCCATCCGATGATGGGCGCGCCCGCGGTCATGGCGACGATCGGCAGCAGCAGCGTGCCGATCGGGTCGATGTGGCGGATCGGGTTCAGCGAGATCCGCCCCAGGCGCTCGGCCGTCCGGTCCCCGAAGCGGGCCGCGGACCACGCGTGCGCGGACTCGTGAACGGCCAGGGAGAAGAGAATGACGCCGAACGGAATGAGGAGAGGCGTGAAACCGGTCAACGACCTTCAAGAATACGGGCGCGCGCCGCATTCGGCAAGCCGCCCCGACCGGAAGGCAGCCCCGCCGGGCGGCCGGCTCACGAGCGGGGACGGACCGCGAGCGTCGTGAAGTGCCGCAGGACGGCATCCGCAAGCTTCGCGCCGAGGATCGGCTGCAGCTCCTCGCGGGTCGCCCGCCGGACGTTGGCCAGGCTGCCGAAGCGCCGCAGCAGGGCGCCGCGACGGCGCGGCCCGATGCCGGGCACCAGATCGAGCTCCGAGCGGAGATCGCGCATGGTTCTCGCGCGGCGGTGGAAGGTGATGGCGAAGCGATGGGCCTCGTCCCGCATCCGCTGCACGAGCCGCAGCGCCTCGTTGCGGCCGTCGAGGCGAATCGGGTCGGGAGCGAGGCGGGTGACGATCTCCTCTTCCTGCTTCGCGATCCCGATCGCCACGAGGTTGGCGAGGCCGAGCCGCTCGAACGCCGCGTAGGCGGCGGTGAGCTGCCCCTTGCCGCCGTCGACGACCACGAGATCCGGGAACGGGCCGCCCGCCTCGAGCAGCCGTCGGTAGCGCCGCAGGACAACCTCCTCCATCGCCGCGAAGTCGTCCGGCTTGGCCAGGCGGCGGGCGGTGGGTTTCGCAGAGCCCGGCGCTCCCGCGGACACCGCCGAGTCTGCGGACGCCGCCGAACCCGACACCGCCGAGTCCCCGGACGCCGCCGCAGCGGACACCGCCGAGTCCGCGGACGCCGCCGAACCGGGCACCGCCGAGTCCGCGGATGCCGCCGCAGCCGACACCGCCGAGTCCGCGGACGCAGCCGAACCGGCTGCCCCCCCACGGCGCCGCCGCCTGGATCGGCCGCGCGCTCCCCCGCCGCCCCGCCCGTCGAGCCCGCGGATGCGGAACTTGCGGTACTCGGCGGGCTGCATCCGGCCGTCCTCGCACACGACCATCGACGCGACCGTCTCGCTCCCCTGGATCGTCGAGATGTCGAAGCACTCGACGCGCCGCGGCACGGCGGCCAGCCCGAGCACCCGCTGCAGCTCCACGAGGGCCGCCTGCTGCGCCCGCGCGTCCTCGCCGAACCGCGACTCGTAGGCGAGGGCCGCGTTGCGGCCGGCCAGCTCGAGCAGGGCCCGCTTGTCGCCCCGCTGGGGCACCGCGAGCCGCACGCGCCGGCCGGCCCGCGCCGAGAGCCAGTGCTCCACCGCCTCCCGCTCCCCGATCTCGACCGGGACGTGGACCTCCGGCGGCACGTTGCGGGCCGCATAGAACTGCTGCACGGCGGCCTGCACGAGATCCGCCTCGCTGTCCGCGGCGGCCTCGGCGGTGTCGGCCACGAGCTCGACGCGCTCGACGACCCGGCCGCGGCGCACCTGGAAGACCTGGATCACCGCCCCCGCCGGTCCCTGCCGCAGCCCGAACGCATCGCGGTCGCCGAGCTTGGCGGTCGCCATCTTCTGCTGCCGGTCGCGCAGCGTCTCGACGGTCCGCATGGCGTCCCGGTAGTGCGCCGCCTGCTCGTAGCGCTGCTCGTCGGATGCGGACCGCATCCGGCCCTCGAGGCCGGTCAGCACTTCCTCGGTGCGTCCCTCGAGAAACAGGCGCGTGTGCTCGACCGCCTCCGCGTACTCCCCCTCCCCGCAGATCTCGGCCACGCACGGCGCGATGCAGCGCTTGATGTCGTACTCGAGACAGGGCCGGTCGCGCTTCCCGGTGATGACCTCGTTGCACGACCGGATGCCGAACAGCCGGTGCGTCAGCGACATCGTCCGGCGCGCGAACGTGGCCGGCAGGAACGGGCCGGCGTAGAAGTGCCCGTCGCGGGCCACCTGCCGCGCCACGAGGACGCGCGGGAACCGCTCGCCCGTCGTGAGCTGCAGGTACGGATAGTTCTTGTCGTCCCGCAGAAGGATGTTGAACCGGGGCGCGCGCTGCTTGATCAGGTTGTTCTCGAGCGCGAGGGCCTCGACGAGCGAGTCGGTGACGATGACCTCCAGGCGGGCGACCTCGTCGAGCAGGGCATCGGTCTTGGGGCTCGTGCCGTACGCGCCGAGGTAGCTCCGGACGCGATCCCGCAGCGCCCGGGCGCGGCCCACGTAGATCGTGTCCCCGCCGCGGTTGTAGTACAGGTACACTCCGGGCTGCTCCGGCAGGCGGCCGATCTCCTCCCTGAGATCACGAATGGACATCCGCTCTAAGATATAGGGTTCCGGGACCGCCCGACGGTGCCCGCGTGCGAACACCGATGACCGTAACCGGCGCCATAGGCGCGACCTTCCTGCTCCCGCTGCGCGGCATCATCGCCTTCTGCGTCGCGCTCCGCATCCACCCCAACGTGCTGACCCTGATCGGGGTGCTCGTGAGCGCCGGCGCCGGCTGGGCGCTGGCGATCGGCGAGTTCCGCCTCGCCGGCTTCGTGATGCTGGGCGCCAGCGTCTTCGACTTCATCGACGGCAAGGTGGCCGACAGGCTGCGCCTCGCTTCGCGCTTCGGCGGCTTCTGGGACTCGGTCATGGACCGGTTCTCGGACCTGTTTCTGCTGATCGGGCTCATCTACCTCTACGCCGACCTCGGCCGGCCCGACTACGTGCTCATCGCGGCGCTGACGCTCGCCTTCTCCGTGATGACCAGCTACAGCCGGGCGCGCGCCGAGTCGATGATCCCGCTGTGCAAGGTCGGCTTCATGGAGCGTCCGGAGCGCATCGTGCTCTTCATGATCGGCGCGTTCACGAACCGCATGGCGGCCGTGCTCTGGGTGATCCTGGTGCTGTCGGTGGTGACCGTGCTCGACCGCATCTACTTCACGTGGCGCGAGCTGCGTTCCGACGGCCGCGAGGCGACCGCATGACGCTCAAGCGACTCGTCTCGCTCCCGGCCCTCGCCGTCTGGCACGCGCTGTTCTGGACGTTCGAGCGGGCCACCTGGCAGTACGACCTGATGGTGCTGGCGATCCTGGCCTTCGTCTGGCTGACGCCGCCCGGCTGGCTGGGCGACCCGATGGCCGGCGGGCCGGGCCTGCTGGGAATCCTCGCCGACCTCCTCCGCTGACGGCGGGCACCGCCCTGAGCGCGGCCGGGTTCCTGAAGGTGGGCGCGCAGCTTGGGCGTGCTCGGGGCAGGGAGGACCCCGGTCACGCGCGCGCCTGGTACTCCCCCGTCTCGGTGTTGACCCGCACCTTGTCGCCGTTGGCGATGAACGGCGGGACCTGCACGACGAGCCCGGTCTCGAGCCGGGCCGGCTTGAGCTGCGCGCTCGCGGTCGCACCCTTGATGGCCGGGGCGGTCTCCTCCACCGTCAGGTCGACCGTCAGCGGCAGGCCGATGCCGACCGGCGAGCCCTCGAAGAGCTCGACCGTGATGGTGGCGTCCGGCAGCAGGTAGTGCGTCGAGTCGCCGAGCGTCTCCGCGTCGAGCTGGATCTGCTCGTAGGTCTCCGTGTCCATGAAGTGGTAGCCCTCGCCGTCGGCGTAGAGGAACTGCATCTTCCGCGCGTCGAGCATCGCCCGCTCGACAAAATCCCCGGAGCTGAACTTGTGATCGGTGAGGGTGCCGGCGCGCACGTTGCGGAGCTTCGACGTCACGAATCCGCGCTTGTTCCCCGGGGTGACATGCTGCAGCTCGAGCACGCGGAACAGGTGGTCGTGCAGCTTGATCAGCATGCCGCGACGGAGACGGGTGGCCTGTATGGAATCCATCGGCGGGTCCTGGCGTATTCGATTGGGAGGGCGCTCGGGTGGACTGCCGCCCGCCCAGGTGCGCCCGGGGAGCCTGCGAACGGCTGTCGATCGTACCACACGCTGCTCGCCGGAGGTCGCCCCTCCTGACGCCGGGAGGGCCCGCCCCGCAGTTCCACCCCTGCTCCGCCCGCCAGAGTGCGCACCCGCATGCTCCCCGCCGTCTGCCCCGCGAGCCGCCCCGGATCCCCCGCCGTCAGCGCCTCCCCTGCCGTCAGCGCCGCGCGGAGACGGAGGGGCAGCCGGGCACGTGGCAGCGCCACCGGCGCTCGACGCCCACCCGGATGCCGATCCGCGGGGTCCAGACCGGCGGCGCGGTCCGCTCGCCCCGGTCCTCGATGTACAGCGTCCCGCCCCCGAGCGGCGTCCCGTTCTGCGCCAGCGTGATCCCGAGTGCGGCCGTGAGGTTGCCCGGGCCCCGGCACAGCGCATCGTCGCTCGGCGGCGGCGCTCCCGCCCGCGCCCCGCGGGTCCGCCGGCGGCGCATGAGCGCGAACCCGTCGCGCGGCTCGAGGGCGCGGATCAGGACGGCACCCGGCGACCCGGCCGGCTCGGTGACCGCGTTCAGCAGGTGGTGGAGTCCGTAGTTGAGGTAGACGTAGGCCCGACCCGGCGCGCCGTAGAGGGGGGCATTGCGCCCGGTCAGGCCGGCCGCCGCGTGGCACGCAGGATCGTCCTCGCCGGCGTACGCCTCCACCTCGACGATCATCCCGGCCGCCGTCCCGGCCGCCGTGACGTGGACCACGACCTTACCGATGAGATCGTGCGCCGCCTTCAGCGTGGGGCGCGCGTAGAAGGCACGTGGCAGGGCGGTGGCCCGCATCACGTCCTCGCCGCGCCAGCCGCGCTAGCCCTGCCCGTGCTCGTGGGCCAGGAAGAGCTCCGTCTCCCGCCACATCGCATCGCGCAGCCCCACAGGTCTTCGCTCCACGACAAGCTCCACGCGTACCGCCGCAACGGGGTGCGCGAGTACCTGGTCTGGCGAACCCTGGAGCACCGCATCGACTGGTTCGAGCTCGCCGACGGCGCATACCGGCCACTTCAGCCCGACGCGGCCGGCCTGATCCACAGCCGCGTCTTTCCGGGCCTGCGTATGGCGGTGGAGGCGATGCTCCGCAGCGATCTCGTCACGGTCCTGCGCGCGCTGCAGCACGGCCTGGGGAGCGATGCCCACCGGGCGTTCGCAGCGCGCCTCGCGGGCCGGTCGCCGTCGGGCGAGACCGCGGAATGACTCGCCCCCGGGCGCCCCCGTTCCTGTCGTGGAACGGTCCTTGCCCACCATCTTCGCCTGACGGCTCCGCTTCGTGCCCAGCCATTCCTGCTTCGCCCGACGGCTCCGCTTCGTGCGCAGCCATTCCTGCTTCGCCTGACGGCTCCGCTTCGTGCCCAGCCATTCTTGCGGCGTCCGCGCCGCGCTGCGGCCCAGATTCCCCGGTTTTCCTGATTCCTAATCCCCGGCCGCGCGGGCCCGCGCGGCATCGAGCACCGGGCGCAGGTGGCGGCCCGTGTGCGAATCCGGATGCGCAGCGACCTGCTCGGGCGTCCCGGCGACGACGATGCGCCCCCCGTCGCAGCCCCCCTCGGGACCGAGATCGATGATCCAGTCCGCCGTCTTGATGACGTCGAGGTTGTGCTCGATGACGAGCAGGCTGTGCCCCGCCTGCAGCAGCTTGCGGAACGCGGCCAGCAGCTTGGCGATGTCGTCGAAGTGCAGGCCCGTCGTCGGCTCGTCGAAGAGGTAGAGCGTGCGCCCCGGGCGGCGCGATCCGAGGTGGGCCGCGATCTTGATGCGCTGCGCCTCGCCCCCGGAGAGCGTCGTCGCGGGCTGCCCGAGTCGGAGGTAGCCGAGGCCGATCTCGTCCAGCACCTCGAGCCGGCGCACGACCTTGGGCGACGCCCCGAAGAAGTGCAGCGCCTCGTGCACCGTCATCTGGAGCACGTCGTGCACGTTGCGGCCTCGGAAGGTCACGCCGAGCACCTGCGGCTTGAACCGGGTGGCGTCGCACTGGTCGCACGGCACGAAGACGTCGGCCAGGAACTGCATCTCCACGCGCACCACGCCCTCCCCGTCACACCCGTCGCAACGTCCGCCGGGCACGTTGAAGGAGAAGTGGCTGGCCGACAGGCCCCGCGCGCGCGCCTCGCGCGTCTGGGAGAACAGCTCGCGGATCGGATCGAACGCCTTCAGGTAGGTCACCGGGTTCGAACGCGGCGTCCGCCCAATCGGCGTCTGGTCGACGAGCACGGCGTCGCTCAACGCCGCGGCGCCCTCCAGGCCGTCGTGGGCGCCGACCCGCCGGTCCCAGCCTCCGGTCGCCCGCTTGATCGCCGCGTAGAGGATATCGTGCACCAGCGTCGACTTCCCGGAGCCGCTCACCCCGGTGACGCACGTCAGCATGTTGAGCGGAATCTCGACGTCGAGATTCCGCAGGTTGTGCTCCGCCGCCCCCCGCACCCGCACCACCGGCGTGCCCGGTGCCCGCTTGCGCCGCGACGCCGGCACCGGAATCGCGAGGTCGCCGCGCAGGTACTTCGCGGTCAGCGACGTCGGCTCGCGGCTCAGTTCCTCCATCGGCCCTGCGAAGACGACCCGGCCGCCGCTGGTTCCGGCCCCGAGGCCGAGATCGACCACGTAGTCGGCGGCCCGGATCATGTCCGCGTCGTGCTCGACCACGAGCACCGTGTTCTGCTGGTCGCGCAACCGGGCGAGGATGCGCATCAGCCGCTCGTTGTCGCGTGGGTGGAGCCCCACGGACGGCTCGTCGAGAACGTAGAGGGTCCCGACGAGCGCCGAGCCGAGCGCCGTCGCCAGGTTGATGCGCTGCGACTCTCCGCCGGAGAGCGTCGAAGACAGGCGGTCGAGGGTCAGGTAGTCGAGCCCAACGTCGCCGAGGAACGACAGTCGCTTGCGGATCTCGCGCGTGATCCGGTCGACGACCACCGCCTCCTTCTCGGTCAGCTCGAGGTCGTCGAAGAACGCCCGCGCCTCCGCCACGGTGAGCCCGCACACCGCGTCGATGGTGCGTCCGCCCACGCGCACGTCCCGGGCCTCCGGCCGCAGCCGGCCGCCGCCGCAGTCGGGACAGCTCAGGTAGCCCCGATAGCGGCTGAGGAACACGCGGATGTGCATGACGTACTTCTTGCCCTCGAGCCAGCGGAAGAAGCCCTGGATGCCGCGGTAGCTGCCGTCCCCCTCGATTACGAAGGCGCGTTCCTCGTCGGTGAGCTCCGACCAGGGGACGTTCAGCCGGATGCCGCGCGCACGGGCCGCCTTCTTCAGCCCCGCGAGATACGACCGGTAGTGCGGCTTGCTCCACGGCTCGATAGCGTCCTGCTGGATCGACTTCGACGGGTCGGGCACGACGAGCCCCATGTCGAGCTCGATGACGTTGCCGAAGCCGTGGCAGGTGGGGCACGCGCCGAACGGGCTGTTGAAGGAGAACAGCCGCGGCTGCGGCACCTCGTACTCGATGCGGCAGGAGCGGCACTCGAAGCGCTCGCTGAACTCGTGCAGCGTCGGCTCGCCGCCGTCGTGCCGGTCGCCGCCGCCGTTCCCGCCGCGGGCCGGCACCTCGACCGCGAACGCCGTGCCCCCGCCCTCGGAGTACCCGGTCTCGATGGAATCGGTCAGCCGCGTGAGGACGTCGGGTCCGACCGCTACCCGGTCGACGATCACCCGCAGAGTGGAGCGTCCGGCGAGCGGCTCCGGATCGAGGTCGTCGAAGGAGACCGCCCGGTCGTCGACGAGCAGCCGTCCGAAGCCCTTCCGCCGCAAGGCCTCGAGCGCACCGGCCACAGGGTCGGCTCCCGCCAGGACCGTCTCCGCGCGCGCCGCGCGCCGTCCCCGCGATCGGCCTGCCCCGGCGGACCGGACGCGCCCCGAGCGCCGCCCGGCGACCCGCCGACCGGGCGCCGCCTGCTCCGGATCCGATCCGCCGCCGTTGCCCTCCGCGCCGGCCACGGCCGACTTCGCGCCGATCGGCAGATCGAACCCGATCAACAGCCGCGTCCCGTCCGGCCGCGCCGCGAGCCGCCGGGCGACGACCTCGGCGGTCTCCCGCACGACCTCCTCGCCGCAGCCGCGGCAGATCGTGCGGCCGACCCGCGCGAACAGCAGGCGCAGGTAGTCGTGCACCTCGGTCGTCGTGCCGACGGTGGAGCGGGGGTTGCGGACGCTGTTCTTCTGGCGGATCGCGATGGCCGGGCAGATGCCGTCGATGCGGTCGACGTCCGGCTTCTCCATCCGCTCGAGGAACTGCCGGGCGTAGGCGGAGAGCGACTCGACGTAGCGCCGCTGCCCCTCCGCGTACACGGTGTCGAACGCCAGCGACGACTTCCCCGAGCCGCTCACGCCGGTGACGACGATGATCTGCCGCTTCGGGAGCGTCAGGTCGATGTTCTGCAGGTTGTGCGTGCGGGCGCCCCGGATGGCGATCCGGCCGTGCGCCGGCTGGCTGGTCGGTTGCGACATGCGAGTGATTGCGGCCGGGGCGTCGCCGCCCGTGCCGCGCATCGGACTGCCCGGCGCTCCCGCCGTGGGAGAGCGCAACAGAGCATCATAGAGCGGCGTCTGACGCCCGGCAACCGCCGCGGCGGTACGGAGAGGGCCGTCGGGCCGCTTCCGTCGGTGCACGGGCGACCGACTTCTCGCCGATGCAGTAGGGAGCCGGTTCACCGGTCGCACGCGACGGAGGGAACCGGGGTAGAATGGAGGTCCCTGGTCAGCCCGACCCGCCGACTCCAGGGACACGCCGGCGTAGCTCAGTTGGTAGAGCAGCTGATTCGTAATCAGCAGGTCAGCGGTTCGAGTCCGCTCGCCGGCTCCAATAAGGGATCTGGATTTTAGCGTCGCAGCCGCGTGTCACCACTGTGTCACCAACGATCAGGCGGCCGGTCGACATCGACACACCACCCGCCCGTCGCGCCGGGGAAGGCTCAACTCGATCGCCACGCGGGTCCATCCCGAGGGCAGGCCAATCGCTGACGGAACGGCGCCCAGGGCCGATGGGACGCCCGGGCCGGCCGGATGGGACAGCTCTCCGGCACGGTGGGACGGTATCTCTAGCCGATGGGACGCTCGACTGGCGTCGATGGGACAGGCACACGACAGGGCGGGGGAACGTGGAGTGTTGGCGCAAGGATGTCTGGGTCCTGGTGCACCAGACTGCGCGGCGACCTCTCACATCACGATACACTCGATATCGTCGACGCGGATCGTGTCGGCGATCCGGTCGTAGAGCTTCGTCGTTCTCGGCGACGCGTACCCGGCGATCCGCTGCGCGTGTGGCCCGTACGTCCATCCGTGTCCGCCCGTTCGCGATCAGCGCTGCGAAGAACTCCGTCGGCGGGCTACGTACTGAACGTGTCGAGGCGCTGGCGCTCGCCTCGGTGCAGATCGTGTCGAGCACGACCAACGGCGACATGCCGCTGCCGCTCACGCCGGTGAAGGCCACGAGCCGGTGCTGCGGAACGTCGACGTCGATGCCCTTGAGGTTGCCTCCGATGCGGCGCTGACGACGCGCATGCCAGTCCTCAGGCGGCGGAACGGGTCGCCGGTTAGCGGGCCCGGGGGTCGCCCCGCCGGGACGCCGACGTAGCGATGGTCTGTGTGTGGTCCGCACCGTCCAAGCCGATACGTGAGCAGGGCGGAGAAAAGAGAGCGGCTGGCGAGAAGTGTGGAGGACTCCGGCATGTCCGAGATCTTTCGCCGCCGCGAAGGACATCTTCAAGGAGAATCGGCCCCCGTCCAACACGAGCCCGGAAGCGTATGGGCTCAGTATCACGCTTCAGAGACGGTCATACGCACTGCAGATACGGCGCGTACTTCTGCAGGTAGTCGGCGCACGTATCGACCGACTTGCGGGTGTCCTTCGACAGGCCGGCGACGGTCGCGGCACGCCGCATCGCCGCCGCCACCCGGCTGGCCTTGCCCCGA
>JAGWAJ010000004.1:0-58919 GCA_021296475.1 Acidobacteriota bacterium
CCGCCGCCGTTCCCGCCGTTCCCGCCGTTCCCGCCGTTGGCGACAACGCGTACACCCACTCTGCCCACGCCGTGTAGGGGGCAGTTCGACTCGTGGTCCCAGACCTCGTGGGTGATGGACAGGCTTGTGGCCGACGCGTCCTCGTCAGCGTAAATCGTGACCGGATACCACCGGTTGGGATCCCAAAGTTTCGGCCAGACGTGTCGAATTTGTCAGACGCCACGCTCTGCGGCACGCCCTCGCCCCGCGGGGGCGTGCAACCGTCAACCCGCGGGCGGTCTGGCTCAGTCCGGGGCGACGCAGGCGAAGCTCGCGGCGTCGTCGATGCTGCCGGTGCCCTGATAGCGCGCTACCTGCGGGTAGGGGCAGAGCGGGCGCGTGCGCTGCACGGCGCCGTCGACCACCTTGGAGGCGACGAGTCGGTCGGGCGCGACGCCCTCCTCGACCCAGCGCTCGAGGGCAGCCACGGCGTCGAAGCGATCCGGACCCGGCCCCCCGCGGCAATGGGCGACGCCGGGGGCCATGAACAGGCGGTAGAAGTCGGTCGTCGCGGCCGGACCGCCCATGGCCTCGGTGACGCTGCCGTAGTAGTCGACCGCGTACTGCCCGGGGATCAACGCGTCGGCCCACCCGTGGTAGCTGATGAGCCGGCCTCCGGCGGCCTTGAACGCGGTGAGGTCGGCATCGACGGCGTTCAACGCCGAGCCGAGCGTCTCGTCCGCGCCGATCGGCCGGTTGTTGGCCAGATCCCAGTCACCGTCGAAGTCGAAGCCGCGCAGGTCGTAGTCCGGATCCCGGAAGACGCTGTAACGCATGAAGTCGATCGCGCTGCCGCCCGGCTTCTCCACGCCCGACCAGTAGCGCGCCCAGCCGCCGAGGCCGTCGGGCGATTCGAAGTGCTCGCTGCCGAGCGCGTAGCCGGGGAAGATCCGCTCCCCCGTACCGGGCCGCGTCGGGCCCGCGTAGATCGCACGCGCCGCCGCCACCTCGCCCCCGGTCAGGCAGTCCGGCCGGTCGCCGCCGTCGCACAGGAGCACCGCCGGATCGAAGTCGCAGGCCCGCGGATCGTCGATCAGGCCGTCCTCGAGCCCGTCGAGGGCGTCGCAGGCGGCCATCACCGCCGCACCCAGCACGGGCAGCTTGGCGCGGGGAAGATCCTGCGCCGGGTCGCGCGTCGTGGCGAGGCCGGACCAGAGCTCCCCCGTCATCAGGCCGATCCAGTAGTTGGCCGGGGCTCCCGCCACGATCCCGTCGTAGTCGTCTGGATAGCGCTGCGCTTCCATCAGCGCATGGTGCCCGCCCTGCGAGCAGCCGACGAAGTAGGCGTAGTCCGCCGGACGGCCGTAGTAGGCGGCGGTGACCGCCTTGCCCGCGACCGTCGCCTCGTGCTGGGCGCGGTACCCGAAGTCCACGAGGCGTTCCGGGTGCCCGAGCGCCCAGCTCCCGTCGAACCCGCTCGAGCTGGTGTGGCCGTTGTCGGTGGCCACCGCGGCATAGCCCGCCGCAACCGCCGCGGCGAGCTGCGGGTAGCGGATGGCGCCGGCAGAACCGCCCGACCCGATCCCCTGGAAGCGGCCGTTCCAAGCCTCCGGCGCGGGCAGCCAGACCTCGAAGCCGATCTCCGACCCGGCCTCGGGCCGCGACACCCCGGCCACGCGGCAGAAGGCAACGTCCTCGACCGTGAAGCCGCGCGAGCTGAAGGTCTCGGGCGGCGTGAACGGGGGCGTGACCTCCTCCGCCGCCGTGAACGTGACATGGGGCAGGCCCAGCGTCACCGGCGCCAGCGCCGCACACGCCGTGCCGGCCGCGGCAGCCCCCTGGCCGCTTGCGGGCTCGGACGCGCCGCCCGCGCCCGGCGTCCCGCCGGCCGCCATGAGAGGGAGCAGAAGAAGGAACGTCAACCGGCGCGTCTCGATCATGGCGTCCTCCCGGCTACTGCCCGTCCGTTTCCCGTTCCTTCGCCCGGGCGCCCGACAGCAGGTTGAACAGGCCGTAGTTCCCTTCGTGGCAGGCGTACTCGAACAGGGGCGCGGCACCGCGCTTCATCGGGATCGCGGCCGTGAACGGACGGGTGAAGCTGGTCGCATCGTCGACCGTGAACTCGTACAGAAGCGTGTCGTCGGCTACGCGCCGGAAGCGCTCCGTCAGCGTCATCGTGGCGCCCGTCCCCACCGCCGATCGGACCGACGGACCGAAGCTCGCGGTCCGGTCCGTGAAGTTTGTCGTTTCGACCACCAGCGTGTCGCCGTCCCAGTAGCCGCGCGAGTCCCCCATCCACTGCCGCACGCCGCCGGGCAGGTGCGCCCGTCCGTCGAGAGGGACGATGCGCGCGTCGTGCACCATCTCGTTCAGGATGACTACGTGGTCCGGCGTCTGGAAGAGCTGCAGGTTCTGGTTGTAGCCGCCGGGGACGATGGGCGGACCGGTGTTGAAGCCGAGCAGACAGCGCTCCGCGAGACCGCGGTCCTCGGGTCCGTGGGTCCCGATGCCGCCGACGCGGAACCGCACGGGCCGGTCGGGAAGCGACGTGTCGTCGGTCGTGGTCTGCTGCCGCCTTGCGCCGGGCCGCGGCTCGGGCAGCCGCCCGTCGGGCGGGTCGGTGATGAGCGAGGTGCGCCGGTCGTCCACGACCCCCGCGCCCCGGTCGAACCAGAAGTTGTTGTAGCCGCCCACGTTCCCGCCGCGCGGCAGCGGCTCGGTCCGGACCTCGCTCGGCCGGTCGGCCTCGATCGCCCGCTGAACCGCCTGCGCCTCGATCTCGGCCGCCTCCTCCGGGCTCAGCAGAGCCTGCTCGGCGCGATCCTCCGGCCGCTGGAGCGGCGTCAGGGTACGGAAGTCCCACACTCCCTGCAGGTCCGGCCTGCCGTCGGCGAGGCGAGGCGGCTCGAACGGTTCCGCGTCCTGGGCACCGGCGGGCGCGGCGAGGCCGAGTGCAACGGCGGCTGCCGCCGGCAGTGCGAGGAGTCGTCGGCTGGTCATGTCGGGGCTCCTTCGTGGGAGAACCATCGTCGCGCCAAGCCTACCGCCCGCGGGCCCGGCGCGCAACGGCGAGCCCCACCGGACGGGTTGGGAGTTTCGCGGCACGCAACGGCGCGCCCCGCCGGGCGCGTTGGGATTTCGCGGTGCGCAGACGCACGCCCTGGCGGGCGCGTTGGGATTTCGAGGAGACTCCTGCGCCGCCCTACCCCGCAGGCGCGGCGATGGGGAGCGCGAGGTCGACGCGGATCGCCCCGGCCAGGTTGTCCGCGGTATGTACAGCGAGGTACAGGCGCCCATCGTGCAGTGCCCGCATCTCGGCTCCGGACATCCGCCACTGCCCCGCCGCGCGTGCCCCGCCGCGCCGCTCCAGGTCGCGCAGCACCGGGCCGACCGCGGCGGCGTCCTCGCCGTCGCGACGGTGGAGGGCCGTCAGCAGCACGTCGTCGTCGTGCAGGCCGAACGCGGCCACGCGGTAGCGCACGACGCGGGTCGGGGGATCGAGCACGAAGCGGACGTCGGCCGAGAGCCCGGCCGCGGCCAGCACCGCCGTCGTCAGCTCGACGGGCGCCGGCGGCGTCACGACGCTCGGCGTGAAGTCGGGCGGCCGGCGGTGGCGGGTCGCCTGCTCGTAGGCATATCCCAGCTCGATCAGCCGCGGCTCCGACCAGGGACGTCCGAGCAGCTCGACGCCGACCGGCATGCCGTCGTCCGCGAATCCGGCCGGCACGGTGATCGCGGGCGTTCCGGAAAGCGCGCTCAGCGTGCAGTTGCTGCCGGGCTGGACGGCCCCGATCGGCTGCGCGGTCCGGCGGATGGTCGGGTAGACCAGCGCGTCGAGGTCGTGCTCGTCCAGCACCGCCACGACGGCGCGGCGAAGTTCGTCCCGCCGGGCGATGCGCTCGCGGTACTCGTCAGTGTCGAGCGTCTCCACGTCGAGTGACGATGCGAGCCCCCCTTCGAGAATCCGGTGGTAGAGCCCGGTCTCGACGATCTCGGCGAGCGACCGGACGTGGGCGCCCGGCGTCGCCTGCAGGTAGTCGTCGAGGTGGAAGCGAAACTCCTGGCCGATGACGGAGACGTCCTGCGTGAGCTCGGTCAGGTCCGGCTCCTCGATCTCGATCGCCGTCGCGCCGTGGCTCTCCATCTCCTCCACCGCACGCTCGATGACGTCCCGCACGGGACGCTCGGCGCCGCCCTCGCCAAGCAGCGCAGTCACCACCCCCAGCCGTGCCCCCTCGAGTCCGACCGCGCTCAACGAGTCGGTGTAGGTAGCCGGCACGTTGCCCGCGGCGAGGCTCGTTGCGGGATCCGCCGGGTCGGCGCCCACCGTCGCGTCCAGAGCCAGCGCCAGGTCCTCGACCGAGCGCGCGAGCGGCCCCCCGATGTCCTGCGTCCGAGAGAGGGGCACGATGCCGTCGCCGCTGGCCAGTCCGCGGGTGCCCCGCAGCCCCACCAGCGCGTGGTGCGCGGAGGGGATGCGGATCGATCCGCAGGTATCGCTGCCCATGCCGAAGGCGCCGAAGCTGGCCGCGACGGCGGCGCCCGTGCCCCCGCTCGACCCACCCGGATTGCGCTCGGGATCGTACGGGTTCCGGGTCTGGCCGCCGAGAGAGGCGATGGTGGTGATCCCGCGCGCCAGCTCGTGCATGTTCGTCTTGCCGAGGATGATCGCGCCCGCCTCGCGCAGGCGCCGTACCTGCGTCGCGTCGTCGGGCGGCACGGACGTCGCGAGGGCTATCGAGCTGGCCGTCGTGGGCATGTCCGCGGTGTCGTAGTTGTCCTTCACCACGACCGGAATCCCGTGCAACGGCCCCCGCACGGTGCCCGCGGCTCGCTCGGCATCGAGCTCCGCCGCGCGCTCCCGCGCCCGCGCGTTGACGGCGATCATCGCGTTGATGGCCGGGCCGCGCTGGTCGAAGGCCTCGATGCGCGCCAGGTATCCGTCGACGAGGTCGGCGGAGGTGACGATCCCGGCGTCGAGGGCGGCGCCCAGCTCCCGCACGGACTTCTCCGTCACGTCGAACGGGACCGGCGACTCGCCCGACCCACCGCCGCAGCCGACACCGAGACACCCGGCGACGCCGAGCGCGCAAGCAACACGTCGCATTGGCCTTCCCTCCCCGCTGCTGCCGCCGCCCGGGGCGGATCCGCTGACCGGGACATAATAGTGCGTGCCTGCCGACCGTTCGGTGCCCGCCCCCTCGCCGGTTTCCGCGGCGCCCCTCGCGCACCGGCCGCCGGATCGCCGGTTCCCGCGCCAGCGCCCGGCGCTGCTCGTCCTCCTGCTCGCGGCGGCGGCTCCGGCGCTGCTCGAGGCGCAGGACCCTGCTCCCGGGCGCGCGACGATCCGCGCCACCGAACTGCGCCGCGACGTGGCTGATCTCGCCTCGGACGCTCGACGCGGGCGGCTGACCGGCACCCCGGAGAACCGCGCGACGGTCGAGCTCATCCGGTCGCGCTTCGAACGGCTCGGCCTCGCTCCACCGGCCGGCGACGGTTTCCTGCAGCCGTTCGACCTGATTGTGCCGTCCCTCGGACCGGCCGACGCCAACTCCTTCACCGTTCACGCACCGGGCGAGCCGCCCGCCCCGGCGCGGCTGGGGAGCGACTACTACCCCGAGCGCTTCAGTGCCGCGACCGCCGTCCGCGGCGCGGTCACCTTCGTCGGATTCGGAATCTCCGCCCCCGCTCTCGGCCACGACGACTACGACGGAGCGGATGTCGCAGGCCGGATCGCCCTCGTTCTGGCGCACGAGCCGGCCGAGTACGACCCCGCGAGCCCGTTCGACGGCACTTTCCTCTCGGACCACGCGCGCAACGTCCTCAAGGCGCGCGAGGCGGCGCGGCGCGGCGCCACGGCCATCCTCGTGGTGACCGATGTCCACAACCACGGCAGAGGCGAAGCGCTCGCCGGCCGCATGGGCCGCGCCTGGCCCGCCGCGCCGCGGCGACCCCCCCGCTACGAGCTGGGCGTCTGGGTCGACGCATCCGGGATCCCGGCCGCCCGCATCGCCCCGCGCCTCGCCGCGCGCCTCCTCGGCGTGACGGAGCGCGGATTCGAACGGCTGGCCGAGCGCGCGGAGGAGCCGGCGTTCACGCCGATCGCAAGCGACGTCGAGGTCGCCCTCGACGTGGCCGTCACCGGGCGCCGAATCACCCTGCACAACGTCGTCGGGCTCCTCGCGGGGTCCGATCCGGAGCTCCGGGAGGAGTGGGTGATCGTCGGCGCGCACCTGGACCACGAAGGGGCACGGGGCGCGCGCGTCTACGCGGGGGCGGACGACAACGCGTCCGGGGTGGCGGGGGTGCTGGCCATCGCGGCCGCCGCGGCCCGCGCCGCCCGGGGTGGTGCTCGGCCGCGACGCTCGATTCTGTTCGCGGCCTGGAACGCGGAGGAACGCGGGCTTCTCGGCTCGTGGTCCTACGTCGAGCGGCCGCTCGCCCCGCTCGCCCGCACCGTGGCCGCGCTGAATCTCGACATGATCGGCCGCGACGAGGAGGTGCCGGCTCGCGGCGGGAGCCGGTTCCGGGGTCTGCCGGTGCAATCCGCGGCGGCGAACCGGAACGCCGTCAACGTGCTCGGCTACAGCTTCAGCCGCGACCTGTGGGACGCGGCGGAAGCGGCCGACTCCCTGGGGCTGACGGTGCGCTTCCGGTATGACGACAACCGCTCCAACCTGGTGCGGCGCAGCGACCACTGGCCCTTCCTCGCGCGCGGCGTCCCGGCGCTCTTCATCCACACCGGCCTGCACCCGGACTACCACACCCCCGGCGACCGGCCCGACAAGCTGAACTACGACAAGATGGCGCGCATCGTGCGCTGGACCCACCAGCTCGCCTGGAACCTGGCGAACGCCGACGGCCGGCCGTCGCTCGACTGACCGCCGACCCGGGCCACGCCCGGCGCCGGAGGCCGCGCGCCCGGCGGAAGAAATCGAGACGATGGACCCACGAGATCTCGCGAACCTGGAATACACGCCCGCGGAGATGGCGGCTATGGGCCGCGCGGCGCTCGACCGCGTGGTCGCCCACGTCGCCAGCCTTTCCGATCAGCCGATCTGCGGCGACGTCGAGGTGGACGACCTCTGCCGCGCCATGCGGGAGCCGCCACCGGAAGCAGGCGAAGACCTCGAGGCGCTGCTCGACCGTCTGTACCAGGAGTGGATACCGCGCTCCTTCACCACGAGCGCCCCCGGCTACATGGCCTACATCCCCGGCGGCGGGCTCTTTCCGGCGGGCCTTGCCGACCTGATCGCCGACACGTCGAACCGCTTCACCGGCATCTGGCGCGCCGCGCCGGCGCTGGTCCAGCTCGAGGCCAACGTCCTGGCCTGGTTCCGAACGTGGATGCAGTTTCCCGACACCACAGCCGGGCTCCTGACCGCCGGGGGCTCGATGGCGACCTTCAACGCCATCCTCTGCGCGCGCGAGCGGCACCTGGGAGCAGACCTCCGCGACGGCACGGCCTACGTCTCGAGCGAGGTGCACCACTGCGTCTTCAAGGCGGCGCGGCTTGCGGGCATCATGCCGGATCGCGTCCGGCGCATTCCCGTCGACGCCGGCTTCCGGATGCGGGTCGACACGCTCCAGCAGGCGATCGCACGCGACCGTGCGGCGGGGCTGCGGCCGTTCCTCGTCGTCGGTTCGGCGGGCACGATCAACACCGGCGCCGTCGATCCCCTCGACGAGCTCGCCGACCTCGCCGCGCGCGAGAGCGTCTGGTTTCACGTCGACGGCGCCTACGGCGCCTTCTTCCACGCCTGCCCCGAGCTGCGGCCGATCCTCTGCGGGCTGCCGCGCGCCGACTCGCTGGCCCTCGATCCGCACAAGGGCCTCTTCCTTCCGTACGGCACCGGGGCCCTGCTGGTGCGCGACGGCGCGGCACTCCGCGCCGTGCACGCGATCGACGCCAGCTATCTCCCGCGGCCCGCCAGCGAAGACCTCTACGACCCGGCACGCCACGGCCCGGACCTCTCGCGCGGCTTCCCGGGCCTGCGGGTCTGGTTGTGCGTCAAGCTCTTCGGCGCCGCGCGCCTGCGCGCCGCCATCGCGGAGAAGCGGCAGCTCGCCGTCGACGCCGCGCGGCGCCTCGGCGCGCTCCCCGGCATCCGCGTGCTGGCGCCGCCGGCGCTGTCGCTCTTCGCGTTCCACCTGCGCCTGCCGGGGGCCTCCGTGGCCGACGAGAGCACCGCCACGCGGACCTTGATCGACCGGGTGCGGGCACGCGGCAGGGTGATGATCACCGGCTGCGAGACCGGCGGCCGTTTCGTGGCCCGGGTCTGCGTTCTCAGCTTCCGCACGCGCCAGGCGCAGGTCGACACGCTCGTGGACCACGTCACCCAGGAGACGGCGGCGATTCTCGGCGAAGCCGGGCGCGGTGGCCGAACCGCGGGGGTCGCTGGGTGAGTACCGCCGCGCAAGACCTCGCCTCGCGGAGCGGAGCCGGGATCATGCCCGTCGGGTCGCAACAGCCGCGTAGTCCTGCTCGGCGAATATCAGGTCGTTCAATCGATCCGCATTGCGATTGACAGTCTCGGCCAGCTCGCAGACCGCGGCCCCGGCCGGGGTCGCGGCGAGCTCCCGGTCGACGGCAACCCGCTCGAGCCGGCTGGATGCGGGGGGCGGCGAGCTGTAGACGACCTGGACGTCTCGGAATCCGCCGGCCCGCAGCAGATGTTCGAGCGTGTCGGGGTGCAACGGATGCCGATGGGTGACGTCGCGCAGGTAGGCGCTGAAGAACGCGATCCACGACGTCGGGTTGATCGTCTCCACGACGACACGGCCGCCCGGGCGCAGCACGCGGTACATCTCCTGCATCAGCCGGACGAGGTAGGCCGCCTCGAGGTGCTCGACCACCTGGGCCGAGAAGATTCCACCGAGCGCACCCTCCGGGAGCCCGCCCAGATGGCGCAGCGCATCCGCCTGGATCGCCGGGAGCCCGCGCTCGCCGCAGCGCGCCACCATCTCGGGGTTCGTGTCGATGCCGCGGGCCGCAACGCCGCGCTCGCGCAGCAACTCGAGAAACTCGCCGCGGCCACAACCGATGTCGAGCACGTCCGACGCGCCTTCGAAGTAACCGAGGTACGAGCGCTGGCGCTCGGCGATGTCGCCGTGGGAACCCCGGAACGCGTCCTCGAACGCGACGTAGACGGGCGCCGCGTCCTCTCCGCCCTCGTCGACGCCGGCGCCCCCGAGGGCGCGGGCCGGCCGATCCTCGGTGGCCTGCGCCACCTTCCCGCCGGCAGCGGCGGATTCGTCCCGCAGCCTGGACATCTCGCGCTTCATGACCCGCACCGAGGCTTCGAGCAGGTCGAACGAATCTTCCAGCGCGCGCTGGGCCGCGGCCACCGCCTCGAGTCCGGCCGCCACCCCGGCGGATGCCACGGTGCTGTCCTCGGTGATGCGCCGCGTGAGGGCGGACGCCTCGCGATGCCTCGTGTCGATGTACGGCGTGATCTGCTGCACGTACTGGACCAGCCGCGACTGAAAGGTCGTCAGGGCGTCGAGCTCGTCGCCGAGGCGCGAACGCATCCGCTCCGACGCGTTGCCCTCCTCCCGGCGCCTTGCCTCTGCTCGCGCCAGGTGGCCGACCAGAGTGCGGTTGAATTCCGCCTGCCGCTCGAGCGTGGGGAACATCACCGGACGCAAGAGGCTGCGCAGCCACCGTCGCCAGAACCGTTCCCGCGGCGGGCGTGCATCCGCGGTGCGCGCCGCGAGGGACTCGAGCGTCGTCAACTCGTCGGCGCGCGATGCGGAGCCGATCTCCGGCAGTGCGGCCCGCGGCCGAATCGCCGCGTCGAGGCGTGTCAGCGCATCGTTGTAGGCGAGGTCGCCCGCCTCACGCTCGCGCCGCAACCGCTCGAGGTCCTGGCCGTGTACGGTTCGGGTGAACATGATGACCCGAGCTCCGGAGTGGGTCGAGTGCCGCCTACGAACGCCCTGCCGGCGTCAGGCCGAACAGGTCGCCGGCGAGTCCGCAGTCCTCCCCGATCCCCCGCGCCAGCTCCATCCCGTCCGCTCGGAAATGCGCGGGAAGACCGGCCGCCGGCGCCGGCCTCTCCCGGACAAGCTCGTGGAGGAGGCGGCGGTAGTCGTCGACCATCTCCGCCTGCCGCCCGCTCCGCGCCTTCCACCAGGATAGTGCCCGCCGCCCCAGCGCCTGCCGCAGATTGCCGTCCACGGCAAGGCGCCGCATCGCGAGCCAGAGCGTCTCGTCCTCGTGACGAGGATCGACCCCGACGGCAACACCCTCTTCGGGACCGCCGTGCAGGTTGCGCCACGAGCGCGGGTCGAGGAGGGGGACATCGACGAGACGCGCGCGCGCGCTCACGATGGTCGGCCGGCCGGCGGCCAGGCAGCGTAGCCAGGAATCGGTCACTTCCCCCGGGCGCTCCTGCAGGGCGACGCAGATGTCGCAACCGCGCAGCGAAGCGGAATCCGGACCGTCACCCGCCGGCCCCCGCTCCGGAAGAATCACGGCCTCCGCGTCGAGGCCCGCTGCGAAGGCCCTTGCCATCACGCCCGCGGCGTTCTCGACCGCGCCCAGAATGCGCAGCGTCGCCGGCCTCTCGCGCCGGACGCGCCCGAGGGCGCGCAACAGGTTCTCGACGCCGCCGACGCAGGTGGAGTGCGCGACCGCCGCGAACACGACGGGATCGGGGTTCGTCGGCTGCGGCTCCGGGTCGGAACGGGCAACACCGAACCGCAGCACGTCGACCCGACATCCGGGGTATCGCCGGCGGAGGTCGTCGGCTGCGTCGGGATCGTGCACCGCCGTGCAGCGCGCCGTCTCCAGGATTGGCCGCAGAAGGGGCCACTGGGCAAGCAGATGCGGAACGCGTAGACCTGCGATGCCACCGACGCCGTCATGGAGCTCCGGCCGATCGTACCGCAGCTCCGCCCGGTACTCTCCGGGGCGGCGGCTCGCGGCCCCGTATCGGTTGCGCGCGTGATGCAGCCGCGCGTGATGGAGCACCGTGTCGTGCAGGACGGCGAGCCCCGGATAGCGGACGACGTATCCCCACAGGTAGGCGTGGGACCCGGCGTTCGCCAGCTGATAGACCGTGAGGTCGTAGCGACGCAGCGAGTTCCTCCAGACGAAGTCGTGGGCCGCCCGAACCGTCATTCCGTGGCCGCGACGCGGCGCGAGGAGCGCGGGATCGCCGTCGTCCACGTAGACGTCGACGTCGAGATCGGAGTCGCGGGCCAGCGCATCCAGGATGGGAGCACTGTGGGCGGCGACCCCGGACAATCGGGTCGAGAGGGGTGTGAACCACGCGAGGCGCATCAGTCCGCCGCGCCGCCGGCGCCGACCAGCGCGTCGACCGCGCCGTCCCACGTGATGGCGCGCGCACGCTCGAATCCTGCCTCGCCCAGGCGCGAGGCCCGCGAGCGGTCGGACGCCAGCTCGTCGATGGCCGAGGCCAGCGCCTCGGGATGCGGGGGGCACACCGAACCGGTGATCCCGTGCGTGACGAACTCCAGCGGGCCGCCGGAGTCGTCGGTCGTGACCACCGGCCGGCGGGCGAGGAACGCCTCCAGCGTCACGTACCCGTAGTCCTCGTCGTACGGCGGATAGACGACGGCGAGGGCGCCGGCGTACAGGTCGACCAGCGCATCGGTGTCGACTTCCCGACGGACGGCCACGCGGTCGTCGAGTCCCAGCTCGGCGACCAGGCGCCCAATCGCCGGCCGTTCGCTCCCCTCGCCGGCGATGACCAGACGGAGCGGCGCCCGCACGTGGCGCATGGCGCGCACGACGAGATCCACCCGCTTGATCGACTCCAGCCGCCCGACGGACAGCACGTAGTCCCCCAACGGCCCGGCGGACAGCAGGCCGGCAAGGGGCGGCGGGTGATAGAGCGGGGTCGCCTCCAGGCCGGTGAACCTCCGCAGGCGCGTGGCGACGTTGCGGGAATTGCTGAAGATCCGGCGGGACTCCGCCAGCATCCGCCGGTCCAGCGTGAACAGCGTATCCCGGATTCCCACGTCCCTGTCGCCGTGCGTGAAGTCGCTGTAGGGAGTCCCGCAGAGGTCGTAGGCCGGCCGGTGCTGGTGGATGAGCCAGGTGACCTTGTTCGGATGCCGCACGAAGTAGCTCGGGAACCGTGTGGCGATGACCAGATCCACGGGGTGCCGTCCGGCGTAGCTCAAGTTCAGCATGCGCCATGCGGCGGCGTGCGCCAGGAGCTCGCTTCGCGGATGCCAGGCGAACGGTAGAGCGACGAGCTCGGCACGATGTCCCCGCCGGCGTAGTTGCTCGACGAGATTACGAGTGTGCGCCTCCGCGCCACCGGCTACGAAGGGAACCTGCACAGCGCAGACGATAATCCGTTTCACCCGGTGGGAATCCTACCACCGCATCAATCCGCCGGCCTGACTGACACCGCGACCGTGCGTCGGCCCGCCGGTTCCGGGGTGGCCGCGCGGACGGCTTCCCCCCTGGCAGGGTCAAGCGAAGCTGCAGTCCTTTCGCATCGCCCGCTTGAGCAGGGCCCGGTATCGCCACTGCGAGACGTCCACCGCACCGAGCCGGGCCAAGTGCGGCGTCCGCCACTGAACGTCGAGCAGCTCGTAGCCGCGCGCCCGCAACCGCTCGACGAGCGCGCAGAGCGCGACCTTGGAAGCGTCGGTGAGGCGATGGAACATCGACTCGCCGAAGAACGCCCCCTGCAGGCTCACCCCGTAGAGGCCGCCGACGAGTGCGCCGTCGCGCCACGTCTCGACGGAGTGCGCGTAACCCTTCTCGTACAGTCCGGTATAGCTCTCGACGATCTCGCCGTCGATCCACGTGCCGCCGCGCCCGCGGCGTGAGGCGCAGGCAGCGATGACCTCCCCGAACGCGCGGTCGACGCTCACCTCGAAGCGCCCGGAGCGGAGCGTTCGCCGCAGGCGGCGCGGCACGTGAAACGTGTCGAGCGGCACGATCCCGCGGCGCACAGGGAAGAACCAGCGAATGCGTCCCTCCACCGCCATGGGGAAGAAGCCGGCCCGGTAGGCCCCGAGCAGCGTGGTGGCCGGAATCATCCCAAATGTCGTATATCTGAGGCGTGAGCAGCGACCAGACCCCCGCGCCGGGCTCGCAGGCGCTCACGCACGGCGTCCGCATCGAGGTGACGACCCGCTACGCGCCCGAGCGGTCCCAGCCGCAGGGCCATCGTTGGGAGTTCCACTATACCGTCACCATCTCGAACGAACGCCGGGAGGCGGTGCGGCTCCTCAGCCGCCACTGGGTCATCACCGACGCGGCCAACAAGGTGCAGGAGGTGCGGGGACTGGGCGTCGTGGGCCGCCAGCCGACCCTGGCGCCGGGCGAATCGTTCGAGTACACGTCGAGCTGCCCCCTCGGCACGCCGTTCGGGTCGATGCACGGCAGCTACCAGATGATGTCGGCCAGCGGCGAGCGGTTCGACGCGGCGATCGCGCCCTTTGGGCTGTCCGCGCCGTACACCGTCCATTGACGGCGCGGGACATGCGACTCCGGGCAGCCGGCCGAGCCCCCCGGCCCGGAAAACGTCGCCTCCGGCTCCGATTCCCGCCCAGCCGGCCTGCAGGAGTCCGCGCCGTTCTACCGCGCCGACTCCTGCCCCGGAAACCGACCTCCGGCTCCGATTCCCGCCCAGCCGTTCCTGCAGGAGTCCGCGCCGGTTCTACCGCGCCGACTCCTGGCCTGCGCCGACGGGCCGCACGTCGACCCCGGCGGCCTCGAGCCCGGCGCGCAGCCGACCCGCCAGGGCCGCCGCGCCGGGGGTGTCGCCGTGGACGCAGATCGTATCGGCATCCAGGGCCAGACGCTCGCCCGTCACCGCGGTGACGGTGCCTTCGCGGACCATCTCGAGCGCGCGGTCGAGCACGCGGTCGGGATCGTCGATCACGCTTCCCGGCTCCGCGCGGGGCGCGAGCGATCCGGCGGCCGTGTACGCGCGGTCGGCGAACACCTCCGATGCGACCCGCAGCCCGGCCGCCCGCCCCGCGTCGATCAGGGCGGAGCCGGAGAGTCCGAAGAAGATCAGGCCGGGATCGACGCTCGCCGTGGCTCGCGCGATCGCGTCGGCCAGCTCCCGGTTCCGCGCCGCCATGTTGTACAGCGCGCCGTGGGCCTTCACGTGCCGCAGCCGTCCGCCCTCCGCGCGGGCGACGGCCGCCAGAGCGCCGATCTGCACCAGGACGAGGTCCTCGACCTCGCCCGCCGGCATGGCGATCTCCCGGCGCCCGAAGCCGGCGCGGTCGCTGAAGCCGGGATGGGCACCGGCGGCCACGCCCGCCGAGAGCGTGAGCCGCACCGTCGACCGCATGACGCTCGGGTCGCCGGCGTGCGCACCGCAAGCGATGTTGGCAGAGGTGATGCAACCCATCACGCCGCGATCGTCGCCGAGGGTGTAGGCGCCGAACGACTCGCCGAGGTCGCAGTTCAGGTCGACCCGCACAGCCTCTTCCCGCGCATTCACGGGCGGTCCGCCGGCGCCTCGTCGCGCGCCGCCGCTATCGCCCGCTCCGCATCGGCGATCGCGCCCTCGAGCCAGACCAGCCACTCGTGACCGTGCGTCTCGACGTAACCGGTGGCGACGCGGCCCGCGGACATCAGAAACGCCTTCCGCTCGTCTGGCGAGAGCACGTGCACGGCGCCCCCCGCGGCCTCCACGGCGCGAACGGCGGCCGCGTGCCGATCCGCGGGCACGGCCAGCGTCAGCCGCGCCAGCTCGGCGAACCCCGCCTCCACAACCTGCCTCAGCGGTGCCGGCAGGGCCTGGTGGGAGGCGTCGCGCATCCACCAGAGCGCGGCATCGTACGCGTGCCGGTCCAGCGTGACGTGCCGAATTCGCTGATGGAGCCCCAGGTCCACGATCTCGGTGAGCGGCAACGTCACGCCGTCGACGATGCCGCGGTCGAGTTCCGCCGCCAACTCCTGCCGCCCCACGGCCGGCACCGCCCCGAGCGCCGCCACCAGCTCGGCTTCCATCGGGGAGTGCGCGGTCGAGAGCGTCAACCCTCTCAGGTCGGCCGGCGCACGCACCTCCCGACCCACCGTCGCCAGCGTGCGCCAGCCGGCGGTCGTCCCGATCGCCATCGGCCGCAGGCCGGTGCGGTCGACCAGCGCATCCCGGAGCCGTGCGTAGAACGGGCCGTTGAACACCCGATCGACGACCGCCGCGTCCTCGAAGAGATACGGGACGTCGAGAATCCGGACCTCCGGGAAGAGCGCGGCGATGTCCTCCGCGGCCGTGCGGGTGACATCGAGCGTGCCGGCCCGCAGGGCGTCAAGGCATTGACGCGGGTGCCCGCAAGCCTCGTCACGGTCGGCGACCTCGACGGCGACCGCACCACCGGAGAGACCCTCGACGAGCGCCTCGAACGCCGCGGCGCCCGCGTGCTCGGCGTCCGCCGCGGCAGCGGGCAGGGCCAGGGTGAGGGTATGGGCGGCCAGAGGCTCGGCGGTTGCGGCCGTCGCGGCGCCGGTGGTCGACTCGGCATCCGACCCGGGGGCCTCGACGCCGCAGGCGGACCCGGCCGCGGCCACAAGGCCCCCCGCGAGCAGGCCCGCCGATCGCCACCCCCGCCGCCGCATCACGTCGATCGTGCTCATCCCCACGCCGGCTTCTCGTCCCCGAACCGCCCCCCGGGCAGGCCCATCGCCCTCAACCGTAGCACACGGGCTACCCTGTGCAGGATGGGACGTGCTCCGGACGACTCGCCGCTTCCCACCGCGTCTCGATCGCCGTCCCCGTGGCACTCACGACCCTGGGCTTCGGCGTCCTCCCATCGCAGGCATGCCCGGCGTCCGGACCCACGGCTTCGTCGACAGGTGGACTCCCGGAATCTGCACAGACGGCGGGGAGGAAACGGAAGCCGGCGGGGCGTAGCCCACGAACGTATCCCAAGCGACTCCTACTATACTACCAGCATGAGTATGCGACTGCAGGTCGTCATGGACGAGGCGGAGGTGGAAGCGTACCGCCGGCTCGCCGCACGCGACGGGCTGACCCTGTCGGAGTGGGTCCGCCAGAAGCTGCGGCACGCCGAACGGGACGAGGCGTCGGGCAGCGCGGACCGCAAGCTGGCGGCCATCCGCGCGGCGGCCCGCAACGACTTTCCCACCGCAGACATCGATCGGATGCTGCGCGAGATCGAATCGGGTTACCGGACGTGATTCTCGTCGACTCGAACGTTCCGATGTATCTCGTGGGAATCGCCCATCCCCACAAGACCGACGCACAACGGCTCCTCGAGGGCCTGGCGATCCGCAACCGGCGGCTGGTGAGCGACGCGGAGGTCCTGCAGGAGATCCTGCACCGGTATGTCGCAATCGGACGGCGCGACGCCATTCAGCCGGCCTTCGAAGCACTGCTCTCCACGGTGGACGATGTCCTTCCGATCACGGTGGCGACGTTGCAGCGGGCACGCGACGTCGTGCTCGGCTCCACGACGCTCTCCGCCCGCGACGCCATTCACGTCGCCGTGATGCAGGAACATGACATCCGGGAGATCCTCTCGTTCGACCGCGGCTTCGACGACGTGCCCGGGATCCACCGCCTCGGCGATTGACGCCAGGGCCGAGAGCGAGCGTTGTTTCAGTTCAGGTCAGGGACGCTCGCTCGGAGTCTCCCATCTCGACCCCGCCGGCCGGGAAGTACTCCCGCCAGCGCTCGGTGACCCGCCGTGCGATGTCGGGCCGGCAGGTGAGCTCCCGCGGGTAGGAGGGCTTCATGCGGGCGTCGAGGACGACCGGGGGCGTGTACGAAAGGTGGTGGCGCACCACGCGGGTCGCGCGGGCGTGGAGGTCGCTGGCGGGCTCGAAGCGCGTGAACGTCGTCCAGAGGAAGTTCATCACCGACGCCACGGCGCGGTCCGGCTCGTCGGAGACGACGACGAGCGGCCAGTCGGAGAACGCCGAAGCCGCGGCCAGCCGCTCGGCCGCTCGCGGCTCGGTGGCATACGGCGGCGCATCGATCACGAGGCAGCCGGGACAGAAGACGCGCACCGTGGTCACGCCGCGCGGCAGCTCCGCGGCCCGGAACTCGGCAGGGAGCGTCCGCACGGCGGGTCCCAGGCCGAGCCAGATCCCCTTGGAGCCCTCGTTGACGGACGGTCCGGTGTAGTCGAGCGTGTCCATCGACAGGTTCGACACGACGTAGAGATCGGTCTCCGGGCGGGTGCGCTCGAGCAGGTGCACGAGCGTGCGGCGGAAGTCGCGCAGGTCGACCCGCTGATCGGTCACGAGCAGGAACTTGGTCAGCGAGAGCTGCCCCTCGCCGAGGATCCGGAAGGCGCTGGCCATCGCTTCGCGGGCGTAGCGTTGCCGCACCACCGCCGCGCCCAGCGAGTGGTAGCCGGTCTCGCCGTAGGACCACAGGTCGACTACGCCGGGCATGACCAGGGGGAACAGCGGCGAGAGCAGCTCCTGCAGGAGGTCGCCGATGAAGAAGTCCTCCTGGCGCGGCTTGCCGACCACCGTTGCGGGATAGATCGCGTCCTGGCGGCGCGCCATCCGATCGACGGTGAACACCGGGTAGTCGTGGGCCAGCGAGTAGTACCCGTAGTGGTCGCCGAAGGGCCCCTCGGGGCGGCGGACGCGGGGGGCGACCGATCCGACGAGGGCGAACTCGGCGCTGCCGATGAGGCGGTGCGGCCCGATGCCGCCCGCGACAGGCAGTCGCTCGCCCGCGATGAGCGACGCCAGCATCAGTTCGGGGACGTTCTCGGGCAACGGCGCGATCGCGGCCAGCATCAGGGCCGGCGGGCCGCCCAGAAAGACGGTGGCGGGAAGCGGCTCGTCCCGGCCCTCGGCGACGGCATAGTGGAAGCCGCCCCCCTTCCCGATCTGCCAGTGCATGCCGGTCGACCGCGAGTCGTGCACCTGCAGGCGATACATGCCGAGGTTGTGCCCCGGCCGCTCCGGATGCTCCGTGTAGACGAGCGGCAGCGTGATGAACGGCCCGCCGTCCTCCGGCCAGCAGGTGACGGCCGGCAGGCGGTCGAGCCGCACGTCGCGGGTGACCACTTCCGTCACGGGGGCGCGCTTGCGGGATCGCGTCCCGATCCGGAGGAGCGCGCCGGCCATGTCCCGCGCCCCCCAGAGCTTCGCTGGCGTCGGCGGGAGGAGCGTCTCCGCCAGCTCGACGACCCGGCGGATGAGCTGCAGGGGGCGCGTCCCGAACGCGAGCTCCGCCCGCCGCGCCGTCCCGAAGAGATTCGTGACGAGCGGAAACGACGCCCCGGTGACGTTCCGGAAGAGCAGCGCCGGCCCGCCGGCCGCAATCACCCGGCGGTGAATCTCCGCCGCTTCGAGCACGGGGTCTACCGGCGCCTCGATCACGGCGACGTTGTCGTCGCGCCGCAGTTGGTCGAGGAACGCGCGGAGGTCCGGAAAGCCGTGTTGACCCACGAACATCGCGCTGACGATACACCGCGGGCTCGCCACCGGTCGTGGCGGGCCTCCCTCGCCCGCAGGGAGACGACGGTCACCAGGCCCGTTGATCCCGTCATGCTGCTTCGGTAGATTCCGTGCATGGGAGCTACTACCGTCTGACCGCCCCTCCCACGCGAGGACCCGAGGCGTGACGGCCCGAGGCTCGCTGTTCTGGATCAGGTATCGAAGGCCCGGCTGGCCGGTTTCGTCGGCGTGGCGTCGAGCCCCTTCCTGCAGCGTCTGGACGCGGCCATGGCGCTCTATCTCGGTGATTGACCGGTTCCCGATCCGCACCTCCGGAGTAGAATCACCCGGCCGGGTGCGGCGGCGCGCCCACGGGTCACGAAGCAGGGGGACGGCATGACGGAGCGGATGGCGGCCGGGGGGCTGCAGGTCGACAAGGAGCTGTACGACTTCATCAACGACGAGGCGCTGCCGGGCACGGGCGTGTCCCCGGAGGCGTTCTGGTCCGGGTTCGACCGGCTCATTCACAGCCTCGCGCCGCGGAACCGCGAGCTGCTGGCCAGGCGGGACGAGCTCCAGCGGCGCATCGACGCCTGGTACCGGGAAAACCACGACGAGCCGATCGACCTCCCCGAGTACCAGGCAATGCTCCGCGAGATCGGCTACCTGGTGCCCGAGGGCGAGGACTTCGCCGCAGAGACCGCCAACGTCGACCCGGAGATCTCGACCGTCGCCGGCCCGCAGCTCGTCGTGCCCGTCACCAACCCGCGCTACGCCCTGAACGCGGCGAACGCTCGCTGGGGCAGCCTCTACGACGCGCTGTACGGCACGGACGTCATTCCCGAGGACGACGGCTGCGAGCGCACGGCGAAGTACAACCCCGTCCGGGGCGCCCGCGTGATCGCGCGCTCCCGCGGGTTCCTCGACGCCGCGGCCCCGCTCGCCGGGGGCAGCCACAAGGACGCGACTGCGTATGCGGTGGCCGGCGGCGCGCTCGCCGTCACCCTGAAGGACGGGAGCACGACGGGACTGGCCGATGCCTCGAAGCTCGCCGGCTACCGCGGAGACCCCGGCGCGCCGTCGGCCGTCCTGCTGCGCAACAACGGCCTCCATATCGAGATCGCCATCGACCGCGGCCACCCCGTCGGTCGGGACGACGCCGCCGGCGTCAAGGACATCGTGCTCGAGGCGGCGACCACGACCATCATGGACCTGGAGGACTCGGTCTCCTGCGTCGACGCCGAGGACAAGGTGCTCGCCTACCGGAACTGGCTCGGCCTGATCAAGGGCGACCTCACCGACCGGTTCGAGAAGGGCGGCCGGATGGTCGACCGGGCCATGAACCCGGCCCGCGAGTACACGGCGCCCGACGGCTCCCCCGTGACCCTTCCGGGAATCAGCCTGATGCTGATCCGCAACGTCGGCCACCTGATGACGAACCCGGCGGTCCTCGATCGCGAGGGCAACGAGGCGCCGGAGGGAATCCTCGACGCGATGATCTCGTCGCTGATCGCCGTCCACGATGTCAAGAGCGGCAGGAACAGCCGCGCGGGGTCCATCTACATCGTCAAGCCGAAGATGCACGGGCCCGAGGAAGTGGCCTTCTGCGATCGGACGCTCGCGCAGGTGGAGGACGTCCTCGGCCTCGACCGCCACACGATCAAGATCGGGATCATGGACGAGGAACGGCGGACGACGGTCAACCTCAAGGAGTGCGTGCGCGCCGCTAAGGACCGCGTCTTCTTCATCAACACCGGCTTCCTCGACCGGACCGGCGACGAGATGCACACCGCGATGGAAGCGGGGCCGATGATCCGCAAGAAGGACATGAAGACGGCCGACTGGATGGTCACCTACGAGGACTGGAACGTCGACATCGGCCTCGAGACCGGCCTGCCGGGACACGCCCAGATCGGCAAGGGCATGTGGGCCATGCCCGACCTGATGGCCGACATGATGAAGGCGAAGATCGGCCACCCGCAGCAGGGCGCCAACACGGCCTGGGTGCCCTCCCCCACCGCCGCCACCCTGCACGCGACGCACTACCACCAGGTGGACGTCACGGCCCGCCAGGCCGAGCTCCGCTCGCGCCCGCGGGCCGATCTGGACAAAATCCTGACGATTCCGCGCGCCGAGCGACCCGCCTGGTCGCCGGAGGAGATTCAGCAGGAGCTCGACAACAACGCCCAGGGCATCCTGGGCTACGTCGTGCGCTGGGTCGAGCAGGGAATCGGCTGTTCCAAGGTGCCCGACATCAACAACGTCGGGCTGATGGAGGACCGCGCCACCCTGCGCATCTCGAGCCAGCACATCTGCAACTGGCTGCACCACGGAATCTGCACGGAGGCGCAGGTGCGCGAGACGCTCGAACGCATGGCCGCGGTGGTCGACGGGCAGAACGCCGGCGACCCGCACTACCGGCCGATGGCGCCCGACCTGGGCGCGAGCGTCGCCTTCCAGGCGGCCTGCGACCTGGTGTTCAAGGGACGCGAGCAGCCGAGCGGCTACACCGAGCCGATCCTCCACGCCCGGCGCCAGGAGGCAAAGGCCAGGTTCGGCGGGCGCGGCTGATGGCGCCCGAGACGGGCGGCGCCGCCGCCGTCCTGGCCCGCTACCCCCGCGCGGTCACGGCGGCCGACGGCCGCCCCGTGAAGCTCCGGCTGATGACCCGGGACGACAGCGAAGCGGTGCTGGCATTCGCGAACAGCCTGGATGAGGACGCGCTGCTCTACCTGCGGGTCAACATCACGGAGCCGGGCGTCGTGGAGCGCTGGGCCGAGTACATCGAGGCGGGGCGGACCCACACCGTGCTCGCCGTCGACGGCGACTCGGTCGCCGGCGAGGGGAGCCTGCTCCACAACCGGACCACGTGGACCCGGCACCTCGGCGAGATCCGGGTCCAGGTGGCTCCGTCCCAGCGCCGGCGCGGTCTGGCGCGCCTGCTGGCCGAGGAAGTGGAGTGGATCGCGCATTCCCTCGATCTCCGAATGCTCACCGCCCGCATGACGCTCGATCAGGTCGCCGCGCAATCGGTCTTCCGGCGCCTCGGCTTCCAGCGCGAGGCGGTGCTCTGGGACTACGTGATGACGGCGGACGGCAAGACGCGGAACTTGCTCGTCGCCACGAAGCGGCTATGATCGACGCCGCTCCGGCGGGTTCGCGGGCGCCGACCGCGCGCCCGGGCCCGCGCGGATGCGGTCCGTCGCCGACGAAGGGGAGGATGCTGTGGCCGACGAAAAGCCGACCGATGGATTCGATGCGCTGCTGACCGAAGACCGCGTCTTCGAGCCGCCGGAGGAGTTCCGCAGGAACGCCAACATCAACGACCCCGGTATCTACGAGCGCGCCGACGCGGATCCGGAGGGCTTCTGGGCCGACTTCGCGAAGGAGCTCGACTGGAGCCGACCGTGGGACCGCGTGCTCGACTGGCAGCCGCCGGACGCGAAGTGGTTCATCGGCGGCAAAATCAACGCCAGCGTCAACTGCGTCGACCGCCACGCTCTCGGGAGCCGCCGGGACAAGCGGGCCATCGTCTGGGAGGGCGAGCCGGGCGACCAGAAGACCCTGACCTACGGCGAGCTGCACGTCGAGGTGCAGAAGTGCGCCAACGTGCTCCAGAAGCTGGGCGTCGGCCACGGCGATCGCGTTGCCGTCTACCTGCCGATGATCCCCGAGCTACCGATCGTGCTGCTGGCGTGCGCCCGCCTCGGCGCCGTCCACAGCGTCGTCTTCGGCGGCTTCAGCGCCGAGTCGCTGCGTGACCGAATCAACGACATGCAGGCGAAGCTGCTCGTCACGGCCGACGGCGGCTATCGCCGCGGCAGCGTCGTGCCCCTAAAGCAGATCTCCGACGAGGCGCTCGACGGCTCGCCGAGCGTCGAGAACGTGCTGCTCGTCAAGCGCGAGGGCCTGGAGACGCCGTTCAACGTGGTTGCGGGACGCGACCACTGGTACCACGAGGTGATGGCGCAGGTGTCCGACACCTGCCCGCCGCGGGAGAACGACGCCGAGGACCTGCTCTTCACGCTCTACACGTCCGGCACCACCGGCAAGCCGAAGGGAATCGCGCACACCACCGGCGGGTACCTGGTCGGCACCTACGCCACCGCCAAGTGGGTCTTCGACCTCAAGGAGGACGACATCTACTGGTGCTCCGCCGACATCGGCTGGGTCACCGGCCACAGCTATCTGGTCTACGGGCCGCTGTTGAACGGCGCGACCTGCGTGATGTACGAGGGCGCACCCGACACCCCCGGCCGCGACCGCTTCTGGGACATCTGCGCGCGGCACAAGGTGACGGTCTTCTACACCGCCCCGACCGCCATTCGCGCGTTCATGAAGTGGGGCCCGGAGCACATCCGCAAGCACGACCTCAGCTCGCTCCGCCTGCTCGGCTCGGTCGGCGAGCCGATCAATCCGGAAGCCTGGATGTGGTACTACCACCACGTCGGCGGCGAGCGCTGCCCCATCGTCGACACCTGGTGGCAGACGGAGACCGGCAGCATTTTGATCACGCCGCTCCCCGGCATCACCCCGCTCAAGCCGGGCTCTGCGTCGCGCCCCTTCCCGGGCCTGAAGCCGGCCATCGTGACCGAGAGCGGCGAGCCGGTCGAAGTGGGCGGCGGCTACCTGGTCCAGACCCGACCCTGGCCGTCGATGCTGCGCACCATCTACGGCGACCACGACCGCTTCGTGGCCACCTACTGGAACCGCTGGGGACGCGACGTCTATGTGACCGGAGACGGCGCGAAGGTTGACGAGGACGGCTACTTCTGGCTGCTCGGCCGCGTCGACGACGTCCTCAACGTCGCCGGCCACCGGGTCGGCACCATGGAGGTCGAGAGCGCCCTCGTCGATCACCAGGAGGTGGCCGAGGCCGCCGTGGTCGGCAAGGCGCACGAGATCAAGGGGCAGGCCGTCTGCGCCTTCGTCACCCTGAAGGAAGGGGTGCAGGCGTCCGACGCCAAGCTCGAGGAGCTGCGGCAGCACGTGGCCCGGAAGATCGGGGCCATCGCCAAGCCCGACGAGATTCTCTGGACCGCGGACCTCCCGAAGACCCGCTCCGGGAAGATCATGCGCCGCCTGCTCCGCGACATCGCGGCCGGCAAGGCCCTGGGCGACGTCACCACGCTGGCCGATCCGTCCATCGTCGCGAAGCTGCGCGAGCAGTACGAGGAGAAGGAAGGGTAGGAACCGGTGCTCCGTGCCGCGGCGAGGTCCACACTTGCCGCGGTGCGGGCATCCTGCTACGGTCGAAAATCAGTGGTGAGGATCTGGAAGGGTTGGCTGCCCCTCTCTCAGTGGCCGGCAGAAGCATAGAGAGGCGTCGCTCGTTCAGTTCGTTCCTCAAGACGGCGACCGGACTGCGGACAGGTCCGCACGAGTACCAGGCCGCCTCGCCGACCACGACGCGTATCCGATCCTCCTGATCGCCGAGCGTGTGATCGAGACATGCTTGGCGCCGACTCCGTCACGGCCGACTCGCATACCAGAGTTCTCCTCCTGACGAGGAGATATTCCGCTATAATTCTCCTTTTCAGGAGGATAGAAATCTCCGAGCCGACGCCAAGCCTGCGGCTGCAGCAGGCTCTCCGCGAGCAGCTCGCCGACTCGGTGCGGAAGCCCCTGCCCCCCCTCACACGGCGCCGCGTACTCGGCAGGGTACGGTTTCCCGGGAAGGTCACGGCCGTGGTCGGCATGCGCCGGGCCGGCAAGACCACGTTCCTGCATCAACTGCGCCAGGATCGCCTTGATCACGGCACGCCCAGGCAACGACTGCCCTACATCTCGTTCGAAGACGAACGGCTTGCGGGTCTCGAGGCGACAGACCTCGGACTGCTGTTGTCGAGCTACGATCGCGAGTTCGCGGACGCCGACCGCACAGCGACGGTGACCTGGCACTTCGACGAAATCCAGGTCGTACCCGGATGGGAACGGTTCGTCCGGCGATTGCTGGATGCCGAGCGTGCCGACGTGCTGATCACCGGGTCGTCCGCGGCGCTTCTCTCCCGAGAGATCGCGACGGCGCTACGCGGCAGGGCGTGGCAGGTGCTGATCCACCCCTTCAGCTTCGAGGAAGCGCTCCGCCACCAGGGACTGGCACTTCCCGGCGATCCGGGGGTTCTCACCCGCCGGGAACGCGGGCGGCTCGAACGCGCGCTGCTGGACTGGCTCGCGGCCGGCGGCTTTCCGGAGGCGCAGGGACTGGACCCGGCGTCGCGGCATCAACTCCTTCGAGATTACGTCGACGTCGCCATGCTGCGCGACGTGGTCGAGCGGCACGACGTGCGCAACGTGGCTGCCCTGCGCTGGCTCGTGAGGCACCTGCTGGGAAACGCGGGCGGCCTGTTCAGCATCGAGAAGTTCCACGCGGCACTGAAGTCGCAGGGCCTGCCCATCGCGAAGGACACCCTGCACCAGTTCCTCGGGTACCTGGAGGACTGCTTTCTCGTGCGGATCGTCTGGATGGAATCGACGTCGGAACGCCAGCGGATGGTCAATCCGCGCAAGGCGTATCCCGTCGACCCGGGGCTCATTCCCGTCTTCGATCGCACCGGCCGAGCGAACCTGGGACACGCGCTGGAAGCGGCGGTGCTGGTGGAGCTGGAGCGCCGCCGATTCGAGGTGACCTACGTGCGGACGCCGGCCGGCTACGAAGTCGACTTCCTCGCCCGCGGCGCGGGAGGGGAAGTGGAGCTGATCCAGGTATCCGCCGACCTGACGGACCCGGCCACCGCCGCGCGCGAGAGTCGGGCGCTTGCGGCGGCGGGAAGCCGGTTCCCGCGGGCGCGCAAGCGACTGCTGACGCTGACGCACGAGGGCGTTTCCGCCGAACTGCCCGCCGGAACGGAGGTGCAGACCGCCTGCGAGTGGCTGCTGGAAGGAGCGCGGTGAAGAGCCTTCGCTGCCGGCACCGCGGCGCGTCAGGAGGTGAAGCGGGCAGCGGACGAGACGAGCCCCTGCATCGCCTTCTCAAGGCGCGTCAGCGACTCGGTGACCCTCCGGCGAACCGCCGCATCGACGTCCGGTCCGGCTTGCGCGGCCAGATCGGCGACGGCGGGAAGGGCGTCAGCCAGAGCGCGCTCCGTCTCCCCGATCGCCACGAGCATCGCGTCGTGCAGGTCGGCGTCGACGACGCGGTGCGGCATGCCCGTTGGCCCTCGGAGGCGGCCTGGCCGAGCCGGCCGCTGGAGTGTCAGTCGTGACACGATACACGATGCCCCGCCGCGGCGTCGCTGCGCCCCACTCCGACACAGGCCTTCCGCCATGCGCGTCGTGAGCTGGAACGTCAACGGCCTGCGGGCGTGCGCCAGGAAGGGGTTTCTCCGTTTCCTCGCCGACTCGCAGGCCGACATCGTCGGCATCCAGGAGGTGCGCGCCTACGAGCACCAGTTGGAGCCGGGCGTGCGCGCGCCGGACGGGTGGCACGCGGCCTTCTCCGCCGGTGAGCGTCCCGGGTACAGCGGGGTCGCCCTCTACTCCCGGGAAGCTCCCACGCGGATTGAGACGGTGCTGGGCGAGCCGCGGTTCGACTCCGAGGGCCGCCTTCTCGTCGCCCACTTCGGGCGGCTGGCCGTGGCGTCGGTGTACTTCCCCAAGGGGAGCGGCCGGGACCGGAGCAATCGCCGCGTGCCCTACAAGCTCGACTTCTACGCGGCGCTCTTCGACCGCATGCAGGTGCTGCGCCGCCGCGGGCCGGTTCTCGTCGTCGGGGACTACAACACGGCGCGCGAGCCGATCGACCTGGCGCGACCCGCCGCCAACACGAGAACGAGTGGCTTCCTGCCGGAGGAACGGGCGGAGCTGACACGCTGGATCGACGCCGGTTGGGTCGACACCTTCCGCAGGCTCCATCCCGGCGAGGCCGGCCACTACACGTGGTGGCGGCAGTGGGGCGAGGCGCGGCGCAACAACGTCGGCTGGCGGATCGACTACGTGCTGGCCTCGCCGTCCGCCGCGCGGCGGGTCGCCGATGCCTTCATCTGGCCGCACGTCACCGGCTCCGACCACTGTCCGGTCGGCGTCGATCTGTCCGGCTGAAGGCGGCGCCGCCCGGCGCGCTCAGCCCGACGACGCCCGAAGGCCGTGGGGCTGTCGTCGCGCGCCCGTCAGGCTCCGTCCCGCGTTCAGGGCAGCGGCGGGAGCGTGAGCCGGCTGCCGGGCGGACGCTGCACGTCGAACGCCTTGAGCGTGTAGTTGACCAGCGTGTAGTGGCCGACGAGGCCGGCGATGTCCATCAGGCCCTGGTTGCCGAAGATGCGCTGCGCGGCCTCGAACGCCTCGCGGCTCAGCTTCGGCTCCCGGATCAGCTCGCGGACGACGCGGATGATGGTCCGTTCCGGCTGATTCAGTCCGGCCACGTCGCCGGCGTCCGCCAGCGGAGTGTCCCACCGGAGCAGCTCGATGATCTCCTCCTCGAGCCCCGCGTTCAGCCCCAGCGGCTCGTGGGCGGACCATTCGTACTGGCTGTTCAGCGCCCGCGCCGCGGTCAGGATGGCGAGCTCGGCGAGCCGCTGGTCCCGGTTGCCGTCGGCCCCGAAGCGCAGGTAGGTGCTGGCCGGGAACAGGTGCTCGGCCATGGGCGGGCTGTACATCCACATCCCGATAGGGCCGCGCAGGCCGGTGGCGTAACGGCTGTCCGGGTGCACGATGACGTCGTAGGCCCGCCGGCCGTCCGCGTCGAGCGATTCGCGCGCGATCCGCGGCAGCCGCGCCCAGGAGTCCTCGTGGACGTCCGGCGGGATGTCCTCGGGCGTCACGACGTGCGGCGTGAAAGTCTCGCCCTGGGCCGCCGCGGCGGCGGCGCCGGCCGCGCCGACGACGACGACGGAATCGCAGGCGGCGAGCACGGACAGGGAGAGCACAAGGGCGGAGAGCCTCAGAATCACGGATAGCCTCCTTCGGGAAGAGACGGCCGAGTTTCGACCAGCTGCTATGCTGCGCTGCGGCGCCGCCTCGGCGCAAGCCGCGGCACGCCGCAGGTCGATGTCGCTGAATCATCTCGCCACCCGCTTCGGTTGCTCCTGGCCCTGGAGCACGCTCGTGCTCTCCTGCGACGGGCGGGTGGTCTGCGGCTGCGCCGACCCGTACGTGCAGCGCGTGCTGGGCGACGCGCGCGCACAGACGCTCACCGAGATCTGGAACGCCCCGACGATTCGGGGCCTGCGGGCCGACCTCAACGCGGGCGGCTCCCGGTTCTGCGGCGACTGCCCCCTCAAGCTGCCGCTGACCGGAGACGCGGCGCCCCGCGTCCGTGCGGTCGACGCAGGGCCGCTGCCCTCCCGCCTCTACGTCGAGTGCACCGCGGCGTGCAACATCTCGTGCTTCGAGGCCTGCTGCGCACCGGAGACCGGGATCACGCGGACCCGGCAGGCCGGCATGCTCGACTTCGATCTCTTCGCGCGCGTGGTCGACGAGGCCGGTCCGGGGCTCGCGCGGATCGACTTCTTCAACTACGGCGAGGCGTTCCTGCACAAGCGTGCCGTGGAGATGTGCGAGTACATCAAGCAACGGTTCCCGCAGACCTATCTCTACACGAGCACCAACGGACTGGCCCTGAGCGAGGCGCAGGCCATCCGGCTGGTTCACTCCGGCATCGACGAGGTCACCTTCTCGATCGACGGCGCGTTCCCCGAGAGCTACGCCCGCTACCGGCAGCGCGGGCGACTCGACGTGGCGCTACGCACCCTGCGGACGATGGCGGACGAGAAGCGCCGGGCCGGCCGGGACCTGCCGTTCCTCAACTGGCGGTACATCCTGTTCCGCTGGAACGACAGCGCGACCGAGATGGACCACGCCCGCCGGCTGGCGGCCGAGATCGGCGTCGACCGCCTGACGTGGGAGATCACCGACCATCCCGAGTCGGCCTACTCCCGCCGCTTCGCCCCGGGCACGCCGGGGCATGCGGCGATTCGACGCGAGATCTGGGACGACAACAACCTGGGCAACGCGATACCGGGCGCCACCCCGCGCGCCCGCATCGACCTGCCGGCGCGCGTCCCGGGGCTGCCCCTGCTCGGGCGGCGCGGTGGCCGGATCCGCCTGCGAACGCGCGTCCGCAACCTCTCGAGTCGGCCGTTCCCGGCCCAGGCGACCTACGGCCGCCGCCTCGTGCGGCTCGGCGCCCAGCTCTGCACGCCCGACGGAGCGGTGGCGAACCGCGATCACGCGCGCGCCTGGCTCCCTGCCACGCTCCCGCCGCACGGCGCGACCGAGGTGCCGATCGAGGTCCCGGTGCCGGACGTGCCGGGGCGCTACCGGCTGAAGCTCGACCTCGTCGCCGAGGGCATCGACTGGTTCGAGGCGTGCGGGTCGCCGACGACGAGTCGGCCGTTGCTGGTCTGGTAGGCCGCCTTATACTGTCCTGCGATGCAGAGACGCGACTGGCGTGCGGTGGCCGCGCTGACCGCCGCCTTTACGCTGACGGCCGGGGTCGCCTTCACCGTCGCCGCCTCTCCGCCGGCTGGCGGCCGGAGCGTGCAGGCCGCCGCAGCGCCGCTCTACCGCTGCACGGACGCGACGCGCGTCGAGGCGGGGCCGGTCGGCTTGACGCTCTGCGATGCCGAACCGACCGGGGAGCTTGTCGATCGCGCCGAACGCGACAACCTGCAGGTGCGCTCCGGCGCCCTCGTGGTGACGGTCGCGCCCGGCGGAGTCGCCGCCCGCGAGGGGTTGGTGCCGAACGACATGATCTTCCGCGTGGCCGGGTCCGACGTGGATGGAGGCGGGCCGGCGGGCGCGCGCCTCTCGGACGTCGGGGCGGCGAGCGACACCCTCGTCAACTTCCTCCGCGCAGGGCGCCCCTACCGCGTCAAGCTGCGGCGCTGATCGGCGTGCATCGCCTGCCGGCCTCCCTCCTGCCGACCTCCCTCCTGCCGACCCTTTCGCTCGCCGTCGCCACCGTCGGGCTCACGCTGCTGGCTGCGGCGGGACCGCTCGTCTCGACTGCGCTTGCCCACCCGTTGGCGTTCACCGAGGTGACGCTGACGCTCGGCCCCGGCGGCGCCTTCTCGGCCGACATCCGGTACGACCTCGACGCGCTCGCGCTCGGCGTTCCGATCGACACCGACGACGCCGCGCTGGCCGCGGCCCTCGCGGCGCTGCCGCCGGACGAGCTCGACGAGCGGCTGGGGCGCCTGCGGCGCCTCTTCGAGCGACGCGTGCGGGTGCGCTTCGACGGCGATCCCGTGCCCTTCGAGGTCGAGTTCCCCGACTACGGAGCGCCGGAGACCACGACCGCCGCCATTCCGACCGTGCTCGGGCTGACGGCACGGCTCACGGGGACGATTCCCCCCGAGGCCGCGACGGTCGGTTTCTTCGCCTCCCGCGCGTTCGGAGAGGTGCATCTGACCATCGTCGACGCCTCGCGCGGCGAAGAGACCCGCTCGATCCTCGAGCCGGGTGCCCGCAGCGAGCCCCTGGACCTGACCGGACCGATCCTCCCGCCCGGCCCGTGGGAAACCGCCTGGCGCTACCTGCGTCTCGGATTCGTCCACATCCTGCCGGCGGGTGCGGATCACATCCTGTTCGTGCTGGCGCTGTTCCTGCTGAGCGCGCGGCTTCGGCCCCTGGTCTGGCAGGTCACGGCGTTCACCGTCGCCCACGCCGTGACGCTCACGCTGGCGGCGCTCGGCGTGGTCGCCCTCGCTCCCCGCATCGTCGAGCCGCTCATCGCGCTGTCGGTCGCGGGCGTCGCCGTCGAGAACGTCCTGACCGACCGTCTCACGCGCTGGCGTGCGGCCGTGGTGTTCGGGTTCGGCCTGCTGCACGGCCTCGGCTTCGCCGGCGTGCTCGGCGAGCTGGGCCTCCCGGAGCAGGGGCGGCTTCTCGCGCTCGCGGCGTTCAACGGGGGTATCGAGCTCGGGCAGCTCGCGGTTATCGCGGGGGCCGCGGCGGCGCTCGGATGGTGCCGCGCGAAGCCGTGGTACCGCCGCCGCGTGACCGTACCGCTCTCCTGCGGCATCGCGCTTACCGGCCTGGCCTGGGCCGTGGAGCGCACCCTCGGCGGCTGACCCCGCGAGCCCGTGTCAGGGCGGCCAGGGCCGCCCGGCCCCACGATCTAGGCACCCGCCACGCTGCGGCTGATCAGGCGCCCCATCGCCCGCATCTTGCTCCAGAAGAAGTCGAATTGCCCCAGCAGCGTGCCGTACGCGAGCAGGAGGACCTGGTAGATCGGGAGCATGATGATGAGATAGATCGTCCACTGCAGCCAGCCGGGCGCCACCGTGGGCAGGAGGTACCCCATGACCGGCTCCTTGACCCACAGCGTCGTCGTGCCGGCAAGGGCGAAGGCCGCGAGAATGGCGACCACCCCGACCGGCCCGACACCCCAGCGACTCCGCATGCGCTCGACAATCGGCATCTTCGTCAACCGCCTCGATTGAGATCGAGTCTCACTTTTCCGCGGCGATCCTACACCGCCGCCGCTCGGCCCGCCAAATGGAGGCCCGCGGAGCGCCGCGTGCTAAGATTTTGGGGCTGCAACGGACCGGGCATTTCATCTCAGAGAGGTTCGGCGATGACGATGGCGAAACACGGCGCGGTCGCGCGCATGGCGCTTGCGGCACTGTGCACGACGCTGCTGGCCGGCTCCGCGCAGGCGCAGGACTGGCCGAGCTGGCGCGGCCGCTCCCAGACCGGGGTCTCGACCGACACCGGGCTCGTCTCGAGCTGGTCGGTGGACGGGGACAACCTCATCTGGTTCCAGGAGTACATCGGCCGCTCCACCCCCGCCGTCTTCGACGGGCGCGTCTGCGCCAACGGGCGCACCGGCGACGGCGTCTCCAAGAAGGAGATCGTCACCTGCTGGGACGCGGAGGACGGCACCAGGCTCTGGGAGCACGCCTTCAGCATCGTCAACACGACGGTCCCGTTCAATCGCGTCGGGTGGGGCAGCGTGACCGGCGACCCGGAGACCGGCTACCTCTACGCGATGAACATCGACGGCCATCTGCACTGCTTCGATCGCGACGGGGCAATCGTATGGAGCTGGCGGCTCGGTGAGGATCTCGGCCGCGCGTCGGGCTACGGGGGCCGGACGTCGACCCCGATCATCGACGAGGACCGGCTGATCCTCGGAGTCATCGGCTCCATCTGGGGCGATCTCGGAGGGCCTCCGACGCATCGTTACGTCGCGTTCGACAAGGCGAACGGCCGCATCCGGTGGATCTCCACCCCCGGCGGCCGCCCGGCCGACCTCAACACGCAGTCGGTGCCGATCGTCGCCGTCGTCAACGGCCAGCGTCTCATCATCGACGGCAACGCCGACGGGCACATCTACGCCCTCCAGGCGCGCACCGGACGCAAGGTGTGGGGATTCCGCCTCAGCCAGCGCGGCATCAACGTCTCCCCCGTCACCGACGGCTCGACGGTGTACGTGGCCCACAGCGAGGAGAACATCGACCAGGGAACGATGGGCCGCGTCGTCGCCATCGACGCAACCGCCGAGGGCGACATCACGGCGACCGGCGAGAAGTGGCGCATCAACGAGCTGGCGGTCGGGTTCGCGTCGCCGTTGCTCAAGGACGGCACGCTCTACGTCATCGACAACTCCGCCAACCTGTTCGCCATCGACGCCGCCGACGGGACGGTGCGGTGGGAACATAGCGTGGGCACGGTCGGCAAGGCGTCGCCCGTCTGGGCCGATGGCAAGCTGTTCGTCACCGAGGTCAACGGCAACGTGCGCATCCTCGAGGCGGGGGAAGACGGCGCGACGGAGTTGGACCACGACGAGCTCGAGGTGTCGGACGGACGCTACGCGGAGATCTACGGCTCGTTCGCCTCCGCCTACGGCCGCCTCTACGTGACGGCGGAGTCGGGCATCTACTGCATCGGCGACCCTGATGCGCCGTTCGAGCCGGCGCCCGCCGAGACGCCGCCCCTCGCGCCGGAGACGCCGGCCGACGGTGTCGTCGCGAGCATTCAGGTGGTGCCCGCCGAGGTGATCGCCGGGGCCGGGCAGCCGGTCCGCTTCCGCGTGCTCGCGTTCGACGCCAACGGGCGGGCGCTCGGCGAACGGGACGCGGTCTGGACCCTCGACGGCCTGACGGGCGCGCGCCTGCGCGTGAACGGCGAGTTCACGTCGCCGCCGCAGGCCGCCAACCAGGCCGGGCGCGTAATCGCCACCGTCGGAGACGTCTCCGCCGCGGCGCGCATCCGGGTCTTCTCGCCGCTGCCCTGGACGGAGACGTTCGAGAGCGGCCGGCCGCCGTACTGGATCGGCGGGGGCGGCAGCCTGCAGGTGGTCGACGAAGGGGGCGAGCAGCTCTTCCGCAAGGGAGCCTCGCGCACCGGCATCCACCGGCACGCGATCTACATGGGGCCTTCGTACCTGTCGGGTTACACCGTGCAGGCGGACGTGATGTCCACGCAGCGCGGCCGACGGCGCCCCGATATCGGTCTCATCAACGCCGGCTACACCATGGACCTGCAGGGCAACCACCAGCGCATCGAGGTTCGCTCCTGGGCGGCCGAGCTGCGCATGGCGGAGCGGTTCCCCTTCGCGTGGGAGCCGGACACCTGGTACACGCTCAAGCTGCGCGTCGACGCCGACGAGGAGCGGGCCGTCATCCGCGGCAAGGTCTGGCCGCGCGACGATGCCGAGCCCGACGAGTGGACGGTGACGGTGGAAGACCCCGAACCGGTGCAGAACGGCAGCCCGGGCCTCATCGGCTACTCACCCATAGACATCTTCTACGACAACGTCCGCGTGATGGAGAACCGATGACTCGATACGGGCTGATAACTGCAGTCGCCGCGCTGGCCGCGGTCACCGCCATGCCGGCATCCGCGCAGGATGTCGCGATGTTCGGCAACACGCCGTCCCGCAACATGGTGTCGGACGAGACCGGCATCGTCAGCGAGTGGGACGCGGACGCCGGAATGAACGTGCTCTGGTCGCAGCCGGTCGGCTCGCAGGCCTACGGCGGCCCGGTCGTCGCCAACGGCCGCGTCTACGTCGGCCGCCGCGACCCGTCCATCGAGGGCGACAAGGGCGTCGTCATGGCGTTCGAGGCGGATACCGGCGAGTTCATCTGGCAGATGGTGCACCCGAAGCTCTCGGCCGGACGGGTGAACGACTGGCCGCTCCAGGGCGTCTGCTCGACGGCGTTCATGGAGGGGGACCGGATCTACTACGTCTCGAACGAGGCGCACGTCATCTGCCTCGACGCCAAGGGCTTCGCGGACGGCAACGACGGGCCGTTCACAGAGGAGATCGACACCGGCGCCATTGCCGGCGACATCGTCTGGTCCTACGACATGATCGGCGAGCTGGACGTCTTCCCTCACAACCTCGCCACCGGATCGCCGCTCATCGTCGGCGACGTGCTCTTCACGGTGACCAGCAACGGCGTCGACGAGGGGCACGTGAACATCCCGTCGCCCTTCTCCCCCGACTTCATCGCCCTCGACAAGAACACCGGCGAGCTGCTGTGGGAGAGCAACCCGGTGGGCGAGAACGTTCTGCACGGCGCCTGGACGAACCCCGCCTACGGCGTCATCGACGGGCGCCCGCAGGTCGTCTTCGCCGGCGGCAACGGCGTCGTCTACAGCCTCGACCCCGCCACCGGGGAACTCCTCTGGGAATTCGACTGCAACCCCGAGGACTCCGAGTGGATCCTCGGCGGGCGCGGGACCCGCAACAACATCCTCTCGACGCCGGTCATCTACGACGACAAGGTCTACATCGGCGTCGGGCAGGATCCGGAGCACGGCGAGGCCCCCGGCCACTTCTGGGTGATCGACGCCACCGGCAGTGGCGACGTCACCGACACGCATGCCGTGTGGCATCGGGGCGGGGAAGACTTCTACCGCACCATGTCGACCGCGGCCATCGCGGACGGTGTGCTCTACATCCCGAGCCTCTCCGGCTTCCTGCACGCCCTCGACCCGCAGACCGGCGAGGAGTTCTGGACCTACGACACCTTCGCCGCCGTCTGGGGCTCTCCCTTCGTCGTCGACGGCAAGGTCTTCCTGGGGGACGAGGACGGCGACGTGGTCGTCCTGCGCGCCGGCAGGGAGATGGAGGTCATCGGCGAGTACAACCTGGGCGCCGCGGTCTATTGCACTCCGATCGCCAAGGACGGCGTGCTCTACATCCTGACCCGCAACCGCATCTGGGCCTTTCAGGAGGGCGCCCAGTCCGACCCGCTGTAGACCCGCGGTCGCGGGGCGGAGCATCGCCCGACGCGGAGCATCGCCCGACGCCCGCCGGCGGCGGGTTTGCGGGGCGCGGCTTCCCGCGGGGAGGGGGCGGCGGCTCCGATAGTAGATCCGTCTGCCGCTCCCGGCGGCGACGCGATCGGACGCGGCGCGCCGTCGGCCGCAACCACAGGCTGGTGGTTTCGGTACCAACCGCAACCACCAGCGACCCCGGGCGCTCGCGGCGCCGCTACTCCCGCACGCGCGGTACGAGCTCGAGGACGATCCGCTCGCCGTTGCGCAGTACGACGACCTCGGTCGGCTCGCCGACCTTCAGCAGGTCGAGCGCGTACATGTAGTCGTAGATGTTGGTGACCGTCCGGCCTGCGAGGCCGACGATGACGTCGCCGCCCTCGAGCCCCGCCTCGTCGGCCGGTCCGCCCCCGACGACGCCGGAGATCGCCAGCCCCTCGACGTCCTGCGAGTAGTCCGGGATCGTGCCGGTGAAGATCCGCATCGTCGCGCCGCCGCCGCGCTGCTGGACCTCCTCCACGCGGACGAAGTCGGGCGCGTCCGGCCGCTCCACCAGGTCGGCGGCCACCGCCGTGGCGAGCTCGACGATGCGATCGAGCCCCTCGTAGTTGAGCGTATGGGCGTCGTCCGTCGGCCGATGGTAGTCCTCGTGGCTCCCGGTGAAGAAGTTGAGGGTCGGCACCTCTACCGCGTTGAGGCTCCGGACGTCGGTCGGCAGGTAGGGATCGGCGACCAGCGCCAGGTCGAACCCGGTCCGCCCGTTCAGCTCCGTGACCAGGTCGGTCCAGATCGAGCTGCTGCCGACGGCCTGCAGCGTCAGCGCGTTGTCACGCAGGCGGCCGACCATGTCGAAGTTCAGGTAGGCGGCGATGTCCCCCATCGGGACCGGCGCCTGCGCGACGAAGTCCGCCGATCCGAGCAGCCCGAGCTCCTCGCCCGACCACAGGGCCAGGATGACGCCGCGGTCGCGCTCCCCCGACGCCAGGCGGGCGCCCGCCGCGAGCACCGCGGCCACTCCCGAGGCATTGTCGTCGGCACCGTTGTGAATCTGGCCCGCCTCGTCGTCGCGCGCCAGCGAGTCCCCGCCGCGCCCGCGGCCCAGGTGGTCGTAGTGCGCTCCGAGCAGGACGTAGGGCGCGTCTGCGGCGGCCTCGCGGGTCGGCGGCAGGTAGCCGATCACGTTGTGCCCGGTCGCCTCCTGCGTCTCGACCCGGACGTCGAGGGTCGCTTCGAGCGGGAGGTCGAACCCGGCGACGTGCGGGTTGGCGGTGTCGAAGGACGCCTGCACCTCTTCCAGCGATCGGCCGGCGCTCTCGATGATGGCCGCCCCCAACGCGCCGTTCACGGTCGCGGCGACGATGTCCGAATCGCTCACGGCGGTGTCGAAGCGCAGCGGAACCAGTGCCCCCGCGTTCGGGGAGCGGGGCCCGGTCACGACGATGAGCCCCCGAGCGCCCCGCTCGCGCGCCGCCGTCGCCTTGTACCGCAGGCCGGCGTAGCGCGCCAGCATCGCCCGCAGCTCCCCTTCCGTGTCCTCGGGGAAGTAGCGCAGGACGACCACGATCTTGTCCGTCACGTCGAGCGTGGCGTAGCTGTCGTAGCTGAAGTCATCCGTCTCCGGCACGGTCAGCCCGTAGCCCGCGAAGACGAGCGGCCCTTCCACCGTCCCGGATTCCGAGAAGGACAGGGCTCTCACGACGGGGCCGTCCGGCACCGACGGCGGCGCGGGAGGCGCGGTCGCGGTCGTGCCGCCGGGTGGCGCGGGAGGCGCGGGAGGCGCCGGCGGATCCGGCGGCGTCACCGGCAGGGGCTCCGGAACCGCCGGCTCGCCCCCGGAGGTCGCGGTGAGCACCACGCTTCCGCTGGCCGTGGTCCGCGACTCCGCGGAATCGAAGCGGATCTGCTGCGCGACGATCTGCCACCCGCCGGTGTCCCCCCCCGGGCCGACCGCGATCTCGTCGCCCTCGATCCGCAGCGTGGTGCCGGCGTCGGTGACGCCCGCGGTGTAGCGGAACGGTTGCCGGAAGTCGGCCAGCGCGGGGAGCGGGACGGCGCCGATGGCCTCGAGCTGCTCGATGATGTAGTCGGCGGCCAGGCGAATGCCCGGCGACCCGGTCAGCCGACCCTCGAGCGCGTCGTCGGCGAGGTGCTCGACGATCGAGCGCGTGTCCAGCCCCACCGGCTCCGGCGTCCCCGGGCTCTGCGCCGCGGCAGGCGGTGTGGTGGCCAGCAGCAGGCCGGCGGCGCAGGCGAACGGCAGGATTCCCAGCTTCATTTGCATCGTTTTGCGTCCTCGCGTCATCGCAGTGCCGCCACGGCCGGCGGTCGCGCCGGGTCCGGCGGAGGCCCGCCAAGCGCACCCACAGTAGCAGAGCGGCCGCCGGTCGGGCGAACCATCCTGCATCGCTCCCCCGCAATCCGGTATTCGGTTTGAGAGACTCACCCTGACGCGGCGGCGGCGACCTCCGCGACCGCCGCCTGTTCCGATGCCGTGCCCGGCGGCAGCAGCTCCACCGTCTCGCCCGACAGGGCGCTGATGCGCGCTCCCGGGGTCACGATGCCGGCCAGGTTCAACGGGTCGGCGGCGGCAACCCGCACCGCCGGGCCGGAGCGCCCCTCGCGGCGGACGATGCGCAACAGCTCGACTGCGTCCGGCCGGGCGAACTGCTCGCCCACGAAGCCGGCCACGAAGCGTCCGCCGCGCACGTCGCCGCACGCCTCCATTCGCCGCAGCGCCTCGAGCACGTCCCGCCAGGGAGGCATGAGCGACTCGCGCCGAACGAGATCGCGGAAGACGACTCCCCACCGAAGCAGCAATTGCCGCGCGAAGGCGTCCGCGCGGGCCCGACGGCGAGCCCCGTCAGCCGCGGCGCTCCCGGCCGCGGGGCCGCTCCCGACCGCCTCCGGCGAGGACTGCGAGGCGCCGGAGGACGGAGCGAGCAGAGCCCACCGCCCCGCGGCGTGTCGCGGCCGCGCGGCCCGGAATCTCCCCTCGCCTCTCCGCCGCCGCGGGTCGATCAGCGCGCGAAGGTTGTCGAAGCCGTCAGCGGTAACGAGCCCCGCCGCCACCAGCTCCCACAGGCCGTCCTCTACCTCGCTCGCAAGCCGCCCGGTCTGTTGCACCAGGTCGCGCAGGAACGACGCGCCGCGGCGCTGGAGCGCGTCGAGGACCGCCTCGGCCGGATGCGACAGAACGCAGGCCGGCCCCGACCGGGCTCCGCCTTCTTCGTTTCCGGCATCGACCAGCCACTCGAGGTCCTGCCGCAGGAAGAGCGCCACCGGCGCGACCCGGGTGGGGCGCACGCGCCGTCGCCGGGCCGGCGCCCGCGACGCGTCCGGCTCGCCGGCAGCGCCCGCGAATGCCGGATGGGGCGACAGGCGTCCCCACATCACCTCGCCCGACAGGCAGAGCTGGTCGAGCATCTCCGGCTCGTAGCCCTCCAGCCGGGCCGCGAGCACGTCGCGTTCCCAGGCTGCGGCCGAGACCTCGCACCCCTGAAGCTGCCGGACGATCTGCAGCAGCCCGGCCGTCCCGTGCTGGCGGGTGCCCGCGGCGAGATGCTGCCAGCGCACCAGGAAGCGGACCAGGTCCGCGCTCGAAACCGGCTCGATCTCCCGGCGCAGGCGGCCCAGCGTCAGGCGGTGGATGCGGGCGAGCACGCGCCGGTTGCACCACTCGATCTCGGCGCCGTCGGCGCGGCCGGCGGCCGTGAAGCGCCCGCGCAGGACCTGCCCCTCCCCCTCGAGCCGGGTCAGGCCCGCCTCGACCTGCGGCAGCGGCACGCCGAGCGTGTCCGCCAGCCACGACGCCCGGAGCGGGCCGCTGGAGTCGAGCCAGCCGCGCAGAACCTCGGCCACGGCCCCCTCGGCGCCCTCCGGCACCGGCTGCCCGACGTCGGGAACCGGCGGTGCCAGCCGGCCGCCGGGGTGCATCGCCTGCGCCAGGCGCGTCCGCTCGGTCGCCACCCAGAACGTCGCCGCGCCGGACGCCGCGTGCAGACGCGTCGCTCGGCGCGAGGCTACGAGCGGCCCGAGCCAGGGCTCCCATTCCGGGCGGGGCGGGACCAGGCCCAGCGTCAGCAGCGCATCGTGCAGCTCCTCGGGATCGCGCACGACCGGCCACACCTCCTGGGCGACCTCGGCGATCGCCGCCTCGTCGAGCGCTCCGATCTCTCCGCCGTCCGTCCCCAACGTGCGGCGGAGCTGGACCGCCCGCGCCCTCCGCTCCTCCAGGGGGGCATCATCGAGAAAGGCGTAGGGGTTCGCGTTCAGGATCTCGTGACCGAACGGCGACGGCTCCGCGGTATCGATCGCCCGTGTCGCGACGGTGCCCTGCTCGAAGCCCACGACCAGCGCCCGCAGCCCGTCGACGTCCATCGCCTCGTGCAGGCAGTCGCGGATCGTCTCGTCGACGAGCGGGTGATCGGGTATCCGGATCTCGCCGCTCAGGTTCTCCTGGCACGCCACCTGATCCGGGAAGACCGCGGCCAGCAGGTCCTCCGTGCGCATGCGCAGGATGGGCGGCGGCACCTTGCGGCCGCCGGCGAAGCGGAGCACTGCGAGCGCGCGCGCCGCATTCCAGCGCCAGCGGGCTCCGAACATCGGCGCCGGCAGCATCGCCTGGGTGAGGACGTCCGCCAGCGTCTCCGGATGGAGGAAGCGGAACACGATCTCCAGCGGAAAGCTGTGCTGTTCGGCAAGCGAGATCACGATGCCGTTGTCGGTGGCCGCGGCCTGCAGCTCGACGTTGAAGCTGCGGCAGAAGCGCTTGCGGAGCGCGAGTCCCCAGGCGCGGTTGATGCGCGCCCCCAGCGGCGCGTGCAGCACGAGCTGCATGCCGCCCCCCTCGTCGAAGAAGCGCTCCGCCACCACCGTTCGTCGCGACGGCACGGCGCCGAGCGCCGCCACCCCGGCCCGCACGTAGGCGACCAGTTGCTCCGCTCCCGAGCGATCGACGCCGCACTCCCGCGCAACGAAGGCGACCGGGTCCGCCCCGTCCCGCGGCGCGTCGTCGGGCGCCGCGACGCGCTCGCGCAGCTCCGAGATCTCGTCGGAGAGCTCCCGCGTCCGCCCCGGCGCCTCGCCGAGCCAGAACGGCACCGACGGCGCCGCGCCCCGCGCATCCTCGACGCGCACGCGCCCCGCCTCCACGCGGCGGATGCGCCACGAGGTGGTGCCGAGCAGGAAGATGTCGCCCGCCATGCTCTCGACCGCGAAGTCCTCGTCGACGGTGCCGACGGTCGTTCCTTCCGGCTCGGCCACCACCAGGTAGTTGGCGTTGTCCGGAATCGCGCCGCCCGAGGTGATCGCGGCCAGCCGCGCCCCGCGTCTCCCCCGCAGAACGCCGTTCACGCGGTCGCGGTGAAGCCACGTGCCGTGCCGCCCCCGGGGCGACGCGATGCCGTCCGAGAGCATCGCGACCAGCGCATCGAACTCCGCCCGCGGCAGATCGCGGTACGGCGTGGCGGTCCGCACCAGCGCGAACAGGTCGTCCTCGCTCCACGGCCCCGTCGCGGCGGCGGCGACGATCTGCTGGGCGAGCACGTCGCGCGGCCAGGGACGCATCCGCCGCTCGTCGAGAACGCCGCGGCGGATGGCACGGACGATCGCCGCGCACTCGACCAGCTCGTCCCGCGTCGTGGCGAAGAACCTCCCCTTCGGCACGAAGGAAGGGTCCACCTTGTGTCCGGACCGTCCGACGCGCTGCAGCGCCACCGCGATCGAGCGCGGCGTGCCCACCTGGCACACCAGCTCGACCGATCCGACGTCGATGCCCAGCTCGAGCGACGCGGTCGCGACCACCACCCGCAGCCGCCCCTCCTTCAACTCCAGCTCCGCCGTCTGCCGGAGCTGTCGCGACAGGCTGCCGTGGTGGGCCAGCACGGCGTCTGCCCCCAGGCGCTCCGCAAGGTTGTGGGCGACCCGCTCGGCCAGCCGCCGCGTGTTGACGAAGACGATGGTGGTGCGATGCGCGAGCGCGAGCTCCGCGATGCGGTCGTAGATCTCGCCCCACATCTCGTTGGTGGCGACGACGCCGAGCTCCTCCTGCGGCACCTCCACCGCGAGGTCGAGCGCCCGCCGGTGCCCGGAGTCCACGATCGAAACCGGCGGCCAGACCCGTCCGGGGGCCGGCAGCGGCCGGGGCGTCGCGGGTGGGTCCTCCCCGGGCGCTCCGGTGAGGAAGCGCGCCACCTCCTCGATCGGCTTCACCGTCGCCGAGAGCCCGATCCGCTGCGGCTTCGATCCCTCGTTCTCCGCGACGAGGCGGTCGAGGCGGGCGAGGGTCAGCGCGAGGTGCGAGCCCCGCTTGTCGTCGATCAGGGCGTGGACCTCGTCGACGATGACCGTCTCCGTCGTCGACAGCATCCGCCGGCTGCGCTCGGCCGTCAGCAGGATGAACAGCGACTCGGGCGTGGTCACCAGGATGTGCGGCGGGCGGCGCACCATCTGCTCGCGATCCCGGGTGGGCGTATCACCCGTCCGGACCGCCGTCCGGACCTCCTGAACCGGCTCGCCGCCGGCTTCCGCCAGCTCGGCGATCTCGCCGAGCGGCCCGTCCAGGTTCCGCTGGATGTCGCTGCTGAGCGCCTTGAGGGGCGAGACGTAGACGACCGACGTGCGGTCCGCCAGGGCATCGCGGGCGGAGCGCGCAACCAGCCGGTCGATGCAGATCAGGAACGCCGCGAGCGTCTTGCCGGAACCCGTCGGGGCGGAGATGAGCACGTCTCCTCCGTCCCGGATCCGCGGCCAGGCCTCCAGTTGCGCGGTCGTCGCACCGGCGAACCGCCCTCCGAACCACGCCGCGGTGATCGGGTGGAAGCCCTGCAACGGTCTCACCGGAATAGTCTACGCGCTGCGGCCCAACCAGAGGGGCCCGCGAGTTCCGCTGATCGGATCGGCCGCGCGCGGGGTAGGATGCCCTCGAGGAACGGCACAGATGGCCATGGAGAGCGAGGAGCACTACCTCAAGACGGAGCTCTACGATCTGGTCCGCAAGGACCCCGCCATCTTCGAGTTCCTGCAGGCGGGCTCGCTCGACGGCATCTGGTACTGGGACGTCGAGCGGCAGGAACAGGAGTGGATGAGCCCCCGCTTCAAGGAGCTCTTCGGCTACCGCGACGACGAGATTCCCAACACCTCCGCCTGGTGGATGGAGAACATCTTTCCGGAGGACCGCGCCGTCGCCCTCGAGAACTTCGGCCGCCATCTGGCGGACGCCAGCCATCCGTACGACCAGATCGTCCGCTACCGCCATCGGGACGGCAGCACCGTATGGGTCCGCTGCCGCGGCCTCGCCATCCGCGACTCCCGCGGCGAGGCGATCCGCCTGCTCGGCTGCCACACCGACGTCACGGCTCTCAAGCGGGCGGAGGAGGACCTGCGCCGGCAGGCGGCCGATCTGCGCGACGCGCGCGACGCAGCCGAGCGCGCCAGCAGCGCCAAGAGCACCTTCCTGGCCAACGTCAGCCACGAGATCCGCACTCCGCTCAACGGCGTGATCGGCATGGCGGAGCTGCTCCGGGACACCGACCTCGACGCCGACCAGCGGGAACAGGTCAGCGCCATCCGCGAGTCGGCCGAAGCGCTGCTGGAGATCATCAACGACATCCTCGACTTCTCGAAGATCGAAGCCGGCCGCCTCGTCGCGGAGCCGCGCCCCTTCCGCCTGCGCGAACGCCTGGGCACCCTGGTGAAGGCGTTTTCGCCGCGCCTCCACGGCCGGGACGTCACGCTGACCGCCGACATCGCTCCCGACGCCCCGGACGCGCTGGTCGGCGACGCGCGTCTCCTGCGGCAGGTCCTCGCCAACCTGTTGTCGAACGCCGTCAAGTTCACCGAGCGCGGCGCCATCACCCTCCGGGTCCGGCTTCGAGAGCAGGCCGGAGACGAGGTCACCCTGGAGTTCGAGGTCGGCGACACCGGCATCGGGATTCCGGCGGAGAAGCAGCGGGTCATTTTCGAGGAGTTCGTGCAGGCCGACGCCTCGACGACGCGCCGCTACGGCGGAACGGGGCTCGGCCTCGCCATCGCCACGCGCCTCGTCGACGCGCTCGGCGGCGAGATCGGCCTGACGAGCGAGCCGGGCGCCGGCAGCACGTTCCGCATCACCGCGAGGTTCGGGCAGGACGCGGACGGAGCCGCGGCGGCGACCCCCGCCCCGGAAGCGGTCGTCGAGCTCCGGCCGCTGCGCATCCTGCTCGTGGAGGACAGCGTCGCGAACCAGCGCGTCGCCACCGGCATGCTGCAGAAGACGCGGCACACCGTGCGCGTCGCCTCCGACGGCGCGGCGGCCGTGGAGGCCTGCGCGGCCGAGCGGTTCGACGTGGTGCTGATGGACCTGCAGATGCCCGACATGGACGGCTACGCCGCCACCCGCGCCATCCGCAGCCGGGAGCAGGAACGGAACGCGGAGCGCACCCCCATCGTCGCCCTGACCGCCCGCGCCTCGCGCGGCAGCGAGGCGGCCTGCCTCACCGCCGGCTTCGACGGCTATCTCCTGAAGCCGTACCGCTCGCGAGAGCTGCTCGAGGCGATCGGGGCCGGCCTGAGCCGCGCCGCCGCCGGCCGCGACCCGGCGGCGGCAGAGGCTCCGGAAGTGCCGGTCGCGGAGATGCCGGCCGCGGGGCGGTCGCCGGCCACCGGAGCCCGCCTCGACTGGGAGTCCGCGGTCGAGTCTCTGGACGGTGACCGCGAGCTGCTGCGGGCCGTGCTCGACGGGTTCCTGGGACAGCATCCCTCGCTGTTGCTCGAGCTCCGGGATGCGATCGCCGCGGACGATCGGCCCGTGGCGCGACGGGTCGCGCACACCATCGGGGGCTCCCTGCGGATGTTCCGCGACGCCCGTGTCGTCTCCCTCGCCGAGGCGCTCGAGGACGCGTGCGGGGATGCCGGACCGGAACAGGTGACCGCCGCCTGGCGAGCCCTCGCGCCGGAGCTCGACGCCACGGTTGCGGAGCTCCGTGCCTGGGTCGGGGAGAACCGATGAGCCGGGACTCGGCCCCGGCGTGCATCCTCGTGGTGGACGACTCGGCGGCGGACCGGGAGCTCGCCGGGCGCCTGCTGCGCCGCGCGCAACTCGACGTGCTGCACGCCGAGAACGGGCAGGAGGCGCTGGCCCGCCTGGCCGCGCACGAGGTCGACCTCGTCCTCACCGATCTCGTCATGCCGACGCTCGACGGGCTGGCGTTCGTGGAGCGCGCGAAGTCCGAGCATCCGCTCGTCCCGGTGGTCCTGATGACCGCGCGCGGCAGCGAGGAGATCGCCGTGCAGGCGCTCGAGGCGGGAGCCGCGAGCTACGTTCCCAAGAAGTCGCTCCCCCGCGACCTCGTGGAGGTGGTCCAGCGCATGCTCGACGCCTCGCGCGAGCAACGCAGCTACACGCGCCTCCTCGGGCGCATGCGGGCGGCGTCGTTCGCGCTGGAGAACGACCCGGAGCTGATCTCGTCCCTCGTCAGCTATCTGACGCGGGTCCTGCGGGACTCGGCCATGTTCGACGAGTCGGACTGTCACCGAATCTCGACCGCTCTCGACGAGGCGCTGACGAACGCCTACTACCACGGCAACCTGGAGGTGCGCTCCGAGATCCGCGAGCACGATCCGCGCGCCTACCGGATGCTCGCCGAGCAGCGCCGCCAGCTCGCGCCCTATCGGGATCGGCAGATCCTCGTGCGCGCAAGCCTCACCTCCGACGAGGCGTCGTTCGTCATCAAGGACGAAGGGCGGGGCTTCGACGTCGACGCCGTGCGCGATCCGACGCGCCCCGAGAATCTCGAGAGTCCGAGCGGCCGGGGGATCTTCCTGATGAGGACGTTTCTGGACGACGTGCGCTACAACGCCGCCGGCAACCAGGTGACGCTGCTCAAGCGGCGCCGCGCCTGACCGGGGCACGCAGCCTTCATGGCTCCCTGGCCCGGATCACGACCACCGTCTTGTCGTCCCCGGGGTCGGGGTTGCCGCGTTCGAACCGCTCGGCGGCGTGGCAGATGTGCCGCGCGAGCTCGGCCGCCGGGCAGTCCGGATGCTCGGCCATCACCGCGCGCACGCCCTCGAGGTCGAAGAACCGCTCGTCCGCGTCCTGGGCCTCGGTCACGCCGTCGCTGTAGACGACGAGTCGGGCGCCCGCGCGCAGGCGAACCGTCCGTTCCTCCCACGCCGCGTCGGTGAAGAGGCGCAGCGGCGGCCCGGTCGACTTGAGAGCCGATTCCGTCCCGCCGTCCTGCAGCACAGCCCGCGGATGGCCGGCGTTGACGAACGTGAACTCGCCGGTCGGTACCTCGAGCACGCCGTAAAAGAGCGTGACGAAGCGGTCCTGGCTGCGGTCGTGCAACAGCGCACGGTTCAGGGTCCGCACGAGCTCGAGCGGCGTGGCGCAACCGGCCGCCTCGGCCCGCAGGACGCCCTGGGTCTCGGCCATGAGGATGGCGCCCGGAATCCCCTTGCCCGACGCGTCGCCCAGCGCCAAAGCGACGCGGTCGCCGCCGAGCTCGATGAAGTCGTAGAAGTCTCCCCCGACCTGACCGCTGGCGTGCAGGTGCGCCCCGATGTCGTGGCCGGGAGCGACCGGCATCCGCGACGGCAGGAACGACTGCTGAACGAAGGCCGCGATCTTGAGCTCGTGCTCCAGGCGGCGGGTCTGCTCGGCCAGGAGCCGGTGGCGCTCGCGGGCGTACCGCATGCTGCGGGCGAGCAGATCCGGCGTGAGGCGGTCCTTGACCAGGTAGTCCTGGGCGCCGCGCTGCACGGCCCGCACCGCGACGTCCTCGTCATCGAGGGCGCTCAGCACGACGACCGGCGCCATCCGGTCCAGTTGCTGGATGACGTCGAAGCCGGCCCCGGACCGCGCCACGGCGCTGGACAAGCCGAGCAGCACCACGTCGTACCGCCCGCCGTCCAGCTCGGCCAGCGCCGCGCGGGCCTCGGGGACCGACACGACCTCGGCCGACCCGAAGGCCGGCGCGGCGGCCTGCTCGAGGAGGATGGACACCCGGGCGGCATGTTCCGCGTCGCTCTCGAGGAGCAGCACCCGCACGTCCGTTGCGGCGGCCTGACTGGACACGCTCAGCTCAATCCGGGCCCGCGCCCGAGCGAAGGCTCCGAATGGCCTCCGCCTCCGAACGGAACGTCTCGAACACCAGCTCGAGCTTCGTCGTCACCATCAGGTCCCACACGCGATCGGTGAGATGCAGGAGCTTGAGCTGCCCGCCGGCGTCCCGCAGGGCACTGTGCTTCGACAGCAACTCGCCGAGGGCGGCGCTGTCGATGAACGACACCTCGCGGAGATTGAGTATGACGCGCGTGCGGCCTACGGCGATGAGATCTTCGATCCGCTGCGCGAGCGCTTCGCCCGCCTCTCCGGCCAGCTTGCCGCGAACGTCGAGAATGGTCAGCCGGTCGAGTTCCCGCTGGCCGATCCGAAGCGCCATCGCTCCGCCTCCCGTCGCATGCTGACCCAAGTCGGGGCGGAAACGCAACACGGGCGCAGCATCGTCACCGCTCCCGGCCGCCGTGGATGATGCGCCAGAGCTTCTCGGGGCGCAGCAGCATGTCGACGTGGCGTACGCCGAATCCGCTCAGGGCATCCACCGCGGCCGAGACGACGCAGGGAGTGGACCCTATCGTGCCGGCCTCGCCGATTCCCTTGGCTCCCAGCGGGTTCAGCGGCGTCGGCGTCACCGTATTGTCCAGCTCGAAGCGTGGAAGGTCGCTTGCGCGGGGCAGGGCATAGTCCATCAGCGACCCGGTCAGCGGCTGACCGTCGCTGTCGTAGGCCACTTCCTCGACCAGCGCCTGACCGATCCCCTGCGCCAGGCCTCCGTGAACCTGGCCCTCCACGATAAGCGGGTTGATCAGGCGACCTGCGTCGTCGACGGCCACCATCCGCAGGAGCCGCGGCTCGCCGGTGTCGCGATCCACCTCGATCATCGCGATGTTGCAACCGAACGGGTAGGTGTTGCCGGTCGGCTCGAAGAACGCCTCCTCGCTCAGGCCCGGCTCGAGCCCCTCGGGCAGCCGGATCGGCCGGTAGGCGTACGCGGCGACCTCGGCGAACGTCCTCGCGGCCGACGGGGCGCCCCGGACGCCGATGCGCCCGTTCTCGAACACCACGTCGGCCTCGTGCGCCTCGAGCAGCAGCGCGGCGAACTTCGCCATCTTGCCCTTGACCCTGCCGCCGGCGAGCAACATGGCGGTCCCGCCCACGGCCTGCGAGCGGCTGCCGCCCGTGCCGAGGCTGCCCTGCTTCACGACCGCGGTGTCGCCGTGGTGGATCCGCACGTGTTCGAGCGGCACCCCGAACTGGTCGGCCAGGAGTTGGGCAAAGGTGGTCTCGTTGCCCTGTCCGTGCGGCGACGCGCCGGTCGTGGCGCTGATCCGCCCGTCGCGCTCCACGGTGACCTCATCGGCAGCGACGCCGAGGGGCCCACGCCGCAGACCTCGACGTACATCGACAGACCCAGCCCAATCAGGCGGCCCTCGGCGCGCGCGGCGTCCCGCTCGGCCTTGAGCTGATCCCAGCCGGCCTTCTCCAGCGCGCGGTCGAGGGCCTTGCGGTAGTCGCCCGAGTCGTACACCGCCCCGGTCTCGGTGGTGTAGGGAAACTGCTCCGGCCGGATGAAGTTCTTCCGGCGCAGCTCGGCCGGATCCATCTCCAGCTCGCGGGACAGCATGTCCATGGCCCGCTCCAGGAAGTAGATCCCTTCCGGCCGTCCCGCGCCGCGATAGGCATCCGTCGGGGTCTTGTTGGTGAACACCTCGGTGAGCGTCGCGCGGATGGCCGGGATGGCGTAGTTGCCGCTCGCCATCATCATGGTGGAGGTCGGAATGGCAGCGGTGAACAGGTGGTTGTAGGCCCCGACGTCGGCAATGATGCGGAGCTTGACGCCGAGCACGGTCCCGTCCCGCCTGGCCGCCAGGTCGACATAGCCGATGAGGTCGCGGCCGTGGGTCGTGGCGAGAAACGCCTCCGAGCGCTCCTCCACCCACTTGACCGGCACACCCAGCCGCCGGGAGACCGCGGCCGTCACGAACTCCTCCGCGGAACCCCCCGCCTTGCAGCCGAAGCCGCCGCCGACTTCGGGCGCGATTACCCGCACCTGGTCCTCGCCCATGTCGCTCATGGCGGCGATGAACGTGCGGAGCAGGTGCGGGGACTGGGTGGACGACCAGACGGTGAGCGTGTCCTTGCCCGGCTCATGGTGGGCCACGACGCCGCGCGGCTCGAGCGGCGTCGGGGCTAGCCGCTGATTGACCATGCGCTGGGAGATCACCACCTCGGCATCTGCGAAGGCCCGCTCGATGGCCGTGTCGTCGACCTGTCCGTTCGCCCCGACGCCGGTCCCCATCGGCAGCGACGCGAGCATCAGGTTGTTCGGAAACTCGGCGTGCAGCAGACCCGGTTCACCGGTCATCGCCTGTTCGGGATCGACCACGGCCGGCAGCGGCTCGTAATCGACGGTGATGGCGTCGGCCGCGTCCCGCGCGATGTAGCGGTCGCGAGCCACCACGACCGCTACCGGCTCGCCGACGAAGCGGACGACGCCGCTCGCGACCGCGCGGCGCTCCGGAGCGGGGAACGGCAGCAGGGTCGGCAGCGGGCCGACCATCTCCGCCATCTGCGGGCCGGTGAACACGGCCTCGACGCCGTCGAGCGCTTCCGCGGCGCGCGCATCGATGGACAGGATGCGCCCGTGCGCGACGTCGCTGCGCTTGAACGCGAGGTGCAGCATGCCCGCCACCTTGACGTCGTCGACGTAGGTCCCGCGCCCCTGGATCAGGCGCGGGTCCTCGCGCCGCTTGACGCGCTGGCCGACGAGCTTCGGCAGGACGGGCGACAGGCTCATGGAATCCGACCTGGAACGACTCGGCGCCCCGTCGCGGCACCTCAGGTCGTTGCGGCCCGGCTGCGCTGCAACGCCCGGTCGCAGGCACGCTGGAACCGGGCTCCGAACTCACGGGCGGCGTCGCCCGGAATCTGGCCGAGACGGCGCCGCTCGACCTGCAGCCGCTTGATCTCCTCGACGGCGGCTCTCCGCCGCGCGCCTTCGTCCACCCGGACGCCCATGGTGTTGTTGGCGAGCTGCTCGCGCCAGCGGCGGGCGAGCAGTTCCGCCGGCGACGCCTTGGCGGCGGTCTCCGGTGCATCCGAGACCAGCGCCTCGGCACGCTGGCACAGCCGCTCCAGTTGCTTCAACTGCCGCGCCGGATCGAGATCCGTGTCGCGGAACGCCTCCGGGCGCGCTTCGACCAGCCGCGCCACGGCGCGACCGAAACGGACCGACAGCCGGCGCCGGTCGTCCGCCGGAACCTCCGGCGCCTGGCGCCAGCGGGCCTGAATCTCGCGAACCGTTTCGAGCAGGGCCGCCGGCTCCAGGGGCGCCCGGGCCGGTTCCGGCTCCAGAGGCGGCCGGGCCGGTTGCGATGCCGTGGCTGGCTCCGTGGCCGAGGCCGGCTCCGTTGCCGAAGCCGGTTGCGATGCAGTGGCTGGCTCCGTGGCCGAGGCCGGCTCCGTTGCCGCGGCCGGCGCCGATGGTTCCGCCGTAGCGCCCCGCTCGACGTCCGGTACCGGTTCCCCGGACTCCGGCGCGGCGGCTGCTGGCGCTTCCACCGAAGGATCCGAAGCCGGCTCCCCGGACGTCGCCGGCGCGGCATCCGTGTCCGCTGCGGACTGCTCCACGTCGGCCGTCGTCTCCACCTCAGCCGGGGCGGCCTCCGGCTCCCCGATCGCAGGCGCCGCTGCCGCGGCGGGTTCGGAGGCATCGGTCTCCCCGCCCGCCGTGTCCGCTCCGGGCTCCGGAGCAACGGTTGGTGGCACCGCGGAATCGGCCACCCCACCCACCGCGTCCACACCCGTCTCCCCGGCAGCGGCGGGTGGCGCCGCGGCGGGCACGGCGGAATCGGTCACCCCACCCACCGCATCCACACCCGTCTCCCCGGCAGCGGCGGGTGGCGCCGCGGCGGACGGCGCCCCGGACGGTAGGAGAGCCTCCAACTCGGCGCACAGTGCCTCCCGGGCCGCGATCCGCGCCCCTGCCGCGGCGCGCTCGCCTTCGCGGGAACGGTCGATTACCGCCTCGCACGCCTCCCGGAACCGTTGCCAGAGCACGTCTGACTTCGACCGGCGGACGGCACCGATCGTGCGCCATTCGCGCTGCGTCCGCTTGACTTCCTCGATCGCCGCCACCACGTCGGTCGCATCCGCCAGCGCCTCGACGCGCGCGCAGAGCGCTTCTTTCTGCTCCAGGTTCTTCGCCCAGACCTTCTTGCGCTCGGCCAGGTCGGCCTTGCGGCGCGTGAAGAACAGGCTGCACGCGCCGTGGAAGCGCTTCCACAGCGCGCGCTGCTCCCGCCGCGGCACCGGTCCGAGGGCCTTCCATTCCGCCTGCAGCGTCGTCAGGCGCTGGGCCGTCTTGATCCAGTCGGTCGACTCGCTGAGGCGCTCGGCCTCGTCGGCCAGCGCCCCGAGAGCGTCCAGGTTGCGCGAGCGGGCCGTGCGTTGCGTCTCGAAGTAGGCCTCGCAGCGCGGATAGACCACGTCGTGCGCCGCCTTGAAGCGCCGCCACAGTTCCTCTCCGCGGTCCTTGGGGACGTCCGCGGCCTGACGCCAGCGGTCTATCAGGTCGCGAAACTTGCGGGCGAGCTCCGCTTCGTCCGTCTCGACCGCCCCTTCGCTGCCGTCCGGCGGGGCCGCAACGGTCGCACCCAGCGCCTCCATCTCCCGGCAGAGCTCCTCCTGGACGCCGAGATTGGCCCACCGTTGCCAGTCCGCGAAGTCCCGGAGCTCCCGCACGCGTCCGAGAAGAGCTGTCTGCGCGTTGCGCAACCGCCGGCCGAGCGCTGCGCGGTCGGCGTCCGCGAGCAGCGGACGTGCCTCTTCCAAGGCCTGGCGGGTCCGCCGCAGATGGCGCTCCGCGTCCGCCAGCACGAGCTTCTCGTTCGCAGCTTCGGCTTCCACCCGCGCCGCCAGCCGATCGAGGCGCGCGAGCCGATCCCGGAGGCGACGGTCGTCCTCGGCGTGCGCCCGGGTCTCCACCGCGCGCTTCGTCTCCTCCGCCGCCGCGCGCCGCCCCGTCACGGCGGCGACGCCCTCCGCGACCTCCGCATCGCCGGCTGCGCCACCGCTCGCGAGCCGTGCGACCTCGGCGCGCCAGCGCTCGTCGAGTGCCGGCCAGCGGGCCCGGATTGCTGCCGCGTCGCCGCCCGACGCCAGCGTCTCGAGCTCGGCCGTCAGCCCCTCCAGGTGCTGCAGGTGCTCGCGCCGGGACGCCCACTCCCGGTGGCGCCGCTCGCACGCCGTCGCGGCCGCCGCGAACCGCCGGGCCAGGGCCTCGACCTCGGCGGCCAGCCCGTCGTCCCCGTCGCCGGCGGCGGGAGGCGCCAACGCACTCCATTCCTCGCGCGCCGCCTGCAGCTGATCGAGCGCGAGCGGGCCGCCGCTGCGCTCCACCCGCTCGCACAGCGCCGCGTACGGGGCGAGGGCCGCAACGCGGCGGGCTTCCGCCTCGCGCGCGTGGCTCGTCGCTCGGTCGAGCTCGAGCAACCGATCCTCCGCTGCGCGGCGCGCCGACGCGAAGCGGGCCGCCACCGCCGCGTCCCCCGGCGCCTCGAGCGTCGCCCACCGCTGGACGAGGGCCTCGATCTCCCGCCGGCCGGCGTCGAGGTCCGTGATTCCGACCAGCGCCTCGGCCGCCTCGCACAGCGACACCGCGTTGGACGGATCGGTCGGCGCCGCCTCCGGAGCGTCTCCCTCCCGCCCGGCCAGCTCCGAGCGGGCTCGGCGGGCCACTGCCTTGTGGCTCGCCCGCCGGGCGATGTCGGTCAGCGTTGCCGCCGGCAGCCCCGCAGGCTCCGCCGAGAGCCGGTCGAAGGCTGCGAAAGCGATCGTCTTGCTCTCCGCCTTGAGCACTACGGTCAGCAACTCGCCCCGATCGGCAAGGCGCTCCAGCGCCTGCCGGGCCACCTCGGGATGCTTCGCCCGGCGCGCGACACCGCCGAGCACCTTCGCGTCCCTCAGGCGGGCCACCGCGCGCTCGCTCACCGCCTCGCTCACCGCCAGGCGGGCCACGGCCGCCACGTCCCGATCCTCCGGCAGAACGGCCAGAACCGCGTCCGCCCCGGAAGCGTCGGCGGCGCCGATGAGCAGGTCGCGCGCCGTCGCCACCGCGGCGGCCCGGACTTCCGGGTCGCCCTCGCCGCCGCTGCCGAGCAGCTCGGCGATCGACGCCGCGTCCGTCAACCGCTCGATCGCGGCTCGCCGCACCCCCGGGGCGTCGTCGTGGCGAGCGATCTCGAGCAGCAGATCCTGCTCCGCGTTCGTCAGCGCACGCACGGCGCTGGCACGTACCGCGGGATCGTCACTCCGCCATTCCGGCTGCGAGCGGAATCTGTCGAGCAGCTTCATTGTGGAACCGGGAATCTGTCGAGCAGCTTCATCGTGGAACCGCCCGTCCTCTCTGGACAGGGCGTTTCGTATTATGCATACTCGGGACCGGATTGCGAGAGCCGACGGGGTCTGCGGATCGCTTTGTCACAGGCGGTCCGGTACCACGGGGACTCGTCTCCCAGACCGACCAGGAATTCCAGATCTTGGATCCTCGATTCTGCATATTGGACGCCAGGTGGATCGTCGCGGCCGCTCCCGGCCGCAGGGGGCCCGAGCCATGGCGCTGCGCAAGCTCGTACTCGCGGGAGTCGTCGCCGCGATGACCCTCGGACCGGCCGGCCCGGTCGGCGCCCAGGACAATCCGGTCGTGGTGATGGAGACCAGCCTCGGCGGCATGACGATCGAGCTCTATCGCGACCAGGCGCCGATCACGGTCGACAACTTCCTGCGGTACGTCGAGGACGGCTTCTTCGAGGGCACCGTCTTTCACCGGGTGATCCCGAACTTCATGATACAGGGGGGCGGCCTCACGCCGACCCTGGTCGAGAAGGCGACGGACGAGCCGATCCGGAACGAAGCGACCAACGGCCTGACCAACGACCGGGGCACGATCGCGATGGCGCGCACTCCGGTCGTCGACAGCGCGACCGCCCAGTTCTTCATCAACCTCGTCGACAACCCGACCCTCAATCACCGCGGCACCGACCCGCGCAGCTTCGGGTACGCCGTCTTCGGGCGCGTCACCGAAGGCCTCGACGTGCTCGACGGCATAGGCGCCGTCCGCACCACGCGTCAGGGCCCGCACCAGGACGTGCCGGTCGAGCCGGTCGTCATCAGCTCGGTGACCCTCCAGGGAGGGATCCCGTGAAGGCACTGCGACACGCACCGGCTCTCCTCGCCGCGGTGGCACTTCTCCTCGCCGGCGCCCCGCTCCCGGCCGGCGCGCAGCAACCGCCGCCGAACCAGCAGGTCGTCATCGAGACCTCGATGGGCGACATCACCGTCGAGCTGTTCCGCCCCGAGGCACCGGTCTCGGTCGTCAACTTCCTCACCTACGTGCTGGCCGGCTACTACGACGGCACCATCATCCATCGCGTCCTTCGCAACCAGATCATCCAGGGGGGCGGGCTGAACCAGGATCATACGCCCCGCATGGAGGGCCTGCGGGGCGGCATTCTCAACGAGGCGACCAACCGCCTGCGCAACGACCGCGGCACGATCGCGATGGCCCGGGTCGCCAGCCCCAACTCCGCGCGCGCGCAGTTCTTCATCAACGTGCGCAACAACCCGTCGTTCAACCACCGCGACCGGTCCCGCAACGGCTTCGGGTATGCCGTCTTCGGCCGGGTCGTCGAAGGGATGGACGTCGTCGACGAGATCGCTGGCGTTCGCGTCACCCGCGTGAACGGGATGCGCAACGTGCCTCGCGAGAACGTCGTCATCCGCACGATCCGCCGCCTCGAGCCGTAGACGGCGTGAGCGAGCCGTGGCCTCTCCCCGGCGGCGCGTGGCGCGCGCAGCCGTCCGCCGAGCTCCGCCCCCACCGGGTCGATGGCAGCCCCGCCCGCGCGGGCGACAATAGGCGGGATGTCGACAGCGCCACGAACTCCGGCCGTCGCCGGCATCGAGGAACGCGTGCTCGCCGTCGTGGCCGAGCTGGTCGGCGAGTTGCGCGGGGAGAACGCGCCGGCCATCGATCCCGGGGACTCGCTCGAGCGCGACCTGGGCATCAACAGCCTGGAACGGGTAGAGCTGTTGGTGCGCCTCGAGCGCGCGTTCGGGGTGCCGCTGGGCGAGGCGGTCCTGGCGGCGGCCGAGACACCCTCCGATCTTGCCGCCGGCGTGGCCGCGGCCGACGCGCCGCCCACCGAGTCGCCGCCCTCGGGCGGGGGCAAGCGCGCGCCGGAACGCGCCGCGGCCGGCTCCCCGGCCGGTGCGCGCACCGTCGTCGAAGTGCTCGCCTGGCAGGTGGAGCGCGGCGCGGACCGCACGCACATCCACCTGCGGGAGGAGGACGGCCGCGAGACGCCGCTCAGCTACGGCTGGCTCTGGAACGAGGCGGCGCGAGTGGCCGGAGGAATCGCTGCGCGCGGCCTCGGGCGCGGCGACACCGTCGCCATCATGCTGCGCACGGAGCAGCGCTTCTTCCCCACCTTCATCGGCGTTCTCATGGCGGGATGCGTGCCGGTACCCCTCTACCCTCCGTTCCGCCCCGACCGGATCGCCGAGTACGCCACCCGGCAGACCGCCATTCTCGAGAACGCCGGTGTCCGGCTGCTCGTCACGTTCCGGGAAGTGGAACGCCTGGCGAGCCTCTTGCGGCGCCGCGTCGCAACGCTGGACGCCGTCGTCGCCGCCGACGCGATCGGTGCCGAGCCGCGGCCGCTGCGGCCCGGCTCGGCCGACGACTCCGCGCTCATCCAGTACACGTCGGGCAGCACCGGTCACCCGAAGGGCGTGCTCCTGTCGCACGGGAACCTCCTCGCCAACGTCCGCGCCATCGAGCAGCGGCTCGAGGTCGGCCCCCACGACGTCGCCGTGAGCTGGCTGCCGCTCTACCACGACATGGGACTGATCGGCGCCTGGCTGGGCGCCCTGTACTTCGGGGTGCCCCTGGCTCTCATGTCGCCCCTCGCCTTCCTCTCGCGTCCGATCCGCTGGCTCCGGGCACTCGACGCACACCGCGGGACGCTCTCGCCCGCGCCCAACTTCGCGTTCGACCTCTGCACGACGCGCATCCCCGACGACGAGCTCGACGGACTGGACCTGAGCTCGGTGCGCGTCCTGCTGAACGGCTCCGAGGCGGTGCTGCCCGAGACGATCCGACGCTTCGCCGAGCGGTTCGAGCCGTACGGACTCGATCCGGCGGCCGTCCTCCCCGTCTACGGCCTCGCCGAGTGCACGGTTGGACTGGCCGCACCGTCGCCCGGCCGGGCACCGCGCATCGATCGCGTCCGTCGCGCGACGTTCCAGTCCTCCGGGCACGCCGTGCCGGCACCGGACGGCGACCGGCAGGCGCTGAGCTTCGTCTCCTGCGGCCGGGCGCTCTCCGGCCACGAACTCGAGGTCGTGGACGCCGGTGGAACCCAGACCCCCGAGCGCCGCGAAGGACGGATCCGCTTCCGCGGGCCGTCGGCGACGTCCGGCTACTACCGCAACCCGCGCGCCACGCACGCGATCGCAGGCGACGAGGGCTGGCTCGACACCGGCGACCTCGGATACCTCGCCGACGGCGAGCTCTTCCTCACCGGACGGTCCAAGGACCTGATCATCAAGGGCGGCAGCAACCTCTACCCGCACGAAGCGGAGGCGGCGGCGGGAGCGGTTTCGGGCGTGCGCGCCGGGTGCGTCGCCGCGTTCGGTGCCGCGGATGCCGAGCGCGGAACGGAGCGGTTCGTGATCGTGGCCGAGAGCCGGCTCACCGATCCGGCCGAGCTCGCCGCGCTGAGGCGCTCAGTGACGCAGGCGGTGACCGACGCCCTCGGCATCGCCCCGGACCGCATCGTGCTGGCGCCGCCCGGCTCGGTCGCGAAGACCTCGAGCGGCAAGATCCGCCGTGCGGCGACGCGCGAGGCGTGGCGGACCGGGCGGCTCCGACGCCCTCGCGGCGGTGCAGCCGGGCAGTGGATCCGGCTCGCGGCGTCCGCGGCGCGGGCGACCGCCGCGGAGTGGTCCTCGCGCGGGGGAAGCCTCTGCTTCACGGCGTGGGTGGTCGCGCTCGTGCTGGCGACGGGCCCGTTCGCCTGGGCGCTCGTGCTCGCCGGGGCGGCCGGCCGGCGCGTCGATCGCATCGTCGGCCGCTGGACACGCCTCCTGATGGCCCTTGCCGGCTGCCGCGTCGAGGTGTCCGGCCGTGAGCGGGTCCCGGCCGCCGGTCCCGTCGTCTTCGTCGCCAACCACGCAAGCTACCTCGACTCGCCGCTGCTGATGAGTGTGCTTCCGGCCGGAGCGCGCTTCGCCGCGAAGGCCCGCCTGGCGCACCGTCCCGTTCTGGGGCTGGTCATCCGGCGCGCCGGTCACATCCCGCTCCGCAAGGACGATCAGGCGCAACGGATCGAAGGCGTCGAGGACCTCCGGGCGCCGCTCTCACGCGGCGAGCCCCTCTGCATCTTCCCCGAGGGGACGTTCGACGATGTGCCGCGCCTGCTCCCGTTCCGGCTCGGCGCGTTCCGCGCCGCCGTCGACGCCGGTTGCCCGGTGGTACCGGTGGCCATTCGCGGCGCCCGCCGCGTCTTCCCCGCCGGGACATGGCTGCTCCGTCCCGGCCGCATCGCGGTGACCTTCGGCCCCCCCCTGCTCCCGATCGGAACCGACTGGTCCGAGATCGTCCGGCTCCGCGACGAAGCGCGCGCCTTCATCGCGGAGCACTGCGGCGAGTCGTAACCACCCATCCTCGCCTGACGGCTCCGCTCGGTGCCCAGCCAATCCTGAAGGAGTCCGCACCATTCCACGGGCGCAGACTCCTTGGCGCCGCTCGCGATCGGCAGCGTCACGGGCGCAGCACTACGCGCCCGAGCACCGCACCCGCGCGGAGGTCGTCGAGCGCCGCCTGGGCCTCGGCCAGCGGGCGCTCGTCGATCGGCAGCGGGGCGACCGCACCGCCGCGGACCAGCGTCATCAGCTCCGCCATCTCCGCGAGGCTGCCGACGTACGACCCGCGAATGGTGAGCTGTTTCAGCGGCAGGAGCGGCACCGAGAGCTTGAAGGCACCCCCGAAGAGCCCGACCACGACGAGCGTCCCGCGCGGAGCGAGCGCACCGAGCGCGAACTCCGCCGACTGCGGCGACCCGACGAAGTCGATGGCGGCGGAGACCCCGCCCCCGGTGCGGCGCCGGACCTGCTTCACCGCGTCCGCAGCCGCCGCGTCGACGGTCCCGGCCGCCCCGCGGCCCGCCGCAGCATCCAGCTTGGCCGCATCGACGTCGGCCGCGATGAGGTCTGCGGTGACGACGGACGGCGCCAGGCCCAGCGCGGCCATGCCGACTCCCCCCAGGCCCACGAGGAGCAGATGCGGCGTCGGCGCCTCGCGCGCCGCCACCTTGCGGAGAGCGCCGTACGCCGTCAGCCCCGAGCAGGCGCAGGTCGCGGCGGGAGCCGCGGCAACCGGACCCGGGTCGAAGAGGTAACGCGCGTGCGGCACGAGGACATGGTCGGCGAAGCCGCCGGCCCGCGTGATGCCGAGCGCGCGCGGCGCGGCGCACACGTGCTCCTCGCCCGCATCGCAGGTCGAGCACGCACCGCATCCGATCCAGGGATACACGACGCGGCGGTCGCCGATCGCCACGCCGGCGGCGCGGGGCCCGCAGGCGACGACGACGCCGGAGATCTCGTGGCCGAGGGTGAACGGCAGCTCCCGCCCCCCGCTCAGGTCGAGCCGCCGCGCGTCTCCCAGATCGAAGTAGCCGTCGGCGAGGTGCAGGTCGCTGTGGCAGACCCCGCACGCCTCCACCGCCAACAGCACCTCGTCGCCGGACGGCTCCGGACGCGCCGCCTCGAGGCGCTCGAGTGGCGCTCCATAGCCGGTCAACTGGTAGCTGTCCATCCAAGCTCCCGGCGCGGGTGCGGTCATCGGCGCACCCCTGCCCCTCTTACGGCCCCGGCCCCTTCACGGCCGTCCCGTGGAGAAAGAACGTCTGCGTACCGCGCACCCGCGCCCGCCAGCCGAGTGCCGTCAGTTGCGCCTCCAGCTCGTCGGGCCGATGATAGACCTTGACGATCGTGAACTCGCGGCCGTCGGCGAGACGGCGCCGGCTGCGGGAGAGTCGGCCGAAGGGCTCGGCGTCGACCGGCGACCCGTCCGGCGGACGCCGATTGTCCGCGAAGAAGACCCGGCCGCCCGGCACCAGGCACTGCGCCACCAGGCTCCAGAACGGGATGAACGACCCGGCCGGGACGTGGGACAACCAGAAGCCGAAGAAGACGAAGTCGTAGCGCGCGGGCGGCCGCCAGCGAAAGAGGTCGGCGCACACGTAGCCGATGCCCGCATCCCCCATCCGCTGCCGGTTCAGCTCGAGCACCTCGGGCGCGGCGTCGACGCAGGTCAGCGTCGCGGCGTACGGCGCCAGGCGCTCCGTCCACAGGCCCGTCCCGCATGCCAGCTCCAGGATGCGACCGGACGGACGGGCGGCGTCGAGCGCTGCTGCCAGCTCGCCGATCTCCGCCCGCCACCGGCGATTCCACTCCACGCCCTGGTCGAAGGCCCCGCGACGGTAGAACCAGTCGTCGTACTCCGGCGCACGGGCACGGTAGTACGCCACCTGCTCGGCGAGGAGGCGTTCGTCGTCGCCAGGAGTCTGCGTCGTAGTACTCGCCATGGAGAACTCCGTGCCGGGCGCAGACTCCCAACGCGCCCGGCAGGGCGCTCTCGCGCCCACCCGCCGGCTCACCCCACCCGGGCCTCCGCGGCCAGCGCGCGCAGGGCGTCGCCGGTCAGCCGGTAGACCGTCCATTCGTCCATCGGGACCGCCCCGGCGCGCCGGTACGCCGCGATCGCCGGCGCATTCCAGTCCAGCACGGACCATTCGAAACGCCCGCAGCCGCGCTCGACCGCGAGCGCGGCCAGTTGCGCGAGCAGCCGGCGACCGATGCCCCGGCCGCGAAACGCCGGCCGCACGTACAGGTCCTCGAGGTAGAGGCCCCGCCGGCCCAGGAAGGTCGAGAAGGTATGGAAGAAGAGGGCGAAACCGACCGCCTCGTCACCGGCCCGGGCGATCACCGCCTCGGCGCAGGGGCGCTCCCCGAAAAGCGCGCGCTCGATGTCGGCCTCCGTCGCCTCCACCTGATCCGCCATCCGCTCGTACTCCGCGAGATCGCGAATCAGGCCCAGGATCAGCGCCACGTCGGCCGCGGTCGCCGCGACGATGCGCACCGGCGCGTCCGGTTCGTCCATCGCTCTCATTCCCCGCCGGGCCCACCGATCGCCTGACGGCTCCGCCTGGCCCGCCAATCGTCGCCTACGACTCCCGCTTGGCGCCCGACCAATCGTGCCAGGAGTCTGCGCCGTACTACGGTGCAGACTCC
>JAGWAJ010000004.1:58936-92192 GCA_021296475.1 Acidobacteriota bacterium
CGGCGACGAGATCGCCCGCGTCCTCGATCCCGACCGAGAGCCGCACCAGGTCGTCGGGAACCGGAGAGCCCGGCCCCTCGGCCGGACCGCGGTGCTCCGCGAGGCTCTCGACGCCCCCCAGCGAGGTCGCGTCGTGAAACAGACGCAGCCGCTGCACCATCCGGCGCGCCGCCTCCGGGCCACCCGCCAACCGGAGCGACACGACCGATCCGAACCTGCCGTCCATCTGCCGGGCGGCGATGGCGTGCCCGGGATGCGCCGGCAGCCCCGGATAGAGCACCCGCGACACCGCGGGATGCCCGTCGAGGGTCTCCGCGATGCGCTGGGCGTTGTCGGCCGACGCCGTCACCCGCAGGCATACGGTGCGCATTCCGCGCAGCAGCAGCCAGCTCTCGAAGGGGCCCAGCACGGCACCGCGAAACCCGCGCTCGCGGCGGCAGCCGGACCACAGCTCGTCCTCCTCCGCGGTGACCAGCGCGCCGGCCAGGACATCCGAGTGTCCGTTGAGCTGCTTGGTCGCCGAGTGCATCACGAGGTCCGCTCCGTGGGCCAGCGGCCGGGAGAGCACCGGCGTCGCGACGGTGTTGTCCGCCACGAGACGGGCGCCGGCCTCGTGGGCCGCCGCGGCGGCGTCGGCGAGGTCGGTCACCGCACCGCTCGGATTGGCCGGCGTCTCGACCCAGACGATTCGCGTGGCGCCCGGTCGCAGCGCCGCGCGGAGCGCGCCCGGATCGCCGTTGGGAACCAAATCGAGCGCAATCCGCCCCCGCCGTTCCAGGTTCTGGAGCCACCGGCGCAGCATCCAGTACATCTCCCGCGGCGCTACGACGTGGTCGCCGATGTCGAGCGTCTCGAACACGGTGGTCGCCGCCGCCATGCCGGAGCTGAACAGCATCGCCGCGCGACCGCCCTCGAGCGCGGCCAGCAGGGCCTCTGCCGGCTCGTAGGTCGGGTTCTCGTCGCGGGTGTAGACGGGTCGGCCGGGGCCCTTCTCGTACTGCACCGACGGGTGGACCGGGGGCACGAGGCCGCCGGTGGACGGATCGATCCAGCCGAGGGCCTGCGCGGCAAGCGTCGGTATCCGACGAGGCGGCGAAGGAGGCATGCGAGATTCCGCGACCGGAGTCTATGCGCGCGCCGGGCCGGGGCCGATGTCGATCGCGATGTTCTGCCATTTGCCCTGGCGGAAGCGGGCGACGCTCAGGCCGGCCCGCGCCATGTGGCCGAGTACGATGGCCAGCCAGATGTCCGCCGGCTCCAGGCCGCGCGTCACCTGCAGCCAGGTGCAGAGGCCGATGGGGACGACGACCTGCGAGAGGATCGAGATGTAGAGCGGGCTGCGCGTGTCGCCCGTTCCCTGCAGGCCGCCGGTATAGGTCAGCGCCACCGTCACGAACACGCCGGACACCGCGAGGTAGGCGAGGAGCTGTCGGCCGATCTCGAACTGCACGCCCTCGTCCATGCCGAACACGCCGAGCAGGGCGCGGGGAACCGTCAGGAAGGCGAGCCCGACGATGCAGGCCACGCCGACGCCGATGGACGCCGCCACCAGTGCCGCACGCTTGCTCCGCTCGGGCTGGCCCGCCCCGAGATTCTGACCCGCCACCGCCGCCGTCGCCCCCATGAGACCCACCGAGGTCCACGTGATCAGCGCGAACAGCTCCGAGTAGCCGACCGCGTACGCGGCCTGGGCCTCGGCGCTGTACTGCAGCGATCCGACGAACCGCAGCATGAGGACGCCGGCGATGTTCATCACGATGCCCTGGAAGCCGGTCGGCAGACCGAAGCGGAAGAGCTCGCGAATCACCTTCCAGTCCGGCGCGAACGACATGTCGCGAGTGAAGTGGATGACGAGCCGGCCGGAGAAGAGCAGCCACAGGAAGGCGACCCCGGTGAGCCCGCTCGCAATCGCGGTGCCCATCGCAGCGCCCAGCGTGCCGAACGCCGGGATCGGTCCGAGGCCGCGGATGAGCACGATGTTCAGCACGATGTTCAGCACCGTCATCAGGAGGCCGAGCTGCATCGGGGTGCGCGCGTCGCCCGCGGCGCGCAACGCTCCGCTCATCATGAAGAAGATGAGCATGCCGATGCTGAACACGAAGTTCACCCGAAGGTACGGCAGCGCCTCGACCTGCACCTCGGGAGCGGCGTTGATCATGTCGAGCAGCGCAGGCGCCAGCACGTAGCCGAGCGGCGCCAGCACGCCGAGGGCGAGGAACACGGCGGTGAGGAACGCCTGGTAGACGGCGCGGTTGACCTCCTCGGGCTCGTTGGCGCCGGCGAAGCGGGCGACGAGCACGCCCATCCCGCTGAACACCGAGGCGACGAAGACGATGACGAGGATGAAGATCTGCAGGCTCACGCCGATGGCGGCGTTGCCGGTGTGGCCGACGTAGTTGCCGACCATCGCCTGATCGATGATGCCCTGCACCCCGCCGACGACGTTCTGGAGCATCGTGGGCCAGGCGAGCATCCACACGGCCCGGCCCAGGGGTCCGTCGACAATCGTGCGATCGAATTTCTTGGCCGGCCGTTTGGCTTGGGTCATGTCGACGCGGAAGGCGTCGCTGCGGGCTGCGGTAAGCTATTCCGTGGCGCCGGCCTCCCCGACACTCTATCAGATCGAAACCCGCATCCTGGCCGCATCGGCGGCACCGCCGCGGCACGGCGCCGCCCGGCGACGCCTGGCCCCCGTGCCCCGCAGGGAGCCGCTGGCGCACGCGGAGACCGGCGACCCCCGGCCGGCGGCAGGGCTCGTGCTCCTCTACCCGCGCGCCGGTGCTCCGCACGTGCTGCTGACGGTGCGCAGCGGCGACCTGGCCCGGCACGCCGGTCAGGTCTCGCTGCCCGGAGGCGTCGTGGAGCCGGGCGAGACCGTGCGCGACGCCGCCCTGCGCGAGGCCCGCGAGGAGGTCGGCCTCGACCCGGCGCAGGTGCGCGTGCTCGGCGAGCTCTCCATCCTGCCCATCGCGGCGAGCGGATTCGTGCTCCACCCGGTGGTCGCGGTGACGGAGCGGGAACTCCGGCTGCGGCCCTCCGACGGCGAGGTGAGTCGCGTGCTGCACGTACCGCTCGCCGACCTTCGCGACCCGCGCAACACGCGCCAGGGCTCCTACTGGCGTCCCGGCGGTCCCATCCTCGCGCCGTACTTCGCGGTGCAGGAGGAACGCGTCTGGGGGGCGACAGCCATGGTGCTGGCCGAGCTGCTCGCGGTGCTCGCGGGGCCCACCGAGGATCCGTGACATACTGGGGCGGCGGCAGCGCGCCGCCCCTTCTTGCGGCGCTCTCCCGGCCGCCGCGCGCACGGTCGCCGACGGAGAGCAACCCATGGCGAAGCAACGTACCGACAGCAGGGCGCAGCGCCCGACTCCGCGACGCGCTCCCCTGTTCGACGCGGCGGACGGGGGCTCGGACACCGGCAGCGACCCGCCGGGCGGCATCGGCGAGATCGTCGTGCCGCTGCACGAAGCGGCGCAGGCGCGCTATCTCAACTACGCCCTCTCGGTCATCACGGCGCGGGCCCTCCCCGACGTGCGGGACGGCCTGAAGCCGGTGCAGCGGCGCATTCTCTACACGATGTGGCGCCAGAGGCTGACGGCCGACGCCAAGCCCCGCAAGTGCGCGAAGGTGGTCGGCGACGTGATGGGCAACTACCACCCGCACGGCGACACCGCCATCTACGACACCCTGGTCCGGATGGCACAGCCGTTCTCGCTGCGCTATCCGCTCGTCGACGGCGCCGGCAACTTCGGCTCGCTCGACGGCGACGCGGCCGCCGCCATGCGCTACACCGAGTGCCGCCTGGCCCCGATCAGCGCGGAGCTGCTCGCCGAGATCGATCAGGAGACGGTGCCGTTCCGGGACGCCTACGACGGGTCGCGCACGGAGCCGGCGGTGCTGCCGGCGCGCCTGCCCAACCTGCTCGTCAACGGCGCGTCCGGCATCGCAGTTGGGATGGCCACGAACATCCCGCCGCACAACCTTGGAGAGATCGCCGACGCCCTGCTCCTGCTCCTCGAGAACCCGGACCTGGACAGTGCGCAGCTCGCCCGCCGGGTCCGGGGACCGGACTTCCCCACCGGCGGACGGATCACGAACACCACCGACGAGCTGGCCGAGATCTACTGCACCGGATCGGGCACGATCCGCGTCCGAGCCACGTGGGAGTCGGGGCCGGTCCGGCGCTCCTCCCGGACCCTGCACGTGACGAGCGTGCCCTACACCGTGAACAAGGCGCAGGTGGTGGAGCGCATCGGCGAGATCGTCGCCTCCCGGGCGCTGCCGGCCCTGCTCGACGTCAAGGACGTCTCGACCGGCGACGTTCGCATCGCGCTCGAGCTCAGGGCCGACGCCGACCCGCGGCTGGTGATGGCCTACCTGTTCAAGCACACCCCCCTCCAGACCACGTTCCCGGTCAACATGACCTGTCTCGTCCCGACCGGGGAGGCGGGCGTGGGGCGGCCGGAAAGGCTCGGCCTGCACGAGCTCCTCTCCCACTTCCTGAGCTTCCGGCTCGATGTCGTCACAAGACGCCTGGAACACGAGCTGGCCGGGCTTCGCGCCCGCATTCACATCCTCGAGGGCTTCGAGCGGGCCTTCGACATGCTCGACGCCATCATCGCGCTCATCCGCTCGTCGGACGGCAAGGCCGACGCCGCGGCCAAGATCGTGCAGCTCTTCCCGCTCGACGCCGAGCAGACGGACGCGATCCTGGAGCTGAAGGTCTATCGCCTGGCGCGCCTGGAGATCCGCCGCATCCGCGAGGAGCTTGCTGCCAAGCGGTCCCGCGCGGCGGAGATCGGCGAGCTGCTGCGCGACGAGGATCGGCGCTGGGGCATCGTGCGCGACGAGATCGACGAGGTGCGGCGCAGCCATGGCGATCCGGACACGAGTCCGCGGCGCACCGTGATCGACAGCACGGTCGAGGACGTCGCCTTCAGCGCCGACGACTTCATCGTCGACGAGGACGCCATCGTGCTGGTGTCGGCGGACGGGTGGGTCAAGCGCCAGAAGGAGGTCCGCGATGTCTCCGCCACGAGGCTGCGCGAGGGCGATACCCTGCTGGCGGGCGTGGCCGGCAGCACGCGCTCGACCGCCGTCTTCTTCTCCAGCTTCGGCGTCGCCTACAGTTGCCGGCTCATCGACGTGCCGGCCTCGACCGGCTACGGCGAACCGATCCAGCGCCTGTTCAAGCTGCGGGACGGCGAGCGCATCGTCGCCGCGATCGGGCTCGACCCGCGCGTGACCCCTTCCATCGAATCCCCGGCGGAAGACCAGGAGCCCCCGACCCATGCCCTCGCCGTCACGAGCGACGGGAACGGCCTGCGGTTCAGCCTGGAGCCGTTGATCGAGCCGAGCACCCGCGCCGGGCGCCGCTTCGCCCGGCCGGCGGGCAACGCGGGGGTGGTGGGCGTGGCGGCGGTCAACGGCAGCGAGACGCTGATCGCCGCAACGCGCCAGGGCCGCGCCATGCTCTGCCCCGTGCGCGAGATCAACTTTCTGTCCGGCGCGGGGCGCGGCGTGCGCATCGTCAAGCTCGATGCGTCGGACGATGGCGTCGTCGGGTTCGTCGCGTCGCGCGGCAACCGCGACCTGCTGTCCGTCGAGACGAGCCGCGGCGCCGTCCAGACCATCAGCACCGCCAAGTACACGGTCACCGGACGGGGAGGCCGCGGCCGGGTTCTGCTGCAGCGGGGGCGCTTCGCCGCCGTCGTACCCCGACCGGTGACGCTGCCCGACCTCGAGCCGCGCAACGGCAAGGAGTAAGCGCCTGCGGCCGCGGCCGGCTGCAACAGCGGGATCTCACCATGAGCATCGACCGGCTCATCGACGGCGCGATGCGCCCCGTGGCCGACCTCGTGTCGGGAGCGGTCTTCGTCACCGTGCCGGTGTTCGGGGCCGACCTGCCGCTCATCGTCGCCTGGCTCATCGGCGGCGGCGTCTTCTTCACGGTCTATCTCCGCTTCATCAACCTGCGCGGCTTCGCGGAAGCGTTGCGGATCATCACGGGACGCCGCGCCGGACCGGCCGATCCGGGCGAGATACCGCAGTTCCAGGCCCTGACGACCGCCGTCTCCGGCACGGTGGGGATCGGGAACATGGCCGGCGTGGCGGTCGCCATCACGGCCGGGGGCCCGGGGGCGACCTTCTGGCTCATCGTGGCCGGCCTGCTCGGCATGTCGACGAAGTTCGCGGAGTGCACGCTCGGCGTGCGGTTCCGCCGGGACAACCCGGACGGATCGGTCTCCGGCGGGCCCATGTACTACCTCGAGCAGGGCCTGCGGGTGCGCGGCCGGCCGCGCCTCGGCCGGGTGCTGGGCGCCTTCTACGCCGCCGCGATGGTGTTCGGCTGCCTCGGCATCGGCAACATGTTCCAGTCCAACCAGGCGGCGGCGCTGTTCGTCGACGTGACCGGCGGCGGCTCCGGCTACTTTGGCGACAAGGCCTGGCTGGTCGGCCTGCTGCTCGCCGTTCTCGTGGCGCTGGTCATCGTCGGCGGCATCCGCTCGATCGCCAGCACGACGGTCCGCCTCGTCCCCGCCATGGCCGTCCTCTACATCGCCCTGGCCCTCGCCGTCCTGGCCCTCAACGCGCGCGAGATTCCGAGCGCGTTCGTCGCGATCTGGCAGGGCGCGCTGTCGTCGGAGGGGGTGGCCGGAGGCGCGCTCGGAGCCCTCGTGATCGGCTTTCGGCGCGCGGCCTTCTCGAACGAGGCAGGCCTGGGCAGTGCCGCCATCGCGCACGCCACGGCGCGCACCGCGCGGCCGGCCAGCGAAGGCTACGTCGGCCTGCTCGAGCCGTTCATCGACACCGTCGTCATCTGCACAATGACGGCCCTCGTCCTCATCACGACGGTGTACGACCCGGTCCTCGCCGGCGCCGGCGTGAACGGCATCGAGCTGACTACGCGCGCGTTCACGTCCACGCTGTCGTGGTCGGCGCCTCCTCTCGCCGTCGCCGCCATTCTGTTCGCCTTCTCGACCATGATCGCCTGGGCCTACTACGGCCTCAAGGCCTTCACCTATCTGGCCGGCGAGGGCCGCGCGCAGGACCTCGGCTTCAAGCTGTTCTTCTGTGTCTTCGTCGTAGTCGGGGCCAGCGTCGATCTTGCCGCCGTGGTCGATCTCTCGGACGCCCTCGTCTTCGTGGTCGCGTTGCCCAACCTGGTGGGGCTCTACCTGATGGCGCCCCTCGTCCGGGAGGAGCTGCAGCGCTATCGACCCTGACCGCCGGCGGCCGTGGCGCGGGCTCTCGCGTTCCACAACCGGTCGGCGGAGCGCGTGCTACACTGGGGATCCTCCCTCTGGACGGCGCGTCGCGCTCGGTCGCAGGACCCGCCGCGCGGCGTCCGCTGCCGGTCTGGAGCCCAGCCAGACCGACCGGAAGCACTGGCATGGCACAGACCTACACGGCGAAGGACATCACCGTACTCGAAGGGCTCGAGCCCGTGCGCAAGCGCCCCGGGATGTACATCGGGGGGGTCGGGTCGGCGGGCCTGCATCACCTGGTCTGGGAGATCCTCGACAACGCGGTCGACGAGGCGATGAACGGACACGCCGCCCACGTGCACGTCACGCTGCACGCCGGCGGGTCGTCGGTCACCGTCAGCGACGACGGGCGCGGCATGCCGGTCGACCGGCATCCGGCGAACGGCGTGACCGCGCTCGAAGTCATCTTCACGAGGCTCCACGCCGGCGGCAAGTTCGAGAACCGAACCTACCGGACGGCGGGCGGCCTGCACGGGGTGGGTGCCAGCGTGGTCAACGCGTTGTCGCAGGAGCTCGTCGCCACCTCCAAGCGGGACGGGTTCCTCTGGCAGCAGACCTTCCGGCGCGGCAAGCCGCTCGCACCGCTGCGGCGCCTGCGGCCGGCGCGCGGCTCGGGGACCACCGTCCGCTTCCATCCCGACCCGCGGATCTTCCCCCGCACCGCGTTCGAGGCGGCGCTGGTGCGGGAACGGCTCGAGGTCGCCAGCTACGTGCACGGCGGCGTCGAGTTCGTGTTCGAGGACGAGACGCGGGGTACGCGGGAGGTCTTCCGGCACGACGACGGGCTGACCGACTACCTCGCGCGGATCGTCGCCGAGCGCGGAGCTGCGCCCGTCCACGACGCGCCGTTCGTGCTCGCGCGGGACCAGGCCGAATCGGGGTCGCGCTTCGAGGTCGTTCTGCAGTGGACGGAGTCGACCGACGAGCACGTGCGCAGCTACGTCAACGGCATCCCGACGGGGTCGGGCGGCACCCACGAAGCCGGAGTGCGCGCCGGTCTCGGCAAGGCGGTTCGGAACCTCATCGAGACGCACGGCCTGACGCCGAAGGGCTTGACCCTGACCGCCGAGGACATCCGGGAAGGACTGACCGGGATCATCAGCATCTTCGTGCCGGAGCCGCAGTTCCAGGGCCAGACGAAGGACCGGCTGAACAACCCGGAGCTGACGCAGGCGCTCGACGCCGCCGTGCGGCCCGCGCTCGAGCACTGGCTGAACCACAACCTCAGCACGGCCGAAGCGATCGTGGCGCGGATCATTCTCGCCGCGCGCGCCCGGGCGGCGAGCCGCGCCGCGCAGCAGAGCGTCGCCCGCAAGAGCGCGACGTCACGCCGGCTGAACCTGCCCGGCAAGCTGAGCGACTGCACGGGGAGCGTCCGAGGCGATACCGAGCTCTTCATCGTGGAGGGAGACTCGGCGGGCGGCTCCGCCAAGCAGGGACGCGACCGCTCCCGGCAGGCGATCCTGCCGCTGCGCGGCAAGGTGCTGAACGTCGAGAGCGCCCCGCTGTCCAAGGTGCTGGCCAACAAGGAGCTGTCGGACGTCGTCACCGCCCTCGGCTGCGGCTTCGGGAAGTCGCTCGACCTCGCGAAGCTGCGCTACGACCGCGTCATCATCCTCGCCGACGCCGACTCGGACGGCCACCACATCGCCACGCTGCTGCTCACGTTCTTCTACCGCTACCTGCCGGGCCTGGTCACCGGCGGCAAGGTCTTCCTGGCCCAGCCGCCGCTCTACCGGGTCGACATCGGCAAGCAGACGCACTGGGCGGTCGACGATGCGCACCGCGATCGGCTGGTCGGCCGGGCGCAGTCGACCAACGGGCGGGGACCGAAGCCGCAAATCACGCGCTTCAAGGGCCTCGGCGAGATGATGCCGAAGGTGCTCTGGGACACGACGCTCAACCCTGCCACCCGGCGCCTGCTGCGCGTCGCGGTAGTGGACCCGCTGATGACCGACCGCGTCATCGCCGACCTGATGGGACGCGACGCCTCCGCCCGCTTCCGCTTCATCATGGATCGGGCCGACGACGCGCTGGACCTGGACGTGTAGACCGTCGTCGGGGAGACGACGGCCCCCGCTGCACCACCGCGCAACGGGGGCCGGATGTGCGACCGGTCTGCGCCGGCCGGCGCGCCTGCGCTACTTGACGACGAAGGTCACGTCCTCGTGCGCCATCAGGCCGCCGTCGTGGGCGAGGCCGCGCAGGACGTAGGTGCCCGGCGTGTCGAACGTCGCCTGCACCACCCACTTGCCCATCGGAGGCGCCTCGGGGGTCTCCCAGCCGGGCGAGAAGGGCGAGTCGGCGTTGTTCCGCGTGTCCTCCCACGCCTTGAACTGCGGCGGATTGAAGCGCACGCCGCCGGCGCCGCGGTAGACGAACCACGACATCCGGAGACCCGTCGCCGCGTTCGGCGTCACGTTGACGGGCGGCTTCGTCGGATCGAAGCGGCGCATCGCGCGCGGCTTCGGCAGCTCGTCGTCGCTGGCGTAGGCGGCGAGGGTGACCCACTCTCCCACCTTGGCGGTCCGCTTCTTCTTCCCGACGAGCACGAGTTCCGGCGTCTGGTTCTTGTAGATGTCGCCGGAGGCGCCCCCGCCGTTGTTCGCCATGAGGACGCTGTTGTCGATGAAGTAGTCGGGGTGCAGCGTCGCGTAGGCCCGCTTCGTCTCGCCGTTGGGGCTGGTCAGGGTCCAGATCACCTCGCCGTCCCCGAAATCGGCGGGCACGTGGACCTTGAACAGGAACCGGTTGCGGCGCGGGAGGAAGCGCGTCGGCTGCCCCAGATCCGGGCCACCCGGTTCGAGCCTGTTGTTCGGACCGGGCGGAATGTCGATCTCCTCCTCCCAGTTCCGGTTGAAGTAGCCGAAGACCAGGTTGAAGGACCCGTCCGGATTCGGCTCCCATCCCTCGTAGGCAGGCACGACCTCCTGGCCTGTGGCGAACGACTCCCGCATCTTGCGGGGAGTCTGGGCGCTGCTCTCCAGCACGGATCCGGCGACGATCGCGAACGCGACGAGGAGCGCGCAACCCAGCCTCGCTGTCAGCCGGCAAAGGCGCGGTTCGTTCATGGCCGACCCTCCATCGCAAACGAGAACGGGCGACGGGGTCCGGCGGCCTGCGCCGCCGACCCCGGTCGCATGAGGTTCACGGAACGCCGAGCGGAGTTTCCCGACCGGCCGGCAGCGGGCCTACTGGCCGGCACCGGCCGCTTCGGTAGCCTCCGCCGCGGCCGCTTCGGCTTCCGCCGCCGCCTCGGCCTCCGCCGCGGCTTCGTTCAGCGGATCCTCCACGCCGCAGAGCGGACAACCGATCACGCGCTCGCCCGCGGCGAGGTCGAGCACCTGCTCCCGCTCGGCCAGGGCCGCCTTGAACTCGTCGTCGTCCAGGTAGCTGCCCTGCATGATGTTGATGAACATCTGATCGACCGACCGGTTGCCGCCGCCCGACCAGTTCCGCGGATCGGGAACATTCGGGTTCGACGCCGAGTTGTTGAACCAGCCGGTGATGTGCAGGATGGTGCCCTTGGGCAGCAACGGCATCGCATGGTCGGCGTACGTGTACACGCGCACCCAACTGTGGTCGTAGCCCGAGCAGTTGAGGGTCTCGATCGTGGTCCCGTAGATGGCCTCCAGGCACATCCGCACCCCGGGCGCGTGCATGTGGGGCTCGAAGACCGAGATCCGCGCATGGTCCGGAAGCACGAAGTACGACTCCATCGTCTGGTTCGGATGCTCCGCCTCGACGTCCAGATCGACACCGTTGCCGAACGCGATCAATCTCTGATCCACCTCCGGCTCGTAGCCCTTGGGATGGAACTTGAAGCCGATGTCCAGACGGGCGCGGGTGGCAGCGCCGTTCGCGTGCAGGTGCAGGGAGGGAAACGTGATCTTCGAGTCGGCGACCATCTCCTTGCCGGCCTTCGGATCGAAGACATCGGCGTTCCGCCCCACCTCGTGAACCGGCCAGCTCGAGAGCCCAGCGGCCGCCAGCGGGTCCTCGTCGTCGAAGTCGGGGCCGACGACGCGGATCACCGCATGGTGGAAGACGAAGCGCCCGCCCACCGTCTGCCGGCCCTCACCGACACGTGACTCCGTGACCTCCTTGAATTCGATCGCGGAGACGTAGCGGTCTTCCTGGAGGCCCGTTTCGACGTCGGCCACGGCCCCCCACCAGTCGGGCGCATCGGCCTTCACCTCGACGCTCGGAGAGGGCACGATGAGGTCCGGGTCACCGATCTCCCACTCGTCGACGTCGATGAACGCCACGGGCGGCGGCATGTCGGCCGGATTCCCGAACGGCGCCCCGTTGTCGGCCCAGGCGGCGATCTTCAGGATCTCCTCCTCGCTCAGCGACGGGTCGTTCTTGAAGTCCTGGATGCCGATGCCCTTCTCGATGTACCAGGGCGGCATCACGCCCATCTTGTCGCGCAACCCGGTGCGGTACTTCATCGCCCGCGCCCAGGGACGCACCTCTTCGTAGTCGATCAGCGACATCGGCGCCAGCGCGTCGGGCTGGTGGCACCTCTGGCAGCTCCGCTGCAGGATCGGCGCGATGTCCTTCGTGAACGTCACCTCCTCGGTGACCCGGTCGGATTCCAGTACCTGCCCGGCCGCGGGCAGTGCCGTCATTACCGCGACAGCCGCCGCGAGGGCGAGCGCCGCCCGCGCCGCTGTCGACCGCCGCCGATCGTGCTGCGTCGTCGTCATGTCATCCTCGCTGATTCCGGGACACGGGCGCGCGCATACAGATATCGACGATCCGTTCTAGCTGCACGAATCCTAGCAGGTGTCGAGGCCGGGCTCAATGGGATTCTCAGGGGGATCCTCAGACGGCGCGCGGTCCGCGGAGCACACGGGCCGGGAGGCGGAGGATCGCTCCGAACAGCTCGAGCACCCCTCCCACCGCGATGCCGACGAGCCGGAACGGAAGCAGGAGGAGCCAGACGATCGGATAGAGAACGAGGGCCAGCAGGGCCAGAGGCCAGCACAGGACCAGCAGTACGCACCACAGCAGGAACTTGGTCATCGGAATCTCCTCTGGCATAGTACTGACGGCGCGGATGGCTCGCCCGTTTCCCGGCGCAGCGAGGCCGCCGCACGCCAGGCAGAGGAGTCCGACGTGTCCGACGGAGCCCCGAAGAGCGCCTTCGAGCTGGCGATGGAGAAGCTGCAGCGGCAGGACGAGGTCGCGGGCGTCGCGGCCGTGACGCTCACCGACGAGCAGGTGGCAGCCATCGCCGAGGCGCGAAGCACCCATGGCGCACAGCTCGCCGAGTGCGAGATCCTGCTCGCCGCCGCGCTCGCGGCGACTCCCGATCCGGGCGCACGCGAGGAGCTCGAGGCCAATCACCGGCGCGATCTCGCCCGCTTCGCGGCCGACCGGGACCGCAGGATCGCCCGGATTCGCAGCGGGGAAGGGTAGTCCAACGGCGCAGACCCCTCGCCCGCAACGCCGGCAGGAGTCCGCGCCGTTCCGCGGCGCAGATTCCTAGGCGCCGGGCGTCCAGATGCGCGACTTCGGCTGCCCTGCCAAGGTCAGCATCAGGGTGTTCAGCCGCTTGACGAAGCCCGCCGGATCGTCGAGCCGCCCCCCCTCGGCCAGCAGCGCCTGGTCGAAGAGGATGTGGCTCCAGTCCTCGAACCGGCCGTCGTCGGTTTCATCGGTGAGGCGGTTCACGATCGGGTGATCCGGATTGATCTCCAGGATCAGCGGCACGTTCGGCACGTCCTGCCCCGCCGCACGAAGCAGCCGTCCCAGGTTGGCGCTCATCCCGTCCTGGTCGGTCACCAGACAGGCCGGCGACTCGGTGAGCCGATCCGAGACGCGGACCTCCTTCGCCTTCTCGCCGAGCACCTTCCGCATCCGCTCGACGACCGGCCGGTAGTCGTCCGCGGCCGCCTCCCGGGCGTCGTCCCCGTCTCCCGCCAGCGCCCCAAGATCGAGGTCGCCCTGCGCCACCGACTGCAGCGGCCTGCCCTCGAACTCCCGGAGGTGGGTTACCACCCATTCGTCGACCCGGTCGTGGAGCAGCAGGACCTCGATGCCCTTCTTGCGGAAGACCTCCAGGTGAGGGCTGTTCCGCGCCGCGGCGAAGCTCTCCGCGGTGACGTAGTAGATTCGCTCCTGCCCCTCCTTCGCGCGGGCGAGATAGTCGGCGAACGACACCGTCTGGTTGGGACGGTCCGTGTGGGTGGACGCGAACCGGAGCAGCTTCGCGATGCGCTCCCGGTTGCCCGCGTCCTGTCCGACGCCCTCCTTCAGGACCTGACCGAACTCGCGCCAGAAGTCGGCGTAGCGATCGGACTCGTCCGCGGCCAGATCCTCGAGGAGCCCGAGCACGCGCTTGACCCCGGCCGCGCGGATCGCGTCGACATCGCGGGAGTCCTGCAGGATCTCGCGCGACACGTTCAGCGGCAGGTCGTTCGAATCGATGATGCCGCGCACGAAGCGCAGCCACGCCGGCATCAGCTCCGTCGCGCCGTCCATGATGAACACGCGGCGCACGTACAGCTTGATGCCGTGGCGCTGCTCGCGGTCCCACAGGTCGAACTGCGCGCGGCGCGGAACGTAGAGCAGCAGCGTGAACTCCTGCCGTCCCTCGACACGGGCGTGGGTGTGGGCCAGGGGCGGCTCGAAGTCATGCGCGACGTGCTTGTAGAACTCCTGGTACTGCGCCTCCGTGATCTCGGACTTGGCCCGCGCCCACAGCGCGGACGCCTGGTTGACCCGCTCGGTGGCGTCGACGGTCCCGGTGTCCACCTGCTTGCCGGCCGCCTCCTCCTTCCGCATCCGGATCGGGATCGTGATGTGGTCCGAGTACTTGCGGAGGATCGACCTCAGGCGCGAGCCGTCCAGGAGCTCGTCCTCGCCCTCCCGGAGGTGCAGCGTCACCTCGGTCCCGCGCGCCTCGCGGACGGCCGGCTCGATGGTGTAGTCCCCCTGGCCCGCGCTCTCCCAGCGGACCCCGTCCGCGGCGGCCAGGCCCGACCGCCGCGTCGTCAGCACGACGCGCTCGGCGACGATGAATGCCGAGTAGAACCCGACACCGAACTGGCCGATGAGCTGCGTGTCCGTCGGTCGATCGCCCGTCAGCTTCTCGACGAACTCCCGCGTCCCCGACTTCGCGATGGTGCCGATGTTGTCGATCACCTCCTGACGCGACATGCCGACCCCGTTGTCGCGGACCGTGATCGTGCGCGCGTCCGGATCCGACCGGACATGGATGGCAAGGTCCGGTTCGTCCTCGAGCAGCGCCGGGTCCGTGAGCGCCTCGAACCGCAGCTTGTCACATGCATCGGACGCGTTCGAGACGAGCTCCCGGAGGAATATCTCCTTGTTCGAGTACAGGGAATGGACCATCAGATCGAGCAGTTGACGGGCCTCGGTCTGGAAGGTGTGCGTGGTGCGTTCCGGCGTCTCCGACATCCTGCCGCGCTCCTCCGTTGGGTTTGCCCAGGGTCTTCGATTTCAGTATAGTCAACCGTTTATGGCCAATCACAAGTCTGCAGTAAAGGCCCACCGTCGCAGCCTCGAACGTCGCGACCGCAACCGTCAGTACCGCAGCCGGATGCGGCGGGCTCTCCGGTCGATGCGGACGGCGATGGACGCCGCGACCGCGTCGGACGGCGGGGGCTCGACGGACGCGCTCCGCGAGCAGTTTCGTTCGACCGTCTCCCTGATCGACCGGCTGGCGGGCAAGGGCATCATCCACGTCAACACGGCATCCCGCTACAAGGCGCGTCTCAACAAGCGCCTCGTAGCCATTTAGCCCACCCTTCGTCGCCTGACGGCTCCACCGGTGCCCAACCAACCCTGCTCGGAGTCTGCACCGTTCTAGGGCACAGACTCCGAGCGCCGTTCGGCTCGGCGCTCCGGCCTTCGTCGCGCCTGAGCGCGCCGCGCGTCGTTGCGCAGCGCCGGATCCGAACCCACTCCGCACAGCTCTACCACGAGGCGCTCGATGAGCAGGCGCGGCTCGCCCGCAGAGCGCTTCAGGTCCGTGTCCGTGCGGAACACGGCGTCGATCGCCGCCCGCACGCGGACGGCAGGAACCTTGGACCGCGCCACCCAGGCGAGCTTGCCGAGCAGCATCTGCGGCACCGCGCCGCCCTCGAGCGCCATCCCGACCTCGCGGAGCGCCACGTCCGCCGCCCCGCGCTCGATGGCGCGCGTCACCGCCCAGTCGTCGTGGGCCACCGGCGGTCCGGCGAGTGCTGCGACGTCGGCCAGGGTCACCGCCGGCTGATCGGCGGCGTAGAGGAGGATGCGGTCGACCTCCCGCCGCAGGCGGCCGATGTCCGGGCCGACCATCGCGGCCAGCGTCCGCGCGACCGCGCGATCGACTTCCTTGCCGCTCTCCCGAAGGCGCGCCAGGACCCAGCGCTGCGCGTCGGCCACGGTGGCGACGCCTGCGCAGCGGACGACGGTGGCCCCGGCGAGGAGCCGCTTGCTCGCCCGGCGCTGCTCGTTGAGCCCGGCCGCGACGAAGACGAGCGTCGCGTGGGGGGCGGGGGCGTCGACGTAGGCTTCGAGGGCGACGAGGTCATCGGCCGCGGCGCGGCTCTCGCGCTTCGGCTGCAGCCAGCGCTCGGCGTGCAGCGCCACCACGACCCGGCGCGGCGCCATCATCGGCAGGGTGCGGGCCGCGTCCAGAACCGCCGCGAGCGGTCCCTCCCCGCCATGGAAGCGCTCGCAGTTGAAGACGCGCACGCCCTCGTCGACGATCGCCTCGAACGCCGCGACGAGCGCGGCCTTCTCGTGCTCGTCATCGCCGAGCAGTACGTACACGGGAGCCGGCTCGCCGGATGCGAGCCGGTCGCGCAACGCCGCGGGAGCGACCGTGCCGGCCACCGGACTCCTAGAACGCTTCGAGGATGGAGCTGACGACGGTGGTGGCGAATTCGGATGCCATGCGCTCGACCGCATTGCTCCGCTGTCCGAAGAATGCCGACGCGTTGGTGACGTCGCCGGCCCCCGAGGCCACGTCGTACTCCTCGCTGAAGACGAGGCTCGGGTTGTCCCAGATGACCTCGTTCGTCGTCAGGTCGACGAACTCGATGGCCGCGGTGAGGGTGAGCACGTAGCGCGATGCCTGCTGCTCGGCGCTGAAGCTCGCCGGCTGGATGTTGATGTTGCTGATCGTGCCCGACAGGAGCGCCTGGGCGTCCGATTCGTCGGTCTGGACGCGGTACGATCCGCGCGCGATGAACGCCGTACGGACCTCCTGGGTCAGGAGCCGCTCGACCTCGAAGACCGGCGTCCGGTTCTCGAACATCGGAATCCCGATGGTCTCGACGTAGTCGGGCAGGAAGGAGCCCCGGCCGGCCAGGGTGTAGCCGCAGGAGCTGCCGCCGAGCGCGAGCAGAAGCATGGCCGCGGTCCAGCCCGCGGCGGATCGGAACCCGAAGGGCGCGGTCGTCGTGTGCAACATCAGTGCTCTCCCCCCCGCTGCGCGGGCGCCGGTCGGGTCACGACGTTGACGAGGCGGCGCGGAACGACGATCACCCGCACCACCTGCTGGCCCGCTGTGCGGGCCTGTACGTGAGGGTCGGCGAGCGCCAGGCGCTGCACCTCGGCCTCGGCCGTCTCCACCGGCACCGACAGGTGCGCGCGGACCTTGCCGTTGACCTGCACCGGGAGCTCCAGCTCCTCGGCGCGCGCGATGTCGGGATCGAACTCCGGCCAGCCGGCCGCGGTGACTCCGCCGGCGTGTCCGATCGACTCCCACAGCTCCTCGGCGAGATGCGGCGTGAACGGCGCCAGCATCAGAATCAGCGCCTCGATCGCCTCCCGCACCACGCCGAGCGCCCCGGCCGGCGCATCGGGCCCCGGGGCCGCCTCGCCGGAAGCGCCGGCGAACGGCCCCAGCCGTGTCCGCTCGCAGTAGGCGTAGGTCTCGTTGACCAGCTCCATGAGGGCGGAGACGGCGGTGTTGAGGTGCACCCGCGGGTCGAGATCGTCCGATACGCGGCGGATCGTCTCGTGGGTCTTGCGACGCAGCGCCCGCTCGGCCGCGCCGAGCCGCGGCGCCGGCGCGGCGGATGCAGCCCCCACGGCGCCTCCGGCCCCCGCGGTGCTTCCGGCGCCGGCCGCGAACGCCGGCGCGAACGGCGTGACCAGGCGCCAGACGCGCCCCAGATAACGCGCGCTCCCCTCGAGGCCCGCGTCGGTCCACTCGATCTCCTTCTCGGGCGGAGCGACGAACATCTCGTAGAGGCGCAGGGCATCCGCGCCGTACGTGGCCGTCATCTCGTCCGGATCGACCACGTTCCCCTTGGACTTCGACATTACCGCGCCGTCGCGCAGCACCATGCCCTGCGTCAGCAGCCGCGTGAACGGCTCGTCGTGGGTCACCAAGCCGAGGTCCCGCATCACGCTGCACACGAACCTCGAGTAGATCAGGTGCAGGATGGCGTGCTCGACGCCGCCGATGTAGAAGTCGACCGGGGCCCAGTACCGCACCGACTCCGGACGGAACGGCGCGGTCCGGTTGTGCGGATCGCAGAAGCGGTAGAAATACCAGGAGGAGTCGACGAACGTGTCCATCGTGTCCGTCTCCCGCCGCGCCGCCGCGCCGCAGCTCGGACAGCGCGCCGACACGAACTCCGACACCTGCGCGAGCGGGGAGTCGCCGCGCCCCGTGAAGACCTCGACGTCGGGAAGCTCCACCGGGAGATCCTCGTACGCCACGGGGCGAACTCCGCACGCGTCGCAGTAGACGATCGGGATCGGCGTGCCCCAGTAGCGCTGGCGCGAGATGCCCCAGTCCTTCAAGCGGTACTGGACCTCGCCACGACCGATGCCCCGCGCTTCCGCGGCGCGCGTCATGGCCTTGACGGCCTCCGCGCTCGGCAGCCCCGAGAACTCCCCCGACGCGACCACCGTCCCCGGCGCCGACGAGGCGGCCTCCAGCGTCTCCCCCGCGAGCCGTGGACCTGTGTCCGGCTGAATCACGACCCGCACCGGAAGTCCGTACTTGCGCGCGAACTCGAAGTCGCGCTGATCGTGGGCGGGCACGGCCATGATGGCGCCCGTTCCGTAGTCGGCCAGGACGAAATTGGCGACCCAGATCGGAACGGCCTCGCCCGTGAAGGGGTTGCGCGCCCGGCGGCCGGTATCGAACCCCTCCTTCTCGAGCTGCCCCGTCAAGCGGGCCATGCGATCGAGCGCCCGGAAGCGCCCGACGCGGTCCCGGAATCCCGCAGCGTCGGGGCTCTCGTCGGCCAGTCGATCGACGAGCGGATGCTCCGGCGCGAGCAGCACGAAGGTGGCTCCGTGGATGGTGTCGATGCGCGTCGTGAAGACTTCGATCGCATCGTTGCCGGCCGTGTCCGAGCCGCCCGCGGCGAGAAGCGCGAACCTGACCCGGGCCCCCTCCGAGCGCCCGATCCAGTTCTGCTGCATCGTGAGCACCTTGCGGGGCCAGGCCTCGAGGCCCCCGATGCGATCGAGCAGCTCGTCCGCGTACTGCGTGATGCGCAGGAACCACTGCTCCAGGTCGCGCGCCTCCACCCCGGCTCCGCAGCGCCAGCACCCGCCCTCCACCACCTGCTCGTTGGCCAGCACGGTGCGGCACCCAGGGCACCAGTTGACGGACGAACGCTTCCGGTAGGCGAGGCCCCGCTCGTACATCTTCAGGAACAGCCACTGGTTCCAGCGGTAGTAGTCGCGGTCGCACGTGGCGAACTCGCGCTCCCACGCATAGCCGATGCCGAGGCGCTGGAGCTGGCTCTTCATGTGCGCGATGTTCGCGCGGGTCCAGCGCTCCGGATGCGACTCGTTCTTGATCGCCGCGTTCTCGGCCGGCATGCCGAACGCGTCCCAGCCGAAGGGATGCAGCACGTTGCAGCCGCGCATCCGCTTCATGCGGGCGATCACGTCGCCGATCATGTAGTTGCGCACGTGGCCGACGTGCGCGTGGCCGGACGGATACGCGAACATCACCAGGCAGTAGTACTTCGGGCGGGACGGGTCTTCCGTGACCTCGAACGCCCGCTCCTCGGACCACCGCCGCTGCCACTTCCGTTCGATGGTCTGCGGGTCGTAGTCGTGCACTGGAATCGATAGGGCGCCGGAGTGGCGCCAGCGTGCCGCCGTCAACTCATAGTGTAGGCCAAAAGGCCCGCAGGGCCGGCCGCACCGCCGCGAGCGCCGCGTCGGCCGCGGGGGTCGCTCCGTCCAGGCTCGCGATCGCTCCGGGAGACGCGCCCGCGGCGACCTCCAGCGTGCCCTCCAGGCACGCCTCGAGGGCGGCGAGGTCGTAACCTCCCTCCGTGACCACCGCCAGCCGCCCGCGGCAGCTCCGCTCCGCGGCCGCGCGCAGGCGCCGGGTGAGCGTCGCGTAGCCCCCGGTCGTCACCCGCATCCCGCCGAGCGGGTCGTCGACGTGCGCGTCGTACCCGGCCGACAGCACGATCAGCTCGGGGTCGTAGGCGGCCAGCACCGGGGCCGCGACCTCCCGGAAGACGCGATCGAGGTCGGCGTCGCCTGCCCCCGCCGCGAGCGGGATGTTGACGGTGAAGCCCGCCCCGTCGCCGCGTCCCACGTCGTCGGCCGCCCCTGTGCCCGGATAGAAGGGGTACTGATGCGTGGACAGGTAGAGCACGCGCGGGTCGTCGTAGAAGATCCACTGCGTGCCGTTTCCGTGGTGCACGTCGTAGTCGACGACCGCGACCCGCTCGAGCCCCCGGTCGAGCGCGTGGGCCGCGGCGACCGCCGCGTTGTTGTATAGGCAGAAGCCCATCGCCCGCTCCCGCTCCGCGTGGTGGCCCGGCGGCCGGACCAGGGCCAGGGCGATCGCGTCGCCGTCGAGGGCGTGGTCGACCGCCGCCAGCGCCGCGCCGGCCGCCAGGCGGGCGATCGCCTCCGATTCCGGCGCGGCGTAGGTGTCCGGATCCAGACGCACCCGGCGTCCGGCCGTCGAGCCGATGGACCGCACGTAGCCCGCTGCGTGCACGCGCTCGAGCGCCGCGTCGGACACCACCCGCGGCTCCGCCGTGCGGCCGCCGCGGGACCGCCAGCGCGACAGGACCGCCGCCATCACGTCCGCCCGCTCGGGACGCTCCGGATGTCCGGCCGGGGTCGCGTGATCGCGGAAGCGCTCCGAACCGATCACCAGCACTTCGCTCGTGGCCACAGCGCCCTCCTCTTCCTGCCTCGCGTTCCTGCGTCGCGTTCCTGCGTCGCGGCGGACCCGCCTCAAGCCGGGCGATCTGGATATCGCCCCGCCCCACTTCGGCGATCGTCGCGGCCGATCAGCCGCAGCGCGCGGCGCGCGGCGTCGTGCAACGCCTGCTCGAGACTCCGGCGCGTCGACTCGATCCGCTCCTCGTCCGCCGGCGGCGGCGCCGGAATGGGTCGTCCCACGACGATCGCGGCACGGGCGAACGGCTTCGGAATCTGGGCGCGGTCCCAACTGCCGGCGGTCCAGCACGGAGCCGCTTCGATGTGGAAAGGCAGTATCGGATGCCCGGTCAGCCGCGCCAGCCAGACGGCCCCCGGCTGGACCGAGCGGGCCGGTCCGCGCGGGCCGTCGACCGTGAACGCCGCCGGACGGCCTGCGCGCATGTCGCGCCGGAGCTGGGCAAGGGCGCGGCGGCCGCCGCGGGACGTCGACCCTCGGGCCGTGCCGTATCCGAACCGCTCGATGATGCGCGCGATCCACTCCCCGTCGAAGTTCGCGCTGGTCATCACGACGATGCCGCGACGGCGCCAGAAGTACGTTGCGGAGAGGATCCGCCCGTGCCAGAACGCAAAGATCGGCGGCTGCCCCGCCCGTTCGAGAGCCTCGAAATGCTCGTAGCCGGAGACGGTCCACCGCAGGCTCCATCCGAGAAGAGCGACGGTCGGATAGCCGGCGGCGGCGATGACCGCAGCCTGCGCCCGCTGGCTCCGCGTCAGCCCCGACGTGCCGGCAAGCGGCTTCACATGCCTTCGTAGCGGGGACCGCCGCCGCCCTCGGGCGGTACCCAGTCGATGATCTGGTACGGGTCCATGATGTCGCACGTCTTGCAATGGACACAGTTCGACGCGTTGATCTGCAGCCGCTGGCCGCCCGCCTCGGCGTCGACCATCTCGTAGACGGCGGCCGGGCAGAACCGCGTGCAGGGGTTGCCGTACTCCTCCCGGCAGCGTGTCCGGCAGATGTCCGTGTCCTGGACGAGCAGGTGCGACGGCTGATCCTCGTCGTGCCGGGTACCCGAGTAGTGAACGTTGGTCAGCTTGTCGAAGGTCAGGCGCCGATCGACCGGCACGGCGGCCGCGGCGGGCTCGCCCCCGGCGACGCGCCGCAGGCGCGTGTGCCCGGCGTGCGCGGGCATCGGATCGCGGATCCACCAGCCACCGGTCACCAGGGACAGGCCGGAGTACAGCAGTCCGGGCAGCAGCCCGCCGGCGAACGCCTGGTGCACGTTGCGCACGGGATGGAGCTCGCGTCGGATCGGTCCGGACTCGACGAGGGCGGCATACTGCGCCAGCCGTTCGGCCGACGCGTCGTTGGCCCGCACGGCCTCCAGGGCGGCATCGGCCGCAGCCATGCCGCTCTGCATCGCGAGGTGAATCCCCTTGAGCCGCATCGAGTTGAGGAACCCGGCCGCGTCGCCGACGATCAGCGCGCCGTCGACGTGACAGCGCGGGACCGCGTGCCAGCCTCCCTCCGGGAGAGCCTTGGCGCCGTAGCGGACCATCTCGCCGCCCGCCAGCAGATCGGCGACGAGCGGATGGCGCTTGAAGCGCTGGAATGCGGTGTGGGGGTCGAAGCCGGGATCCCGGTAGTCGAGGCCGGCCACGAAGCCGACCGAGAGCGCTCCGTCGGGAAGCGCGTAGAGGAAGCCGCCCCCGAACTGCTCGTGCGGCAGCGGATAGCCCATCGTGTGGATGACGGCCCCGGCCGGCAGGCGGCCCGACGGCACCTCCCACAGCTCCTTGATGCCGACCGCGTAGACCTGCGGCAGCCGTCCGTCGTCGAGCCCGAAACGCTCCACGAGCGTCTTGGTCAGGTTGCCGCGAACGCCGTCGGCGAGCACGGTGACCCGCGCGCGGATGTCGACCCCCGGCTCGAACGCCGCCTTGCGGTTCCCCTCGCGATCGACGCCGCGATCCCCGGTCCGCACCCCGACGACGCGGTCCCCCTCGTAGAGGAGCTCGGCGCCGGCAAAGCCCGCGAAGAGGTCGACGCCCGCCGCCTCGACCTGCTCGGCCAGCCAGCGCACGAGGCGATTGAGGGAGATGACGTAGTTGCCGTGGTTGCGAAGCGGCGGCGGTGTGATCGGAAACGGGATCCGCCGGCGCTCGGTCAGGAAGTAGATGCGATCCTCGGTGACCGGAACCGCGACCGGCGCCCCGCGGGACTGCCAGTCCGGCATCAGGTCGGCCAGCGCCGACGGGTCGAGCACCGCCCCCGACAGCATGTGGGCGCCGGGCTCGCGCGACTTCTCCAGCACCGCGACGACCGGCGGCTCGCCGCCTACCGTCCGGTGCCGCGTCGCAAGGCGGTAGGCGGCGGCGAGGCCGGCGGGCCCGCCTCCGACGACCAGCACGTCGACGTCGAGCGTTTCGCGATCCAGCTCACTCCCCCAGCGCCGCCACCAGGGCCGGCACGACCTCGAACAGATCGCCGACGATGCCGTAGTCGGCCACCTCGAAGATCGGGGCGTCGGCGTCCTTGTTGACGGCCACGATCGTCCGCGCCCCCTTCATGCCCACCAGGTGCTGAATGGCGCCGGAAATGCCGAGGGCCACGTAGAGCTTGGGGGACACGGTCTGCCCGGAGCTCCCGATCTGCCGGTCCATCGGGAGCCATCCCGAATCGCAGATCGGCCGCGAGGCCGCCAGTTCCGCGCCGAGCGAGCGCGCGAGCTCCTGCGCGAGCGGCAGGTGCTCCTGCCCCTTGATGCCCCGGCCCACGGCGACGATCCGCTCCGCCTGCGTCAGGTCGACCGCCTGCTTCGCTTCCTGGAACGGTTCTTCCGGACGCTGGCGAATGGCCGCCGCGTCGATCGTCACCGGGACGGCGCGCGTCGCGGCCGCTCCGCCCCGCGCTGCCGCGTCCGCGCGCCACGCGCCGATCTGGAAGCTGACGCAGTGCGGCCCGTCTCCCGCCGGCGCCACCTCCGCCACGAACTTGCCCTGGAACATGGGCCGCAGCAGGACGAGGCCGCCGTCGCGCGCCGTCGCGCCGACGCAGTCCGGAATCAGGACGCGGCCGAGGCGGCTCGCGAGCGCGGGTGCATAGTCGCGCGTCTGGTAGGTGTGCGGGAAGAGCACGAGCCCGGGGCGCTCCCGCTCGATCACCTGGGCCAGCGCCGCGATGAATCCGTCGGGGGTGTAGCGCTCGAGAGCCGGATCCTCCACGACCAGCACTTCGGACACGTCCGCCGATGCCAGCTCCGTTGCCGCGCCGGCCAGCCCGGCGCCGGCCAGGGCGACCGAGATCGGCCCCCCGATGACCTGCGCAGCCGCGACCGTCTCCCAGGTCACCGGGTTCAGGGAGCCGGCCCGTTGCTCGGCAATCACCAGCACGGGGGGGCGCGCGCTCGAGGGCATCGGCATCGTCGCTGTCATCCTTCACCGAAAAGCGGCCGGGAACCGACCGCCGTCAGAGTGCGCGCGCCTCGTCGCGCAACAGCCGGACCAGCTCGGCCGCCGCGGCCTCGGGCGGGCCATCGACGAACCGCGTCTGCTTGTCCTTGACCGGCACGCGGAGGGCGACGATGTTCCAGGCGGATGGCGGCGGGGAGGCGAACGGCACGGTCCGAACGTCCTTTCGTTTGGCCGCCATGATGCCGCGCAAGGTGGCGTAGCGGAGCTGGTTGATGCCGCTCTGGATCGTCAGCAGGGCCGGGGTCGGCAACGTGATCCACTGGAACCAGCCGCCTTCGAGCTCCCGCTTGACCCGAATGCGGCCCGCTCCGTCGCCGTCGGCCGCGATCTCCATGATGATGGTCGCGTGCGGCAGCCCGAGACGCTCCGCCAGAATCACGCCGGTCTCCCCGAAGCCCTGATCGTCGGACTGCAGGCCGGTCAGCACGAGGTCGAACGACTCCTCGCGCACCGCGGAAGCGAGGGCCTCGGCCACGACTCCGGCGTCCGCGGTGGCAAGGTCCTCGCTCTCGACGTGTATCGCCCGGTCGGCGCCGCGGGCCAGCGCCTCCCGAATCACCTGGGCGACACGGGCGGGGCCGGCCGAGCAGACAACGACCTCTCCCCCGTGGCGCTCCTTGAGCCGCAGCCCTTCTTCGAGGGCATAGGCATCGGGCTCGTTCATCTCGAAGCTCGCATCTCCGTCGCGGACCCATGCCGCCGACTCGTCGATGCGCACGGGCCAGTCGCGGGTGACGACCTGCTTGATGCAGACGGCGATCTTCACGAGTCTTCGTACCTCTTGAGGAGCAGGCTGGCGTTGGTGCCGCCGAAGCCGAACGAGTTGGAGAGGGCGTAACCGATCGGCAGCGGCCGGATCTCGTGCGGAACGTAGTCGAGATCGCAGTCGGGATCGGCGTGGTCGAGATTGATGGTCGGCGGGGCGGCCTGCTCCCGGACCGCGAGCGCGGTGATGCCCGCTTCGAGCCCGCCGGCGGCCCCGAGCAGGTGCCCCGTCATCGACTTGGTCGACGAGATGGCGACGGTGGACGCGTGCGGGCCGAAGCAGCGCTTGATGGCGAGCGTCTCGAGGCGGTCGTTGTAGGGCGTCGAGGTTCCGTGAGCGTTGATGTAGTCGACCTGCTCGGGAGCGACCTCGGCCTGCTCGAGCGCCGCGCTCATCACGCGGACCGCGCCGTCGCCGTCCTCGGCCGGCGCCGTCACGTGGAAGGCGTCGGCCGACATCCCGTAGCCCACCAGCTCCGCGTAGATGGACGCGCCCCGCCGCCGGGCGCGCTCGAGTTCCTCGAGCACGACGACACCGGCGCCCTCGCCGATGATGAACCCGTCGCGATCCCGATCGAACGGGCGGCTGGCGCGTTGCGGCTCGTCGTTGCGTGTCGAAAGAGCACGCATCGCCGCGAACCCACCCACGCCGAGGGGCGTGATCGCGGCCTCGGAGCCGCCGGCGATCATCGCCTCGGCCGAGCCCCGCCGGATGATCTCGAAGGCGTCGCCGATCGCGTGGGCAGATGCCGAGCAGGCGGTGCAGGTGGCGGAGTTCGGCCCGCGTGCGCCGAACCGAATGGAGACCTGTCCCGCGGCGAGATTGATGATTGCGGAGGGAATGAAGAACGGCGAGATCTTGCGGGGCCCGCCCCGCAGCAGGGACTGGTGCTCGCGCTCGATCGTGCTGAAGCCGCCGATCCCCGAGGCGATGAACACGCCCACGTCGGGGCCGAGCGGCTGCGATGTCTTCAGGCCGGCGTCACAGATGGCGAACTCCGACGCTGCAATGGCGTACTGGATGAAGACGTCCATCTTCTTGACGTCCTTCCGGTCGACGAACTGCAGCGGGTCGAAGCCCTTGACCTCGCCGGCGATACGGGAGGCGAAGGCGGATGCGTCGAAGTGCGTGATCGCGCCGATGCCGCTGCGACCGGCGCAGAGCGCCTCCCATGTCGGCTCGGTCCCGATACCGAGCGACGACACCAGCCCGACTCCGGTCACGACGACGCGCCTCTGCAAACGGTGTCTCCCCTGGAACCCCGATCGCCGTCTAGCTTTCGTCGGTCGATTCGGATTCCGCCGCCTTGCCGGATTCGGATTCCTGGTCGCCGCCGGTCTTGCGTCCCGCGTGCGACTCGATGTACGCCACGGCCTCCCGGACGCGAGTGATCTTCTCGGCGTCCTCGTCGGGGATGTCGAGCTTGAACTCTTCTTCGAGCTGCATGACCAGCTCGACGGTGTCGAGCGAGTCCGCGCCCAAGTCCTCTACAAAGGACGCATCCGGCGTAACCTCGTCCTCGTCGACGCCCAAGTGCTCGACGATGATCTCCTTGACCTTGTCAGCAACCGCCATGCAACCAGCCTCCTACATGTACATCCCACCGTTGACGCCGAGGACCTGCCCCGTAATATACGACGCTTCGTCGGATGCGAGAAAGCAGACCGCGGCCGCCACATCGTCCGGTCTTCCCATTCGTCCCTGCGGAATCTGCCCCGCCATCGCCTCCCGCGCGCGTCCGTCGAGCCCGGCGATCATGTCGGTGTCGATCATCCCCGGGGCGACGACGTTGACCGTGATGCCGCGCGCGGCCACCTCGCGCGCCAGCGATTTCGTGAACCCGGTGAGCCCCGCCTTCGTGGCCGCATAGTTCGCCTGCCCCGGGTTGCCGGACTGCCCGACGACGGAGCCGACGTTGATGATGCGCCCGGAGCGCTGCTTCAGCATCGGCCTCAGCACGGCCTGGCAGCAGGTGAACGTGCCGGTCAGGTTCGTGGCGAGCACCGCGTCCCATTCCGCCGGCTTCATGCGCACCGTGAGCTGATCGCTCACGATCCCCGCGTTGTTGACCAGGATGTCGATCCGGCCGAAGCCCGCCGTCGCCGCCTGCACGGCGCGCCGCACGCTGTCCGCGTCGGTCACGTCGAGGCCGACGTGCGTCGCCGTGCCGCCTGCCTTGACCGCCTCGCGGGCGACGTCCTCCGCGTGGTCCGCCCGGGCGCCGGCCACGACGGACGCACCGGCCGCCGCCAGCCGCAACGCCACCGCGCGACCAATCCCCCGGGAGGCGCCGGTCACCAGCGCCACGCGGCCCGCCAGATCTATCATGCCCGACGGCCCGGCCGGTCCTGCCGTCATGATTCCGCCAACAGGGCCTGCGCCGCCTCGAGGCTGCGGGGGTCGCCGACCTGCGCGACCCGCGCGGTGGGCAGCGTCTGTCGGATGAGGCGGCTCAGCACCTTGCCGGGCCCGATCTCGATGAACGTGGTCACCCCATCGGCTGCCATGCGCCGCACCACCGCTTCCCACTGCACCGGCGCGCTCACCTGGCGAATGAGGGCGTCGACCGCCTCCGCCGCCCGACGCTTCGGCTCGGCGTCCACGTTCGCCACCACCGGCACTGCGGGATCGGCGACGACGAGCGCCCTGAGGTCCCGCGCCAGCCGCTCTTCGGCGGGCTTCATGAGTGCGCAGTGGAAGGGGGCGCTGACGTCGAGCGGCAGCACGCGGCGCGCCCCGAGCTCGCGCGCCCGCTTCCCCGCGCGCGCCACCGCACCTTGCGCCCCCGCAATGACCACCTGACCGGGCGCGTTGATGTTCGCCACGCTGACCACCTCGCCGACGGCCGCTTCGGCGCAGGCCTGACCGACCCGCTCCGTCTCCAGCTCGAGGACCGCAGCCATCGCTCCCTCGCCGACGGGGACCGCCTCCTGCATGTAGGCACCGCGGCGGCGCACCGTGCGCAGCGCGTCGGCGAAGCCCAGGGTCCCGGCCGCTACGTGCGCGGAGTACTCGCCGAGGCTGTGACCGGCCACCATCGCCGGAGCATGACCCCGTGACGCGAGCAGGCGATGAGCGGCGATGCTCAGCGCGAGCACCGCCGGCTGCGTGTTCTCGGTGAGCGCGAGCTGCTCCGCCGGGCCCTCGAAGCAGAGGCGACTGAGCGGTTCGCCGAGCACGTCGTCGGCCTGCTCGAGCGCCTCCCGGAACACGGGGTGCGCGGCCGCAAGCGCCTTCCCCATGCCGGCGCGCTGCGAGCCCTGGCCCGGAAACACGAACGCGATCATTGGCAGTCCAGCGCTCTGACCGCGCCGGCGGCCAGGCGAAGCAGGGTCACGGGTGGGTCGGGTGGAGGAACTGGAGGTACGCGAAAGCTCACTCTTCCTTGACCGCCCGCACCTGCCGGCCGCGGTAGTACCCGCAGTGTGGACAGACCACGTGCGGCAGCTTCGGCTCGTGACACTGCGGGCACTCGCCGCGCCCGGCCGGCGTCAGCGCGTCGTGCGCCCGTCGCTTCGCCGTCCGCGCCTTGGAATGTCGTCGCTTGGGATTCGCCATCCTGTCGTCCTGCTCAGTCCTCTTCCGAGCCCCCGCGTGCCGGCCGATAGGCACGCAACGCCTCGAGGCGCGGGTCGCGCCACTCCGTCTCGCACTCGCAACGCTCCGCGTTCCTGTCGATCCCGCACACCGTGCACAGGCCCCGGCACGAGGCCCGGCAGAGCGGCTTCATCGGCACCGCGAGCTGGAGCTGCTCCCGGATCAGGTGCCCCAGATCGAGCTCCTCGTCCCGATAGAACGCGGTGCTCAGGTCACCGTCCCCGATCTCGAATTCGCCCTCGCCGGTGTTCGCCCGCTGCGGCAGATACAGGACGTCGAGGTCGACCGCGACCGGCAAATCGAAACGCGCCAGGCACCGCGAGCAGGCGAGCTCCAACGCCGTGCCGAGCCCGCCGCGCAACCGGTAGCTGTCGCCGTCGCGGTGTATCGCGAGGGCCAGCCGCACCGGCCCGGCGACCGCGTAGTCGTCAGCCGGGCCGGCCGGAAACAGGCCGCTCGAGAACGCACGGTCGAACCGGTCCTCCCCCCTGCGCAACGCGCGCAGGTCGAGGAGCAGCGACCCACCCGCCCCGGAGCGACCTTCCCCTGGCACCCTGAAACTCCACGGGCGAACCAGAAACTATACCACGCCGGAGCCGCTCCGCTCGCCCCACGAGCGGGGGACGAACAGCTCCTCAAGCGATCCGTCATCCCCGCCAGGAAATCCCGCGACGCGACGTCGAGACCGTCGCGCTCGAGGGTGGCGCGGTCGAGGAAGCGCGCGGGCTCGCTGCGGACCCTGCTCCAGAGACTCTCGAGAATGCCGGCGACCTTGCCGAACTCGGCCGTCGCGGCGTCGTTCTCGTAGACGGCGGCGAAGAGGAACTCCCGGAGCGTCAACGTCGCCTCGAGCACCTCCCCGCTCATGCCGATCTCCGGTGCCTCCGGCCGCCGCACGCTCTGCTCGACGACGTCGGTCACCATCCGGCCGATCCGCTCCGACGAGGAACCCCCGAGCACTTCGACCGCCTCGGCCGGGAGACTCGTCGCCTGCAGGATTCCGGCGCGCATCGCGTCGTCGATGTCGTGATTGACGTACGCGATGATGTCGGCCACGCGCGCCACCTGTCCCTCCAGAGTCGCCGCGCGCCGCTCCGGCGCGGCCCCCACCGGTGCTCCTCGCTTGCCCTTGGAGTGCTTCGCGATCCCGTCGCGAACCTCCCAGGAGAGGTTCAGCCCGCGACCGCCGCGCTCGAGCACGTCGACGATGCGCAGGCTCTGCTCGTAGTGGTTGAAGCCGCCGGGCGCGAGCCCGCGCAGCACCCGCTCGCCGGCGTGCCCGAACGGCGTATGACCCAGATCGTGGCCGAGCGCAATCGCCTCGGTGAGCTCCTCGTTGAGGCGCAGCACCTTGGCGATCGTGCGTGCGATCTGCGAGACCTCGAGCGTGTGCGTGAGCCGCGTCCGGTAGTGGTCGCCGGTCGGAGCGAGGAACACCTGGGTCTTGTGCTTCAGCCGGCGGAACGCCTTCGAATGCACGATTCGATCGCGATCCCGCTGGAAGGCGGGCCGAATCGGATCCTCCGCCTCCGGACGCAGGCGCCCGCGGCTCTCGCTGGCCCGCGCCGCCCACGGCGCCAGGGTGTCGTGCTCGCGGGCCTCGAGCCGCGCGCGCAGGGCGCCCGCAACCGGTGGATCGGACATGACGGGGCTCCGAGCCTACGGAGCGCCGCGCGGGGCGCCGGTAGCGAAGGGACGAATCGAGGCTATGGCGTGCTTGAAGAGCATGTGATCCGCCCCGTCGTGCTCCACGAGAACGGAGAAGCGGTCGAAGCTCTTGATGCGGCCGTCGACCTCCGTCCCGTCCATGAGGCGGATGACCACCTGCAGCCGCTCGCGGCGTGCGCCGTTGAGGAACGTCTCCTGCAGGTGCGAGACAGGCGCTGGGGCGTCACCGCGGCTCGACATCGGCTTGGGTCGGCTCCACGTCGACGAGGCTGCCGAGGACGGCCGGCAGCGCGTCCCGATGCTCGCCAGGAACCCGGATCCAGCGTAGATTAGGTTCTTTGCGGAACCAGATCAACTGCCGCCGCGCGTAGCGCAGGTTCTCGCGCACGATCAGCTCGCGGGTGGCCCGCTCGTCGCGCTCTCCCCGCAGGTGCTCGATGACCTGCCGGTAGACGAGCCCGCCGAGCGGGTGCGCGTCCTCGGGAAGGCCGGCGGCGAGGGCCGCGCGCACCTCCTCGAGCAGGCCCGCGGCGAACTGCGCCTCCACGCGGGCCTCCACGCGGCGCGCCGTGTCGGCCGACGGGAGCCGGATGGCGAAGCCCGACACGGCGTAGTCGGCGAGCGGCGATCGTGTCCGGGCGAAGTGCTCCGTGAGTGGCCGGCCGGTGAGCCGGAACACCTCGAGGGCTCGAATCAGGCGCTTCTCGTCCCGCGGCTGGATCCGCTCCGCCGACTCGGGATCGATTCGCGCCAACGCTCGCCGCAGGCAGTGCAGGCCGCGCCGGCGGGCTACGCGCGCCAGACGCCCGCGCAGGGCATCGTCCCGGCCGGGTCCCGGAAACAGGCCGCGGGTGAGGGCACGATAGTAGAGGCCGCTCCCGCCGACCACGATCGGCAGCCGCCCCCGACGGCTGATGTCCCGGACGGCGGTCGCCGCCGCCCGGGCGTAGCGCGCGGCCGAGTAGCGCTCCGTCGGCTCGACCACGTCGACAAGGTGGTGCGGCACGCCCCGCCGCTGGCTCGGCGGCAGCTTGTCGGTCCCGATGTCGAAGCCGCGGTAGACGGCGGTCGAGTCGCAGCTTACGACCTCGCCTCCGAGGCGCCGCGCGAGCGCGACCCCGAGCGCACTCTTCCCGGACGCGGTCGCGCCGACGATGGCAACCACCCGCGGCCGGTTGCGGGTCAGGCGAGGCGCAGCCACCGGAGGATGACCAGGGCCAGCAGTAGCGTCAGGAGGACCAGCCAGCCGAGCTGCTGCGCCCGCGTGGGAAGCGGCATCGAGTGCTGACGGGGGCGCCGGTTGCTGCCGTCCGCCGGGGGTGAGCCGTGCGACCCCTCCCGCACGGCGGGGCTCGCCGGGCGTCCGTCAGGCCCGCGGCGGCGATTCGTTGAAGTAGAAGGTAATCGTGAAGAACGCCTCGTCGTCCGGGTACTCCTCCGGGAGCGGCCGGGTCGGATTGGAGGACTTCAGCGCGTTGAAAGCCGAGTTCGTGAACGCGTCGACCGCGGACGGCCGCCGCACCGTCAGCCCCGTCATCGTCCCGTCCCGGTGCACGTAGAACGTGAGCTGGACGTTCCCGTGCATGCTGAGCGCGGCATAGGGAATGAACCAGTTGCGCCGGATCTGCGCGATGAAGCGGCGCAGCCACGGGCCGAACTCCACGCCCTTGGTGTCGAACTGAATCCATGGGGCGAACCGGTCGGTGTCGCCGTAGACGTTGCCGAAGCTCTCGCGCCGCACGTAGCGACCGAGGTCCTGCAGCGTGCCTCCGAGCAGGCCGTCCGCGAAAAGATCGCTCCGTGGGTTGGGCGGATCCGGATCCCGGCGGCTCCGGCTCCGCCGCGGGACGGTCAGCGCCCCGTCGGCGAGGAGCTCCGCCGTGCTCCGATCCATTTCCTCCGCCGGCTCCTCGTAGTCCTCGGGCTCGTCCGGCTCCGGTTCGTCCGACTCCTCCACGCTCTCGGACGGAGGCACGTCGGCCGCGGCAGCGAGCAGGTCGTCGACCCTCGGATCGGGGTCGGGCGTCTCCGACGGAGCCGGCGAGCTGGCGTCGGCCGGCACTCCGATGCGGGGCTGGTCGTCGAGGGTGTCGCTCGGGTCCTCGGCCTCGACGAAGTCGATCGAGTTTCCGCGGGCGTTCGGCAGCCGGTTCCTGGGGTCGCGGGACGCGAAGGGCGACTGGGCGCGGCGATCCTGGTCCGACAGCGGGGCGTCGGGGCGCGCATCCGGCGCCTCGAGATCGACGCGCGGCTGGACGAAGATGAACGGCCGGTCCGATTGCGGAGCCTGCATCTGCGCCTGCGCGAGCATCTCGGCCTGCTCCGCAAGGCGCTCCGCGCGCCGGGCCTCGGCGTCGCGCACAAACGCCAACTGCGGCACGAACAGGACCGCGAGCACGACCAGGAGGTGGATCAGCCCAGACAGCAGGACCTGCTCGCGCCACGACATCGCCGAATCGACGGTCGGCGTGTCGAAGCAGCGGTCCTCAAGGTCGAACAACATGAAGGGCCTGATCGGACTACGGGATCCCCGACGAGTATAGCAGCGTCCCCGGGTTTCCGGGAGTCGGCGCCGTGGAACGGTGCGGACTCCCGTAGGCACGGCTGGGCGCCAGGCGGAGCCGTCAGGCGACGATTGGCGGGCTACGCGCGGGCCGCCTCGTAGAGGTAAACGATGCCGAGCTGCAGCGGGACGGCGCGGGCGTCGCGGAATCCCGCCTCCTCGAGGAGCCGGCAGAACGCGGCCGGCCCAAGGAAGGCCCCGACCGATGCCGGGAGGTAGGCATAGGCGCTGCCGTGTCCCGACACCGCGCTCCCCAGGCGCGGCAGCACCCGACGGAAGTACCAGCGGTAGGCGGCGCCGACGACCGGCAGGCGGGGCATGCCGAACTCCAGGATGGCGATCCGGCCGCCCGGCCGGACGAGCCGGTGCATCTCGGACAGGGCGCGGTGCGGTTCCTCGACGTTCCGGATGCCGAAGGCGACGGTCGCCGCGTCGGCCGCCCCGTCGGCGAGCGGCGCCCGCGTGGCGTCGGCCCGCACGAGGCTCACCCGGCGGCCGAGCCCCGAGCGCTGGAGCTTGGCCCGTCCGAGCCGCAGCATCTCCCCTGCGAAGTCGATGCCCACGACGCGCGCCGCGCCACCGGTCCCTGCGCCGAGCGCGATGGCGAGATCGGCGGTGCCGGTGCAGAGGTCGACCACCGTCTCCCGCCCCGTCAGGTCGAGCGACCGGACCGCCCGCGCCCGCCAACGCTGATCGAGACCCGCGCTCAGCACCCGGTTCAGCAGGTCGTAGCGACGGGCGATTGCGTCGAACATCGCGGCGATGCGATCCGGCCTCTTGTCCACACCCGCG
>JAGWAJ010000074.1:0-550 GCA_021296475.1 Acidobacteriota bacterium
CATTGACGTGAGGCAAGCGGCTCAATGCTCGGGAACATTCTCGAATGAGGCAATACGGGCTCTCACCCAGATTGCCGCCCCGCAGCCCGTTCCCGCGGCACGACCGAATCGTTACCGTCCAAGTAACCGTTCGCCGCCTAGTCTGAGCGACGCGTACAATGCTCCGAGCTGGGATATCGGCTTGACAGTGACGCGCCGCTGCAGGAGTATCCCGCAGCGCCAACTGAGCAAGCCCACTGTCCGGCGTGTGCCGCCGCAACGCCCGACTACGCAACGGAGAATCCGAAGATGAAGTGGTATCCAGCCTTTGCGGTTTCGGCGGCGTTCGCGCTCGCGTTGACGGCGGTGCTCGCCGGTCAGGCTCATGCCGGCTTCTGCGGAGACGGCCACAGAGTTAAGCACGGGGATGTCCAATGCGTGGACGCCAACAGGAACAAACGTATCAATTTGCTAAGCCATGGCAAACTTTGGGACCGGAACAAATTCACTGAACTCGGTGTGGTCGTTGCGGAAGCCGACACAGACGGCGCTGCGGAAGTCGACATGGAGC
>JAGWAJ010000074.1:772-15760 GCA_021296475.1 Acidobacteriota bacterium
GGTGCCCCGCGGCTTAACGAACCCGGCCCGGTGAAGTGGCCTCGGTTCCCCGATCGCTGTTCCGTGCTGCAGTGCCTCGGCCAGATCCGGTGCTAGCGGCAGGCCCCGGTCCACTCGGTATGCCGAATCAAGCAAGCCTTCGAGTGTCTCATCGTCAGGCTCGCGGGGAACGTAGTCGCTGGCAGACGCTTGGAAGTCGAGCCGCGCTCGCCGGCGTATATCATTCCACTCGGATGCAACCGGCTGTGCGCCTTCCTCGCGGCGGCTGCGGCCACGCGCGGGACTCTCTTCCTCAGGTCGCCTCACGGCCGAGCGTGCCGGCGAGGGCAATCACGATCTTGGCCCGGGCCGATGCCAGGGCGGGGTCGCCGGGGCCTGAACGAGCGACCAGACCGTGATTCGCGGATACGCGTCGTCTTCTACCGCGACTCGGAGACGTGAAACTGCTCGTCGAGCCAGCGCCCGACTGCCCTCATTGGATCCTCTTATTCCGGATGCTCGAACGCCTCTGGCGGCGGGCGGGTTCCCCGCGTAGGCGGTGGTCGCGGTCTTCCAAGCGCGCGGAAGCCGTCACAGACCACCCCGACGTCCGCTAGGGCATTGAGCAAGTGGTCGCATCCCGTGCAGTCGTCGATCACGTTGGCGTAGTGATTCCCCCTCCAGGTCCTCGCCGGGATAGGGCATCCGTCCACATGCCATGCCAGGCCCCGATTCACCGAAAACAGCAATGTTCCCTCGGACAACTTCCTCCTGCGCCTTTCCTCTGCGCGCACGTTGTACAGCCAGCGCTTGCTCCCTGTTTCTTCGACAACAATCCTCTCAAGCTCTTCGCGGACGAGGCCCCGGTCTGCGTCTGACAGGTCGATCTCGAGGCATGACACGCCAAGCTTTCTGATTTTTCTGATTTTGTCCCTGCCTGTGCCGTGGGTGACGGTCACTTCGACAAGAAGTTCGCGCCCGTTGATCCGAACGACTACGTCCGGGACGATCGAGCCAAGTTTCTGCTCCACGGCCACGGCCTCGATGAGATAGCGCCGCTCCGGCGCAATCTCGATGTGCGGAAACCCGTAGCTGGCCGGGATTTCAACCGCTGGCAGCACGATTTCCTTGCGCGCCGCGAGGATGTCCTTCGCTGCAAGGTGCAATGCCGTTTCGACCGCATGCCGGCACTCGTCCCCGCTGGCGTGCGCGAAGTGATGCTCTACGACCTTCCCCTGCTTTGCGATCAGTGGTCCGCGGCATGTCGGACAAACGCACGCGCATTTGAGCCCGTTCTCCGCTTCCGAGACATGCGTTGTTTCTCCGTTCGCTCCGACGGCCCAGGTCAGCTTGGCGCCGTTCGGTTTGTCTCCGGGCATCGGTACGGTCCTCCTTTGCCTTTCATTGGTTTGCGTCGCCTGATCAGGACCCTTGGGTCGGGTGCGTTGGCGTCCCGCATTTTCCGCGGCAGCCCCCGCGCCTCAGCTGTTGTCAAGGATGGCAGCTACAAGGCTTTGACCTGCATTTTCTGATAGCATAATTTGCTGCCAAGATGGCCCGTGAGCAGGCTGTCGACCGAGCCGGGGCCGCTGAAATGAGCACAAGCATTACCGTCCGCGACATCGATCCCGGCGACAAGTCCTGGCTTCGCCGCGAAGCCCGCAAGTTCGGCGTATCGATGGAAGAGCTGGTCCGCCGGCTGATCCATGAGAAGCGCACAAAGACCGAGCGCCGTCTGAAGCCGTCCGAGGCCTTCGCGCGCCATTTCGGGGAGGAGCATGGCGTCGAGCTTCCGCCTCCGGTCGGTCGCGGCTACAAGCCGCTGTCGTTCTCCCGTGAGGAGGAGGAATGACCGCACCGCTCGCGTGGCTGATAGACACGAACGTCGTCTCCGAAATGATGCGGCCGCGGCCCCAACCTCGGGTCGCCGCCTTTCTCGATTCGATCGCCGACGAGGGGCTCGGGCTCGCCTCCGTCACCATCTGGGAGGTGCTCGACGGTATCGGCCGTCTCGACCCCGGCCAACGCCGGCGCGGGCTCGCCGATCGCTTCCAGGACCTTCTCGACGAGCTGTTCGAGGATCGGATTGTCGAGTGGTCCCTGGCCGATGCACAGGCCTGCGCGCGGATCATGGAGGACAAGCGCCGACGCGGCGAGGCGCTTGACGACCATGTGCCGGATGCCTTCCTCGCGGCGGCTGCGGCCACGCGCGGGCTAGCCGTCTTGACCCGTAACACCGGCGAGTTCCGCAACACAGGGGTCGAGACCGTCGACCCTTGGGCCGCGGAGCCGCGATGAGCGGAGCGGTCGGCTCCGCGCGAAGAATTGTCTGTGAGCCGAGCCTCAGTGACGACCTCGGCCATCGTCGTGACACCGCCCGCAACCGGGACAGGATCGCGGTCGCGACGGCGCCGGGGTCGAATTTCGGGAGGTCCTGGTTGAAGGCCTGGAGGCGGCGGCGAGGCGACCGCGGCGGCACACCGCCTTCGCCCGCGCCGTGGCAACCTCGGTCGGTTCTCTAGCTTTCATGGCGCCGCGCGGCGTCTGCGCGGTCTGCGGCGCTTACCGCCGCGCGGCATGCCGCCTGGGGAGTGCGCGTCGATGAAGGCCGAGCAGGCGGCGGCATCGGCGCGCGCTTCGGCCGGGAGCGTGGCGCCGGCCTCTCCGGCGACGAAGGCAAGCTGCCTGGCGCTCGGCGGGCGCGGACCGCCCGCGTACTCGTCGAGGAAGGCCTTGCACGCCTTGAACGACGTCGCGGCGTCTTCCGGCAGGGCGATCTTGCGGTCCGCGGCGATGCGCCGCGCGGCGGCAAGCATCTTGTCGGTCGGCCCGCCGCTGCGCGCGCCGCCCTCGGGCGCGCAGGCGCGGAGTCGCTCGACATGCGCTGCGGCAGCCGCCGCGATCTCCGCCCAGACCTCCTCGGCCCGGGCCTGGCCGGTGAGTATCTCATCCAGCCGAAGCTCCCAGCGCGCTGTCGTGCCCGGGTCGACCAGGGACGGGACGTTGTCGGCGAGCAGCCGGTACAGCGCGATGCCGGCCTCGGTCGGGACGATGTGCTTGCCCTTCTTGCGCAGCATGTCCTGCGCCTTCAGGCCCTCGATGATCGAGGCCCGGGTGGCGGGCGTGCCGATGCCCTTGGCGTCCCTGAGCCGGTCGGCGAGCGCCTCGTCGTCGACGAACTTCCAGGCGTTCTGCATCGCCTCGATCAGGGCGCCCTCGTGGAACCGGGGCGGCGGCCGGGTTTCCTTCGCTTCGACCGACGCGCCGGAGAGCCGCGCGGTGTCGCCGTCCGATATCGCCGGCAGTTCCCGGTCGTCCTCCTTCTCGTCTTCCTCCGACCGGGCCGCGCGCCAGCCCTGCGCCAGGACCACGCGGCCTCGGGCGACGAAGGCGGCGCCGCCGACGTCGAGAGTCGCCGTGGTCGCCTCGAACTCGTGGTCCGGAAGCAGCGCGGCGATATAGGCGCGGGCGATCAGATCGAACAGCCGGGCCTCGTCGTCGCTCAGCCTGCCCCGCCTGTCGGCGAGCCCGTCGAGGCCGTTCACGTTCGGGACCACGGCGTGGTGGGATACGCCGGCGAGGCAGGAATCGCAGAAATGTCCCGACTTGCCCTTCCGGACGGTTGGTTCCCGTGGCACCAGGGGGGCATAGTCCTCGAGCCCGCCGAGCGCGGCGAGGATCGGGCCGGTATCGGCGATCTGCGCTTCGGCGAGCCAGCCCGCCTCGGCCCGGGGATAGGTGATCAGCTTGTGGGTCTCGTAGAGCGCCTGGGCGCGCTCGAGGGTTCGCTCGGCGGACCAGCCCCAGCCGCCGCAACGCTTCTGCAGCGCCGGCAGATCGAGCAGGCGGGGCGGCCGCCGGCGCTGCTTCGCGTGGCGCACCGCGAGCGGCCCCTCGAAGCCCTCCGCCCGGTCGGCGATCGCCTCGGCCTGGGCCCGGTCGCCGATCCGGGCCTCCTCCTCGGGGGCGTGGCGCATGGCGAAGGCTCCCGCCTCCGCCCGCGCCTCGGCCGCGACCTCGAAATAGGCCATCGGCCGGAAGTCCAGGATCTCGAGCTCGCGCCGGGCGGCGATGGCCAGCGCGGCGGTCCTTACCCGGCCGACGCCGATCACCCCGCGCTCGCCGGGCTTGCGCAGCGCCACCGTCGCGGCGCGGGTCAGGGTCAGGTTGTAGACCTGGTCGGATTGCTGGCGCGCCACGGCGGCGGCGTAGAGGCTCGCGAACTCTCCGTTCGGGCGGCGCGCCTCGAAGGCCTCGCGCAGCGTCTTCGGGTCCTGCGCGGTGAACACCGCGCGCCAGACCGTGCCGCGGAACCCGAAATGCTCGAGCAGCGACTGACCGATCAGCTGGCCTTCCCGGTCGCAGTCGGTCGCGATGGTCACCTCGCCGGCGTCGCGCAGCGCCTTCTCGATCGCCACGAGGCGCTTGCCCTTGCCGTCGGCGGTGTCCGGGCGCGTGGGATAGAACTCCTCGGGCTTGAGCACATCGAAGCCCCAGGACTTCCACCTTCCGGCTCCGCGAGCCGGAGCAGGTGTCCCTGACAGGGAAGGATTTCGCCATAGCGCGTGCCCACCGCGGCGCGGATATCGGCCGCCTGGCTTGGTTTCTCGCAGATCACGATAGCGTTCATTGACTTGAGCCCTGAAAAACTTTGGATAAAGTTAATCCTAGGCGTAGAAGTTTTAGGATGGCAATGGCCAACCATGCCCGAGACGGAGATCCGGCGGCCCGCCGGGAGCTCGACCGGGCGGTCATCCGGCTCCGGCCGCGCACCCGGTTGCGGCTTGCCCGGCCGGAGGCCGGCGCAGACGTCGCGCCGGTGCACCGTGCCGACGGCACCCCGCTCGGCGAGCTCGCCGTGGGGCGGTCAGGGGAGGGCTGGACCGTCGCGCTGTCCCCGGCGGAGGGTGTCGCGCCGGGCGATCCGGAGCTCGAAGGGCTCCGGCAGCTGATCGCCTCCCTGGCGCCGCCGGAGCCGCCCTATCCGGAACGCCAGAAGCCGCGCTGGCGACGCGGTCGGGCCGTCGCCCGCGCCCCCGGATCGCGCGGAGCCGCGTCGGTCGAAGTGCCCGGATGGCTGTACGGCGACTTCGCGGTGCACCGGCCCTTCGTCGGGCGGCCGGCTTCCCTCGAATGGGACGGGCCCGCCGTCACCGCAACCGCGCTCCAGGAGCAGATCGGCTCCCGGCCGGCCTCCGACCCGGTGGGCGCGGCGGCCCAGCGGTCTCGGGCCAGGATGGCGACCGGGCGGACTTTCCCCTCGGTCTTCCGGGCCTATGCCACGGCCGCGGTCCGCACCGGCGACGCAGCCCCCTGGCACGGCCTGGCGGCGGCGCTCGGCGGTGCGGTCCGGGTCTCCCTCGAGGCCCCGACCCCGGGGCGCGCGGGCTGGACGTTGACGCATCTGGGCACCGGGCTGCCGGTGCTGGCGCAGGGTGCGAGCTTCCGGCGTCTCGGCGACGCAAAGGAGGCAGTGGAGCGCATCGACCCCGCCTTCGAACGCCTCGCCGACGCGCGCGGCGACGCCGCCGCGCTCGCCGCCAGCCCGGTTTTCGCCCGTGCCGCGGCCAGGGTGCGGGCCATGCATGCCGCTTCCCGCTCGCGCGGCCTGTTGCTGCGCAAGCTCGGCCGGGCGCGCCGGGCGTCACGCCGCGCCGGGGAGCGCCTCGTTGCGCTGGAGGACGCGATCGAGACACACGACGCCGCGGCGGCCTCGCTCGGCCTCGGGCCGTCCGCAGCGGACCGGGCGGCGTTGCCGCCGGATCCCGAGGATCGCGGCGAGATCGACGGAACGAGGTTCCACGCCGGGCTGGTCGACACGGGCGGCCGCGTGCTCGGGCTGTGGCCGCGCGCCGCCGTCGCGATCGCGGACTACCGGCCGGAAGGCTTCCTGCCGCCCGCGTCGCTGGCGGCGGCTGAACGGGGAGGGGCGGCGCTGTTCCTCGTCGGCCCGGACGGCGCGTCCGGGCCGCGCCCGCTGGCCCCGGCTCAGGCGGCGGGACTCGCCGCCCGGCTGCGCCTGGCCGAGGGCGGGGAGGCGGCGATCGATGGAAGGCGGTACAGCGCGGCCGCCGATCATGTCATCGGGGACGCCGCGGCGCTGACCGCCGGCCGGCCGGCGGACAAGGCCGAGGCCAACCTGGCGGCGGTCGAGCTTCTGGCGCTGCTCCGGGACGAGGAACGGGAGCCGAGCCCGGACGAGCGGCGCCTCCTCGCCGGTTTCCGCGGTTGGGGCGGGCTGCCGGGGCTGTTCGACTACGACGCCTCGCGGAGCATCCCGGCCTCGGCCAAGCAGGAGCTGGAGCGCGCGCTCAGCGCCGAGGACTATGCCGCGGTCCGCCGCGCGACCCAGAATTCGCACTACACCGACCCGCGCATCGGCCAGGCGATGTATCGCGGCCTCGAGCGCCTCGGCTTCGCCGGCGGTCGGGTGCTCGAGCCGGGCTGCGGCGCCGGCTGGTTCATCGGCGCGATGCCGGAGGCGTTGCGCGGAGAAACCCGGGTGACCGGGGTCGAGGCCGACCCGGTGGCCGCCGGGATCGCGCGGGCGCTCTACCCGTCGCACGACATCCGGACCGCCCGGCTGGAGGAAACCCTGCTGCCGGACGGCTTCTTCGACGCGGCGATCGGGAACGTTCCATTCTCGGACACCCGCCCGGCCGACCCGCGCTACCGCGCGCTGCGGCCGACGACGCACGACTATTTCCTGCTGCGCGCGGTCGACTCGCTGAAACCCGGCGGCGTCGCGCTGCTGCTCACCTCGACCGGGACGCTGGAGCGGAAATCGGCCGCGATCCGCGAGGCGCTCGCCGACCGGGCCGAGCTGCTCGACGCGGTCCGGCTGCCCGCCGGCGCGCATCGCGGGGTCGGCACCGAGGCGCTTTCCGACCTGCTGGTGCTGCGCAAGCGCCCGCGGGCGCTCTCCGCCATGCCCGGGGAGCAAGCGGCGGCGATCCGCGCGGCGGAGCGGGGCTGGGCGGCGATCGGAACGATCGCCGATCCCGAGGGCGGCGAGGACATCCCGGTCAACGAGTTCCTCGCCGCCGACCCGGGCCGCATCCTCGGGCGGCCGGGCTGGGGCAAGGATAGCTTCGGCAACCGGGCCATGACGGTTGCCGCCGATGGCGGCATCGACGTCATCGCGGCGGCGCTTGCCGAGCGGCTCGCCGCGCTGCCCGGGCCGACCTCGGCCGAACCGGAGGCGCCGCCGCCGGCAGCGGTCGAGACGCCGCTGGTGATGGCGCCGGGCGAGACCAAGGAGGGCGGGTTCTTCGTCGACGGCGAGGACCGGCTGATGGTGTCCCGCCGCGGCGTCGGCGTTCCCGCAGGGCTGCCGGCGCGCGGCGAGGCCGCGATCCGCGATGCGCTGCAGGTCAGGGACGCGCTTCGCGCTTCGATCCGCGCCCAGCTCGACGGCGCACCCGAGGAGGCGCGGGCCGCGTCGCGGGCCGAGCTGAACGCGGCCTACGACTCCTTCGTCGCCGCGCACGGCGCGCTGCGCGACCACGCGCGGGCGCTGCGCCGCGATCCGGACGGGCCGCTGCTGCTGGCGCTGGAGGATCCCGCCGCGGACGGCACGGTGAAGAAGGCAGCCGCCTTTGCGCGCGACACGGTGCGGCCGCTGCCGGGGGAGGGCTCGGCCGAAGACCCGGCGGCGGCGCTGGCCCGGGTGCTGGACGAAACCGGCCGGGCCGATCTCGGCCGCATGGCCGCGCTGCTCGGCCTCGACGGCGAGGAAGAGGCCGCGGAGGCCGCCAGGGGGCTGGTCTGGCGCCTCCCCGGGGGCGGCTGGGCGAGCGCCTCGGAGTACCTCTCGGGCGACGTCCGCAGCAAGCTGGCCGAGGCCGAGATCGCCGCCGCGCACGACCCGCGCTTCGCCGGGAACGTCCGGGCGCTCGAGGCGGTGCAGCCCGACGACGTCGGGCACGAGGATATCGAGCTCCGGCTCGGCGCGCCGCTGCCGACGGCGGAGGACTACCGGGACTTCATCGCGGAGTCGCTGGGGGTGGGGTCGGAGGATATCGCGGTCTCGCACGACGAGACCGCGGGACGCTGGTATGTCCGCGCGGCCACGCCGCGCGGCAAGGGCGCGCGCCGCGGCGTCGCCGCGACCCGCGAGCTCGGGACCCGGCATGTCGACGGGCTCGCTCTGGTCGAGAAGGCGATGAACGCGCGGCCGATCACGGTCACCGCGCGGGACGGGGAGGGCAAGGCCTATCTCGACGTTCCCGCGACCATGGCGGCGCGCGGCAAGGAGCAGCTCTGGCAGGACCGTTTCAGGCGCTGGATATGGGCCGATCCGGAGCGCCGCCAGCGGCTCGTCAGGCTCTACAACGAGCGCTTCAACCGCCACGTTCAGCGCCGCTACGACGGCGCCCATCTGACCTTCCCCGGCATGTCGCGCGACTGGGCGGCGATGATGCGGCCGCACCAGGCGGACGCGGTGTGGCGGTCGCTCGCGAGCGGCGGCAACACCCTGCTGGCGCACGAGGTGGGCACCGGCAAGTCGCTCGAGCTCGCCGCGATCGCCCAGGAGTCCAAGCGCATCGGCAAGGCGTCGAAGACGCTGGTCGCCGTGCCGGGCGCCGTGCTGCAGGAGTTCGCGGCGAAATACCGCGCCGCCTACCCGGCGGCCAACCTGCTGGTCTGGCCGGAGAAGAAGAGCGTCGGCGCCGCCGAGCGGCGCGAGTTCTTCTCGCGCGCCGCGACCGGCGAGTGGGACGCGATCGTGGTGACCCACGACGCCTTCGACCTGCTGCGCGCGTCTCCCGAGAGCGAGACGCGGATGCTGCGCGCGCAGTGCGACGAGCTGCGCTCGGCCAGGCGCGCGGCGGTGGAGGACAAGGGCGACGCGCGCCATGTCAAGCGGCTCGCCAACGCCGAGGACAAGCTGATCGCGCGGATCGGGAAGCTGATCGACACCGGGCGCGAGGACAACACGGTCTATTTCGAGGACCTCGGGGTCGACCAGCTGCTGATCGACGAGGCGCAGCGCTACAAGAACCTCTTCATCGCCACCCAGATGCGCAATCTGAAGGGGCTCGGTACGGGCGACAGCCAGCGCGCCGCGCAGCTGTTCTCCAAGATCGACAGCCTCAACCGGCAGCGCGGCGAGGGCGCGGTGGTGCTGGCGACCGGGACCCCGATCTCGAACTCGCTGGCCGAGCTGTACACCCTGCAGCGCTACCTGCAGCCCGCCGAGCTGTCCGCGCGCGGCCTCGCCGCCTTCGATTCCTGGGCCGGCATGTTCGCCAGCCCGGAGACCAGGATCGGGATCGACGTCGCCGGGCGGCACCGCCCGACGACGCGGCTCGCGCGGTATGTGAACCTGCCCGAGCTGAAGCAGATGACCGACCAGGTCGTCGACACGGTGTTCGCGCGCGACGTGGAGGACATGGACCTGCCCGAGGGGCTGGCCTCGACCGTCGCCCTGCCGGCGTCGGCCGCGCAGAAGCGCTTCATCGCCGCGCTGGCGGGCCGCGCCGCCGCGCTCGGACAGGTCGATCCGCGCGACGACAACATGCTGAAGATCTCGACCGAGGGCAGGATGGCGGCGCTCGACATGCGCCTGCTCGACCCGCTGGCCGAGGATCATCCGGGCTCGAAGGTCAACGACCTGGCGGGCCGGGTGGCGCGGATCCACGCCGACAACCCCGAGGCGGCGCAGCTGATCTTCTTCGATCTCGGCGTCAATCCGACCCAGTACAACCCGGATTTCTCGCTGCGCGAGGAGATCCGGAGCAAGCTTGTCGAGGCCGGGATACCCGACGCGGAGATCGGCGACTTCTTCAGCGCGGCCGGCGCCGAGCGCGAGGCGCTCAAGGCGGGTCTCCGGGACGGCCGGATCCGGATCGGGATGGGCTCGACGGAGAAGCTCGGAACCGGGACCGACGTGCAGGACCGGCTGCTCGCCCTGCACCACGTGGACGCACCCTGGACTCCGGCTTCCGTCGATCAGCGAAACGGCCGCGGCCGCCGTCAGGGCAATCGCTGGGAGCGCGTCCATCTCTACCCCTATGTCACCCAGGGGACGTTCGACGCCTTCTCCTGGCAACTGCTCGATTCGAAGAAGCGCTTCATCGACCAGTTCATGCGTTCCGACGGCGTCGGCCGCCAGATGCACGACCACGAGGTCGACCAGCTGACCCCGGGGCAGGTGATGGCCATCGCGATCGGCGACCCGGTCGCGCTCTACCGCGCCGAGCTCGAGGCGGACCTTTCGGCGCTCCAGGCATCGGCCGAGGCGCACCGGCGCGAGCAGGCCGAGATGGCGTCGAGCGCCGAGGCGCTCGACGAGGAGATCGCCGCGATCGACGCGCGCCGCGCCGGGGCCGCCCTGGCCGCGCGCCAGGCGACGCGGGCCCGCCAGGCGGAGCCGGTGCTGCGGCCGGAAGCGGGAGGGCGCGCGGTGCGCGGCCGGCGCGCGGTCGGCAACCGGATGACGGCGGCGCTCGGCCGGCGGCGCGACGAGGCGGCGCGTGCCGGCTACCCGGCCCCGCCGCCGACGCCGGCGGGCTCATGGCGGGGGGTCCCGCTCGAGGCCGCCGGAGGCGGCTACGGAGAGCCCGCCCATCTCGCCCTGGTAATGGAGGACGGCAGCCGCTGGCGCATCCGGCTCAACCCGGAGCGGCCGGACGGCGCCGCCGCGGCGGCCGACGCCCAGCTGCGCCGCGTCGACGCCGAGCCCGGCCGGCTGGCCGCGGCGCGGTCCGAGCGGATGGCGGACCGGGCGAAGCTCGACGAGCTCCTGGGCCGGCCGTTCCCCGGCGAGGCGGAGCTCGCCCTGAAGCGCGGCGAGATCGAACGCATCGAGCGGGTCGCGGCGCTGCCGGGGGCCAAACAGGAGCGGGTCGACGAGCTCGCCGAAACCCATCCCGATCTCGCCTACGGCGCCATCGTCGAGCGGGTCGACGCCCTGCTCGACGCGGCGCAGGAAGACCGCGCGCAGGCGATGGAGGCGGCCGCCTGGCATGCGCTCGCGGCGCGCCGCCACCCGGCGATCGCCGGCGCCGCGCCGCCCGAGATCCCGATGCCCGTCGCCGAGGGCGACGGGCTCAGGATCCGGAGCGTGCCGCAGCCCGACGGGGACGGCGCGCGCTACGCCCGCGCGCCCGCCCGGCCGGAAGGGCTGGCGCTGGACCCGGCCGAAGAGTCGGCCCGGGGATGGCTTACCGACCGCGTCTATCACGTCTGGTCGGAGAGAGATCCGCCTCACGAATGGGCCCGCGACCTCGGTCGCTGGGCCACCAACGAGGCCTCTCGCATGGCGCCCTTCGCCGAAATCCGGCCGGCCGGTAAAATCGCGGTCCCCGGCGAACCGGATCGCGGCGATACCGCCGGGGGATATGTGGTCGCCCGCGACAGGCGGGACGGGCGCCCCCGTCACATCATCTTGTTGAACGTCTATGCTACGGACAATGTGGAGGAGACCCTTGCCCATGAAATCATCCACGCGCTCAGACGAAGCGGCCGGTTCACCGAAGAGGAATGGGCCAGCCTCACCGACCCCCGCCTCATCGGACGATGGCGGGAAGGATTCGATATCGAGCACTTTTACGCCGGGTACGGAGCCTCTCTTCGGGACGAAGAGTGTTGTGCTGCATCTTTTGCCGTCGCGTGGCGCGCGGCGGGACATCGGGACGAACGGCGGCCGCGACTCCGCGAGACCGAAGACCCCGATCCCGAAATAGCCGCCGCCGCTTCGCGCGCCGAGGAGATATTCCGCGCCGTTGCAGCCGGGGAGATCGGCCGCCGGCCGGAAGACCCGCGGGCGGTCCGCGATGCGCTGGCGTTTTTCGACCGTCCGACCGTCCGATTCTCCCTCGGCCGGCCGCGGCTGCATTTCGACAGGGAGGGATTCCGGCCGCTGGCCTCCCTCCTGCCGCAGGACCGGCTGCTGGAGATCGCCCTCGACCTGCCCTGGGCCGAGTCGGCCGACGACGCGGCGATCGAGGAGATGATCGCCGCGGGGCTTGTGGAGCCCGCCCCGGAGAACGCCGCGGACTACCGGCATGAGCGCCGGCTCCTGGAGGAGCGGGGCCTGGACCTCGAGGCGGCCGAGCGCGAGGCGCGCCTGTCGCTCGCCTATCGGCGCATCGAGAACGACCCCGATCTCGACAGGCAGCACGCGGAACGGGTGAGGGGACGGCTCCTGGCCATGCTCGACCGCGCCCAGGGCGTAGCCGACACGGCCGGTCACGGCTATCTGATCGCGACCTTCGACGATCACGTGAGCTACACGCCGCTCGACCCGGACCGCGCGGTGGTGGGCTACGGCGACGGCAGCTTCCGCGCCGCGGCCGAGGCCTGCCGGCGGGATGCCGCGCTGTGGCAGCCGGAAGCCCGGCCGTGCAACCCGCCGGGCCCGGCCGGGCGCTGGGTGAAGCGGAGCGTCAGGCCGGCATGGGCGCAGCCCCGGCCCGGCCACGTGCGCGGCGATTTCGGGATCGCGCGCAAATCGCCGGGCGGCCCCTTCATGGCGGTCCACCTGCCGTCCGGGCTGCCGCTTTCGAGCAATTGCCGCCTGGTCGTGAGCCGCGAGCCGGAGAAGCTGCGCGAGCTCGTCGAGGCGCTGCAGCCGGCCTTCGCCTGGCGGTCCCTCACCGCGCCGGCGGACGTCCGCGCGCTGCTGGAGGACGACGACGATCGCGGCGCCCATGTCCGGCGCGCGCTGCAGGACTATGTCGCCGGCGGCGACTGGCGCGCCCCGCTCGCCGCGGCGCGTCGCGGCGCGTCGCTCTCGCTTCTGCGCGGCGGGTCCGGATCGGCGCGCTACTCGCTCGGCCGGGCGCTGCTGGATTTCGACCGGGGCGCGCTGCGCCCGGCCGAGCAGGTCCTGGCGTTCCACCAGCTCAGGGCGCTGGCCGAGGACTGGTACGGGCCGGACGAGGGGTACGAACAGGCCCGTGAGTGGGCGGTCGACCGCGCGGCGGAAGGGATCGTCGAGGACGCGGTGCGGGAGACCGACGAATTCTCGGCCGACCTGGCGCTGTTCGGCGAGGAGGAAGCAGTGGCGCGCGGCGTGCGCTCGCTCGCCGCGGCGGAGGTCGATGACGAGGTCGGGGACTGGTTCAGCGAGATCTGGCGCTCCGCCGGCGAGATCGCCGTCGAGCGGTTCCTCGGGGAACGGTCCGGTGAGGCCCTGGCGGTGCTGGACACCAACGGCCACGGCTATGCCCTGGTTTCGCATGGCGGCGAGTGGCTCGCCATCGCTCCGCATGGCGAGCTCTGCGGCGACGGGCTTGAGGCGAACCGCAGCTTCGAGTCAGCGGCGCAGTTGGCGCGCGAGGACGCCGCGCAACCGGCCGTGCCGGGCCGACGCGGGTCGCCCGCGCCCGGTGCACCTCCGGGGCGCGCTGCATGCGCAGCCCGGCCAGGTGCGCGGCGATTTCGCGGTGCTGCGGCGGCACGGGAAATGGAGTCTGGCCCATCTGGCCTCGGGCGAGCCGATCGCGGGAGCGCGCGAGCCGGCTTCGCTGCGCGCCCTCGCCGAGGCGCTGCAGCCGGCCTTCGCCTGGCGCGCCCTGAGCGCGGCGGCCGACGTCCGCGCGCTGGTCGCGGGCGACGGGGAAAGATCGATCGCCGCGCGCGGCGCCCATGTCCGGCGCGCGCTGCAGGCCTTCGAGGCCGGCGGCGACTGGCGCGCACCGCTCGACCGGGCGCGCCCGGGCGCCGCTCTGCGCCGGACCGGCGGACCCCGCCCGGGCGGCGCCGGGCAGGCGAGCTTCTCCGTCGGCCGGCGCCCTGGCCGGGCGGTCACCGGCCACGGCAGCATCCGCTTTTCCCTCGGCCGGAGGCTGGCGATCGCCGCTTGCGATCCGCGGGCCGGCAGCGAGGCGCTGGCGGCCGTGGCTGAAGCGCCCGCTGGCGCGCGGTTCGCCTCCGCCGCCGATTTCGTGCCGCCCGGGGTCGATCCGGCGCGCCGTCTAAACCGGGCGCCGCGCCGCGACCGCTGGGTGAAGCGCCGGATCCTTCGGGCGAATGCGAGCGGGACCGAGCGCGTCGAAGCGATCGCGCGCGGCGACTTCGCGGTCGTCGAGCAAACGGACGGCGAGGGGAAGGGGCGGTATCGCACGGTCCATCTGGGGACCGGGCGGTTTCCTCTGCGCACCCTGGATACCGGGGACCTCGCGCTGCAGAAGCGCGTCGCAGAGGCGCTCGACCGGCTCTACGGGGCGTGGCGCACGCTGACCCCCGGCGCGGTCGAAAAGCGCCGGGGGAGCGCCGCCTGGAGCGAGCTCGAGGCCGCCGTCAACGGGATGGCGGCGGCCCTCCGGGAGGGCCGGTTCGACGAATGGGAGGCGGAGCGCAAGGAGCCGCGCGGGCAGCTGGAGCGGCCGGGCGCGCGCCACGCGCTCGGCCGCGAGCGGCTCCGCTTCGACCGGACGGGCCTGCGCCCCGCGCTGGACGCCCTGCCGTCCGGTCAGGCGATGGAGCTGGTCCTCTCGGTCCTGGGCGGCGAGGAGGTGGTCTACGACACCGCCCACGAGATGGCCCTGGAAGCCGCCACCGCCGATTTGTCGGACGGCGCGCTGCGCGAGAGCGAGGCCTGGCGCGAGGCCTACGAGGCGCTGCGGCCGGTCCTGGAGGACGGCGAGGCGCGCGACCGGGCCGCTTTGGCCGAGACACGCGCGCGGCTTGCCGGGCTGGAGGGCGCGTGGTGGGAGGACCGCCACCGGGTGGCGGCGGCGCTGGCCCGGGACTGCTTCGCCGAGGACTGGCCCCGGGCCGCGGCCGTCCCCGATTCGACCGGCCGGGGCTATGCCGTGGTGGCGCTCGATCCGGACTCCGGAATCTGGCTGGCCCTCGATCCGGATGGCGGGATCTGCAGGCATGACGTGCAGAGTGGGCATGGCGTGCAGAGCTTCGAGGACGCGGTCGCGGCGGCCCGCGGGCACGCCGCGTCCTGGCGCGCCCCGCCGCCGCGCAACCCGCCGGGGCCGGAGGGGCTGTGGCGGCCGCGCCCGGTGCGGCTCGCCGGCGGACCGGCCGTCCCGGGGCTGGCGCGCG
>JAGWAJ010000075.1 GCA_021296475.1 Acidobacteriota bacterium
TAGCAGGGTTGGTTGCCGTGAAATTCCACGTGGGAGCGGCCGCACTCCGGCGCGCGCGGCTGTTGGCGCCGCGAGTTGGGGTGACGGTGAAACGCTCGCGGTGGCCGCGTCTCGCTGTGAGGGCTGCCCCAGGAATGGCCCGTGTCGAGACGCCGGCTACCTGCGGTAGCGCGCGGTCAGGCGACGGGCCAGCGCACGGCGAGGGCTCCGTTGGCGTCGGGGACGAGGATGTGGAACTCGCGCAGCTTGCGGAGCCAGCGGGGCGCGTTGCGGCGGACGAGCAGCGCCTCGTAGTCGGTCTCCGGGTCGCGGTAGGGCGAGCGGTTGCGGAGGACGGCGAAGAGGCATCGGGCCAGCTTGTGCGCCGTGGCGACGATGGCGCGGTTGTAGCCGCGGCGGACGGCCAAGGCCTTGTGGTACTCGCGGAACTGGCAGTCCTTGGTGCGAGCGGCGCCGTGGGCACACTCGACGAGGATGTCGCGGAGGGTGTGGTTGCCGCGCCGGGTGCGTCCGGAGCGACGCTTGCCGGCGCTCTCGTTGTTGCCGGGGCAGAGTCCGGCCCAGGCGGCGAGGCGGTGGCGGTTGCCGAACACGCTGAGGTCGGGGCCGATTTCGGCGAGGATGGCGCAGGCCGAGGAGCGGTCGATGCCGGGGAGGGTCTCGAGCAGGCGGCAGGACTCGTCCCACGGGGCCAGGGCCTCGTTGATGAGGCGGTCGAAGTGGAGGATGCGCTGGCAGAGGCGGTCGTGTTCGGAGAGCAGGTCCGCGAGGAGGAAGCGCTCGGCGTCGCGGAGCGTCAGGCTCAGGGCGTCGCCGAGTTGGTCGAGCTTGCCGCGGACGTGGGGGCTGAGCGAGGCGAGGATGTCGGCGCGGTCCCGGCGGTCGACGAGTCCGTCGAGGATGCGGCGGCCGTTGGCGCCGAAGATGTCGGTCAGCACGGTGCCGATGCGGACGCCGGCCCGGTCGATGACCTTCTGGGCCTGGTTGCGGACGCGGCTGCGCTGGGCGACCAGGGACCGGCGGTGGCGGCTGAGGGAGCGCAGGTCGCGGAACGTCTGGGAGGGGACGAAACTGGGCCGCCCCAATCCGAATTGACAGACCCGGGCGAGCCAGCGGCTGTCCTCGATGTCGGTCTTCCGTCCCCGGAGCTGCTTGACCTGCTGGGCGTTGAGCAACTGGGCCTCGATGCCGGCATCGGTGAGCGCCTGCCAGGGGGTGTGCCAATAGATGCCGGTGGCCTCCAGGGCGGCGGCCTCGACGCGGTGGCTGTGCAACCAGGCGACCAGGGACTTCAAGCCGCTGTCGAGGGCGTTGAACTCGCGCGTTTCGCAGGTGGGCGCGGCCGCCGCCGAGGCACAGCGCACGGTGGCGGTGATGTGGGCCTTGTGGATGTCGAGCCCGGCTGCGCGGGCATGGACAACGTGCAACTCATCGTTCATCATGCGTTTCGCCTCCTTGATGGGGGGTACGGTGGAGGCGGGACAGTCGGTCGGACGGAGAACACGCGTCCTGCGCGGACACGGTGCGCTTTGCCGTACGTCCACGGCGGGATGCCGGGCACAATTCGGGGCTCGACGCCGACCGACGGGGTCAGTTTGGGCACGGGGACGGACACGCCGCCACTCAAACAACGATCACCGGTCCCGCCTCCGCCACCTATTCTGTACCGCAATCCCGCCCGCCGGGGCGACGAACAGACCCGGTGCAGACTCCTAGCAGGGTTGGTTGGGCACCAGGCGGAGCCGTCAGGCGACGAATGGTGGGCGAGCCCGGGCCCCGACACCGGCGTCATTCCGGCCTCGGCGACGCCGCGCCGGCACAGCGAGCCGGACGGGGCCGCAGGTGACGGGCCCTCGGGCACCGGGCCGCGGACATCCTGCTCCGGTTTGTCCGTAACTCGCTGCAGCAGCGGCATTTGTGCAGGGCGTTGGGTCTCGGCGGGGGCCCCGTGATTCCGGTTGAAATGGCCTGTCCGGGCTGGTATAGTGCGGGTTTGTTCAGAGAGTGGAAAGTTGCGGGACGTGGGGTCGGGGTGCCGGCGGTCGACGCGATCCAGCGCCGCCGCGTCCGAAAACCAGGGAGTGAGTTGATGACCATCACGCACGTCGGCCGGACGTTCGCCGTACTCAGCGGGGTGCTCGCGGTCGCAATGGCCGCGGCGGTCATGGCGGCGCCCGCGGCAGCCCAGTCCGCCGAGCCCGCGGGGCACGACGAGGTGACCTTCACCAAGGACATCGCGCCGATCCTGCAGCGGAGCTGCCAGAAGTGCCATCGGCCCGACTCGCTGGCCCCGATGTCGCTGATCGACTACGACGAGGTGCGGCCGTGGGCGCGCGCCATCAAGTACCGCACCGGCCTCCGCGACCAGATGGGCGTGATGCCGCCGTGGTTCATCGAGAAGGACGTCGGCATCCAGGACTTCAAGGACGACCCGTCCCTGACCGAGGAGGAGATCCTCAAGATCGCCGCCTGGGCGGACAACGGCGCGCCGATGGGCAACCCGGAGGACATGCCTCCTCCGGTGGCGTTCATCGACGTCGACGAGTGGGAGATCGGCCAGCCCGACCTCATCGTCCGCACGCCGAGCGTCCAGGTGAAGGCGGACGCGCCGGACTGGTGGGGCGCGCTGGCGGACACCCCGACCAACCTGCCGGAGGATCGCTACGTCGCGGCGGTGGAGTTCAAGGAGGTCACCGAGTCGCGCGTCGGGGAGGGCCGGAACACCGTCGGCGGGAACTTCGTGTTCCACCACGCCGGGCTCGGCGTGGTCGGTCCGGACTTCGACCCCGAGGACGAGCTGGCTCGGGCGGGCCTGAGCAGTTGGCCGGTGCACGAGGTCGGGCGCAACGCCGACTTCTTCGTTCCGGAGGCCGGCAAGCTGATAGAGGCCGACTCGAAGGTCACCTTCAGCTCGATCCACCTGCACGCGAACGGCGCCGACACCACGGCGCGCCTGGACGTCGGCTTCAAGTTCCACCCGAAGGGCTACGAGCCGTCCCTGCGGCAGGAGCTGATCGCGTTCGGCAACGGCGTCGACCTCGACATCGAGGGGAACGACCCGAACGTGGAGGTGGAGGCCTACTTCACGCTGCCGAAGCACCTCAAGATGGCCGTCTACGAGCCCCACATGCACGCCCCCGGCGTGCGGATGTGCCTGGAGGCGATCTGGGGGAGCACGATCGAGACGCTCAACTGCTCGGGCTACGACCACAGCTGGGTGCGGGTCTACAACTACGAGGACCACGCGGCGCCGCTGCTGCCGAAGGGCACCATCCTGCGCATCACCGGCTACTTCAACAACTCGGCGTCCAACCCGAACGTGCCCGATCCCCGCAACTGGTCCGGCTCCGGCCACCGCTCCGTGGACCAGATGTTCATCAACATCATGCAGGGCAGCTACCTCGATGACGAGCAGTTCACCGAGGCCATCATCGAGCGTCGCCAGACCCTCGGCCTGGCGCCGGGCGAGACGGTGACCGGCTGCCTGCTGTGCGGCTCCGACGACCCGCTGGCGGGGACCGACGCTGCGGACGACGTGGCGGCCGCCGACGGTGCGGGCCAGAACTAGCGAGCGGAAGTGAGGTCGACGATGAGCGGATCACGCAGTCGAAGGCCGATGTGGCAGGCGGCCGGCGTCCTCCTTCTCGGGATGGCGCTGGTCGCCGCGACCGCCGGGGACAGCGGCGCCCAGACCCGGGCGCGGGGCGAGCGTGAGGTCGTCCCCGCGTACGAGGGCTGGGAGCAGAACGCCGACGGGTCGTTCAACCTCGTGTTCGGCTACTTCAACCGCAACTGGGACCGGGAGATCGACATCCCGGTGGGGCCCGACAACATCGTCGAGCCGGGCCCTGCCGACCAGGGTCAGCCGACGCGGTTCCTTCCGCGGCGCAACCGGTTCCTGTTCCGGGTGCCGGTGCCGGCCGACTTCGGCGACGGGGAGATGATCTGGACGCTGAAGAGCCCCAACGGCGAGACCAAGCGGGCCTACGCGACGCTCCACCCCGACTACTACATGGACAACAACGTGATCACCGCCAACAACGGTGGTGGCATCTCCGGCGAGGTCTACGAGAACATCGCGCCGGAGCTCGTGGTCCAGGTCGCGGAGAAGGCGCGCAAGGTCCGGGTCGGGGAGGCGGTGAGCCTCGTGGCCTTCGCCAGCGACGACGGGATACCCGAGCCGCGGCCGATGCCGCCGTTCGATCCGTCGCGTCCGGTCAACGTCATTCCCAACGCGGCGACCGGTCTGCGGCTCTCGTGGTTCGTCCTCCGGGGCACGGGGCAGGTCGAATTCGACCCGCCGCAGTCCAAGACCTGGGAAGACACCCGGGACCGCGCCGACTCCCCGTTCGCGCCCGGCTGGAAGACGCCCGACCCGCCGCCGATGGGCCGCTGGGAGGTCGAAGCCAGCTTCAGCGAGCCCGGCACCTACGTGCTCCGCTGCCTGGCCCACGACGGCGGGCTGATGACGTCGGAGGACCTGACCTTCACCGTCACTCCCTGATCGGGCGGCCACATCGGACTACGGATCACTCTGGGCCCTGGGGCTCGCGCGCGATGCGCCGCCCCAGGGCCCTTTCTTTCCTGCAACGGCCGCCGCGCCACTCCGAATGCAGCGCCGGGCCTGGGCCACTTGTCCAGAGACCCGGCAGCATCAAACGGGCGGATGGCATGCAGCTTCACGACCTGGTAGACGGCGACGAGCAGGTCTTCTCGCCGGCACGCATCGCGGGCGCGCTGCGCACGACGAAGGCCGAGATAGCCGACACGCTCGGACTGAGCCGCGACGCGCTGTCGCGGGCTGCGCGGGTCCGGGCGACCAAGACGCAGACCCGGCTGCGGGAGATGGTGGAGATCCTCCACCCGAGTAGAGAACTACACCGGCGCACCACCCCTCGTCGCCTATGCCTGGTTCCGATCGGAAGCCCTACCGGGATTCGCCGGCCTGACGCCCGACCAGTTGGTGCGCCAGGGGAAGGCGAATCTGGTCCATGCCCATCTCGACCGGGTTATGGCGGGCGGGTACGCCTGAGACCTCGCCCGCCCGATGCGGTTTCGCGGAGTCGTCAATCAACGACGAACGTCGTATCGCGAAGCGAGCGGAATGACGTAGCCCGGCCCCGCCGCGGCCAGCTACCGTCAGAAAGACACGGTCGCGGTGATCGAGACCGTGCGCGGGGCCCCGAGCCAGGCGGCGTTCTCGGTGATGGCGGAGAGATACGCCTTGTCGAGCAGGTTGTTCGCCACGATCGTGAACTCCGTCGAGCGGAGCAGATCGCTCAGCGACTCGCCCGAGAAGCGGATGTACGCATCGACCAGCCAGTAGGGGTCGGTGTACCAGTCCGAGGTCAGGCTGACGCGCCGGGGCGAGGTGTACTTCGCGGTCAGCCCGGCGCCGAGCGGGCCGCTGCGGTCGAGCGAGACGACCCACAGCCGGGCGGGCACGCCGGTGACGTCCGTCCCCGCCACTACGCCCTGGTTCGCGTCGACGAGCGGGTCGCCGCTCCCGATGTAGTCCGAGTCGTTGAAGGTGAAGGCGGTGTAGAACGACGTCTGCCGCGGCATCTCGACCGTCGCCGACAGCTCCACGCCGCGCGTGTCGATGCCGCCCGCGTTGAAGTAGGCGCCGCCGCCCGGGATGAGATAGTTGGGGCCGGCGGGCGTCTGCGGTCCGAGGTAGAAGATCCGGTTCTGGAAGTCGATGTCGTACCAGGTGGCGCTCAGTGCGACCCGCTCCCCCGCGTACTGCAGCCCCACGTCGACGTTCGAGGCGGTCTCGGGCTCGAGGAGGTCCAGGCTCCGGCCCGGCACCTCGAGCAGCGTGGCGCTGATCGCCTTGAAGTTCTCCGAGTAGCCCGCGAACAGATCGAGGCCCTCGACCGGCGTCTCGTACGTGACCCCCCCGGAGAAGAGCGGATCCGAATCGGAATCGACCCCCAGATCCGAATCGACGCCGAACAGGTCCTGGCGCGACACGCCGACCAGGAACTGCTTGACGCCGCCGCTCAGCGCGAACGGCCCGGCGAAGATCGTCTCCTCCACGTACCATTTGAAGACGTGCTGCGGGAAGTCCCACTCGTACTGGTGCCAGTAGGCCCGTTCGTCCCACTGGAAGCTCAGCGTCGGATCGAGCATCCGGTGCCAGTCCCGGCCGAGGTCGCGGCGCGAGTCCTCGAACCAGATGCCGGCGCGCAGGGTGCTCCCGGCCGCACCGAGGGTGGCGAACCACTCCTCGTCGAGCGTCACGCCGACGCGGTCCTTCCCGTAGTGGCTGTGGCGGTACGACTGCACCGCGGTGGCGCCGGGGTGACACGCGGGATCGACGGCCGGCCCGCCCGAGCCGTAGTAGTTGAAGACGTAGGACGACGTGCAGCCGGCCATCGGCCCCACGGCCGCCCCGGCCCGGTCCACGAAGCGGATCAGGCCGAGCTGGCCGCCGCCCCGCACCGCCGGGAGCCCCGCCAGCTCCGATTCCGGTCCGGCGCCGTCGTCGGTGACGTCGACGATGTAGGGCGGCAGCCAGTCGCCGCGGCCCCGGTTGCGGTGGAAGTAGCCGCCCAGGCTCAGCGAGGTGACGTCGCTGAACGACCAGTCCGCCTTCAGGTAGCCGAACGTGTTGTTCCGCCGTGTCTGCCACCCGGGGCGGTAGAACTGATTCAGGTACGGCACGCCGGGCCAGTCGCCGATCAGGCGGTCCCAGCGCGGGTTGGCCCGGAAGTCGGCCTCGCTGTAGAGGCGCTGGTAGGTGTCCTCGTGGATGCTGTCGTAGGAGAGGTAGCCGGTGAGGTCGAGGCGCCCGTGCGACGAGACGACCTTGCCCGCGACGTGCTCCCGCTCGTTCCGCGCGGAGCCCTGCACCCAGTCCGTCGCCTCCTGGCGGACGGCGGCGATCCAGGCGCGCGTGTCGCGGCCGAACAGCGGTCCCGTGTCGACGCGCAGGGAGAAGCGCTGGCCGTCGTTCTCGCCGATCGTGGTCGACGCCGTGTAGGTGCGCTCCGCCGCCGGGTCGTCCGTCAGGTAGTTGAACGTGCCGCCCAGCGCCTCGACCGAGCGCGAGGCGATGTCGGCCGTCCCCTGCGACACCTCGACGCCGCCGAGGTTCATCGGGTCGATGAAGCGGTTGGCCTTGGCGCCGCTGAAGTAGTCGGACGTGCCGTTCGGGAAGCCGTCGATCGTGGTCCCGATCTGCGCCTCGCTGATCGTCACCTGGAAACCGCGCACGGCGACGTTGCTCGACCAGTCGTCGAAGCCGTACGCATCGCCCTCCTGGACGGATACGCCGGGGAGGTTGTCGACCACCGCGGCCACGCTGGTGATGTTCGACTGCTGCAGCATCATCGGCTCGGCGACGAGGTTGCGCGCGAAGATGCGGGGCTCCTCGGCCACGACGCTGACCGTCTCGAGCCGCCGCTCGACTTGCAGGACGATGGGGTCCGCCTGCGCGGCCTCCGCTTCGATGGCGACGGCGAGCTCCACCGTCTCGAAGCCGGGCAGGATGGCGGTGACGAGATAGTCGGCGGCCGCCAGACCCGCCACCGCGTAGCGGCCGTCGGCGCCGGTCACCCGCTCCTCGCGCACGCCGGCACCGGTGACAGTCACGACGACGCCCGGCAGCGGGTTGCCGTTCGCGTCGACGACCGAGCCTTCGAGGGCGCCGGTCGGCTGGGCAGTGGCCGTCGCCGCCAGCGACGGCGACAGCGCCAGGGACAGTAGCGCCACAGCAAGGGCGAGTCGGATTCGGGTGCAGCCAGGGGTGGTCATTGATGGGATCTCCAGAAGCCGAAGCCAGTGCGAGGTCTCTTGCGGACTGTAGGGATCTTACCGCCTTGCGGGCGGAAACGACCGCGGCACCGGGGGGGGAGAACACGACACCGCCTTGCGGCATCGCGGCGCGTGTGCTATGAGCTACGGATGCTGATTGGCCCTGTCGCGGGGACACGCCGGGCGAGGGCGGACGATGCCTTGGAGGCGTGCCGTAGACGCCCACATCGCAGCGCGCGGGGGCGCGGTCCGCGAAACACGTGGTGGCGCGGGCCGCGCGACGCGTGGTGGCGCGCTCCGCGCATCGCGTGGTGGCGCGCTCAGCGCATCGCGTGGTGGCGCGCTCCGCGCAACGCGTGGAGGCACGGGCCACGGTGGCGGGGCGCGGCCGGCGCCGTTGCCCTGGCGCTGGCCCTCGCGGCCCCGGCCACGCTCGGGGCGGCCGGCCCCCAGCTCGCCGAAACCGGCGCCGTGGAGCCGGCGTTCTCCGCGCGTGCGCTCCTCGACCGCTACTGCGTCGCCTGCCACAACCAGCAACTGCGAACCGCCGGCCTGACCCTGGACACGATGAACGTCGGGTCCGTCGCGGCCCGGCCCGACGTGTGGGAGAAGGTGGTGCGCAAGCTGCGGGGCGGCCTGATGCCGCCGGTCGGCCGCCCTCGTCCAGACGCGCGCGCGTACGACGAGCTCGCGCGCTGGCTCGAGGTCCGGCTCGACCGGGCCGCAGCCGTCGATCCGCATCCGGGCCGCTCGGACGTTCTCCATCGCCTGAACCGCACGGAATACGTGAACGCGATTCGCGACCTGCTCGCCCTGGAGATCGACGGGGCGGAGCTGCTGCCGTCCGACGACGCGAGCTACGGTTTCGACAACATCGCGTCGTCCCTGCGGATCTCGCCCACGCACCTGGACCGCTACCTGGCTGCCGCGCGCAAGATCAGCCGCGCCGCCGTGGGGAGAGCGGCGGCGCCGCCCACGACCCGGGTCTACACCGTGCCCGCCGACCTCTCGCAGGAACGCCACCTGGAGGGGCTGCCGCTGGGCACGCGCGGCGGCATCCTCGTGCGCCACCACTTCCCGCGGGACGGCGAGTACGAGTTCCGGGCCAAGCTGGCCCTGGACGTGCTGGACAACATTCCGCGCTACGACGAGACGCACCACCTCGACATCCTGATCGACGGCGACCCGGTCGAGCGGTTCACGTTCGCGGGCGAGCCGGACCCCGAAGACCTCGAGCCGGCGCCCATCAGCGACGTCGATCTGGCCGGCCACCGGCGCAACATGGACGCGCACTGGCGCCTGCGGGTCGCCGTGCCGGCGGGCGTGCGCGACCTGGCCGCCACGTTCGTCGGGTCGGCGGAAGTCCTGACGGAGGCGTCGCGGACCGGCGCGCTCCAGCCCCTGCGACTGGCCCTGAAGGAGCCGCTCGTGCGGCCCTACGCCGGCGGGTTCTTCAACGACGAGGCGCGGACGGGGCCCTACCTGGCGAACCTCACCGTCACGGGGCCGTTCGCCCCCGGCGGGCCGGGCGATACGCCGAGCCGAGGGCGGATCTTCACCTGCACCCCGGCCGCGCCCGCGGAGGAGGAGGCCTGCGCGGAGCGGATTCTGTCGACGCTGGCACGCCGCGCCTACCGGCGGCCGCCGTCCGTAGCCGAGCTGGACCGCCTGCTGGACCGCTACCGCGACGGCCGGCGGGGGGCGGACTTCGAGGCCGGGATCGAGCGCGCCCTGCGGCACGTGCTCGCCCATCCGGCGTTCCTGTTCCGCGTCGAGCGAGAACCGCACGACATCGCGCCCGACACCACCTACCCGATCCCCGACCTGGAGCTGGCCTCGCGGCTGTCGTTCTTCCTCTGGAGCAGCATCCCGGACGACGAGCTGCTCGACCTGGCGGAACGCGGCCGCCTGCGCGACCCCGCGGTGCTGGACGGGCAGGTGCGGCGAATGGTGGCCGATCCGCGGTCCCACGCCTTCGTCGCCAATTTCGCGGGCCAGTGGCTGTACCTGCGGAACCTGCCGGAAGTGAAGCCGGACGAGAAGAGCTATCCCGAGTTCGACGAGGGCCTGCGCCGCGCCATGCGGCGGGAGGCGGAGCTCTTCTTCGAGAGCGTCCTCCGGGAGGGCCGCAGCGCGCTGGAGCTGCTGACCGCCGACTACACGTTCGTGAACGAGCGGCTGGCCGCGCACTACGGGATTCCCGGCGTCAAGGGGAGCCACTTCCGGCGGGTGACGCTCGGCGAGACCAGCCGGAGGGGCCTGCTCGGCAAAGGGGCGGTGCTGGCCGCCACCTCGTACGCCCACCGCACGTCGCCCGTGCTCCGCGGCAAGTGGATTCTGGAGAATCTGCTCGGCACGCCGCCGCCTCCCCCGCCGCCCGACGTGCCGGATCTCAAGGACGATGACGCCGACGGCCACGTGCTGTCGATGCGGGACCGCATGGTCCAGCACCGCGCCAATCCCGCGTGCGCGAGCTGCCACGCCATGATGGACCCGCTCGGCCTGGCGCTGGAGAACTTCGACGCGGTGGGGCGCTGGCGGACGCGGAGCGAAGCGTGGACGCCGATCGACGCGTCCAGCACGATGCTGGACGGGACGACCTTCGAGGGCGTGGACGGGTTGCGGGAGGCGCTGCTGCGCCGCTCCGACCTGTTTCTCACGACGGTGACCGAGAAGCTGCTGACCTATGCGCTGGGGCGGGGCCTGACCCATTCCGACGCGCCCGCGGTCCGCGGGATCGTGCGGGCGGCAGCGGCCGAGGACTACCGCTTCGACGCCCTGAGAGCCTCCCGTTCCAGGCCCGCCGATCGAGCGGCCCGCTGGCGGAGGCGCTGCCGGTGGCGTCGGCGCCGACGGAGGGTGTGCCGACGGACGGGGCGCCGACGGACGGGGCGCCGGCGGAGACCGCGACGCAGCGCGTTGCCGCGGCACGGTAGGTTCTGCGAACTGAGCCAGGAGTCTGCGCCATGGAACAGCGACGACTCCTGGAAGGTTGGCTGGGCACCAGGCGGGGCGTCTGGCGACGAATGGTGGGCGTGGCGCGTCCGCCAGGGCACGCCGGCGCGCATCGGGGACCGGGACTCGCAAGAAGGAGCACGGGCGTGATCATCACGAAGAAGACGCTCTCGCGGCGGACCGTTCTGCGGGGGCTGGGGGCGACGGTGGCGCTGCCGCTGCTGGACGCGATGGTCCCGCCGCTCACGGCGCTGGCGCGGACGCCGGCCACGCCCGCCCGGCGGCTCGGGTTCGTCTACATCCCGAACGGGGTGTCGATGAACCCGGATGTGAACAACTGGAAGCCCGTCGGCACCGGCCGGGACTTCGAGTTCTCCCCCATCCTGTCGCCGCTCGCGCCGCACCGCGACCACGTCACGGTCGTGAGCGGTCTCGCCCAGCGGCAGGCGGAGGCGTTCAACGACGGCGGCGGCGACCACTCGCGCGCGAGCGCGGGCTACCTGAGCGGGGTCCATGCCGTGCAGGCGCAAGGCGTGAACGTGCGCGCCGGGACGACGGCCGATCAGGTCGCCGCCGTCACGCTGGGGCGCGACACGCCGCTACCGTCGCTGGAGCTGGCCGTCGACAGCGGCGACATGGTCGGCAACTGCGACAACGGCTACGACTGCGCCTACCTCAACACCATCTCCTGGCGGACGCCGACGACCCCGCTGCCGACCGAGCGGAACCCGGCCGTGGTCTTCGAGCGCCTCTTCGGCGACGGCGGCACCGCGGCCGAGCGGCGCGCGCAGGTGCACACGGACCGCAGCATCCTCGACGACGTGACCGCCGACATCGCCGCGCTGCAGCAGGCGGTGGGGCCGACCGACCGCGCCCGCGTCGACGAGTACCTGGAGGCCGTGCGCGAGATCGAGCGCCGGCTGCAGACGGCGGGTCGGGCCGCGGCCCGCGAGCTGCCGCCGTTCGAGCGCCCCACGGGGATTCCGGAGGACTTCGCCGAGCACGCGGCCCTGATGTTCGACCTGCAATGGCTGGCGTACCAGGCGGACGTCACGCGCGTGACCACCTTCATGCTCGGCCGCGAGCTCGGGGGCCGGTCGTACCCCGAGCTCGGCATCCCGATGAACCACCACGGCCTCTCCCACCACCGGGACGACCCGGAGAACCTCGCGAACCTGGCGAAGATCAACACGTACCACATGGACCTGTTCGCCGCGTTCGTCGACAAGCTCCGGTCGACGCCGGACGGCGACGGCAGCCTGCTGGACCACGTGCGGCTGCTCTACGGCGGAGGCATCAGCAACCCGAACCGGCACGAGCACTTCGACCTCCCCATCGCGCTCGTGGGAGGTGCCGGGCGGTCGGGAGGGCGGCATCTCGAAATCGCCGAGACGCCGCTGGCGAACCTCCTGATGGCGATGCTGGACTGGGCCGCCGTCCCCGTGGATCGCCTGGGCGACAGCACGGGACGGCTCGCCGTCGAGCCCCTGGCGGGCGTCTGAGGACAGTGATGGTGCACCCAGGCTCAGCACAGCCGGATCGAGCGGCGGGTCGCCGGCGGTCGTTCGCGCGTGCCGCGGCGGCGGTTGGCCCTCACCGTCTCGCGCCGCAGCTCGCGCAGCGCGAACGCCGCGTGACCGGGTCGGGGCGGCGGACGAGGAGGACGCAGCGCCTGCTCCTGTGGGCAGCGCCGCTCGTGGCCGTCGTCTGCCTGGAAGCCGCCCCGCGCGAGACGCCGCTGGTCGACGCCGTCAAGGCGGGCTCCGCGGAGTCCGTCCGCGCGCTGCTGGGCCGGCAGGTCGACGTCAACGCCGCGTCGGCGGACGGCACCACCGCCCTCCACTGGGCGGTGCGGGGGGAACAGGCCGGTGTCGTCGGGTTGCTGATCGCCGCGGGTGCCGACGTCACGGCCGCCAACCGCTACGGGGCGACGCCGCTATCGCTCGCCGCGCGTACCGGGAACGCCGGCGTCATCGCCAGGCTGCTCGAGGCGGGCGCCGACGCCGACGAGGCCACCGTGGGCGGCCGGACCGCGCTGATGACGGCCGCGCGGACCGGGAAGGTCGACGCTGTCCGGGCCCTGCTGGCCCACGGCGCGGAAGTCGACGCCACGGACGACACGCACGGCCAGACGGCGCTGATGTGGGCGGCAGCCGAGGACAACGCGGGCGTCGTGCAGGCGCTGATCGGGGCCGGGGCCGACATCCACGCGCGCACCGGGCGCGGCTTCACGGCCTTCCTGTTCGCGTCGCGGGCGGGCAGCATTGCGGCGGCCCGGGTCCTGCTGGCGGCCGGCGCCGGCGTGGACGAGCCGCTACCGAACGGCGTCACGCCGCTGCTGCTCGCGATCACGAACATGAACTACGAGCTCGCGGCGCTCCTGCTGCGCGCGGGCGCCGACCCGCAGTCGGACGCGGTCGGGTGGTCGGCGCTGCACCAACTGTCGTGGAGCCGCCGGCCCGCGATTGGATTCAACAACCCCGAGCGGCTGCACCGGGACGACGTGTCCGCGCTGGATCTCGCCCGGCTGCTCCTGGTCGCCGGCGCGGACCCGAACGCCCGCGTCCGGAAGGACCTGCAGGACGTCCCGAGGCAGCGGAACACCGGGGGCGCCGGCGCGACGCCGCTGTTCCTGGCCGCCCGGACCGGCGACGCCGACCTGATGCGTGTGCTCCTGGAGTTCGGGGCCGATCCGTTCCTGCCGACGGCCGTGTGCCGGACGCCGCTGATGGCCGCGGCCGGCGTCGGCGTCTCTCCCGGCGCCGATCCGGGCACCGACGAGCAGCTGCTCGAGGCGTTCAGGCTGCTGCTCGACCTCGGCGGCGACATCCACTCCGCGGATGCCGGGGGCGAGACCCCCCTCCACGGCGCCGCGGAGCGGGGCGCCAACGAGGTCGTGGAACTGCTCGTGGATCGGGGCGCCGACCTCGAAGCGGTCAACGACCGGGGCTGGACACCGCTGACGATCGCGGACGGGGTCGTGCGGGGCGTGGTCTTCAAGCAGCAACCCCACACCGCAGCCCTGCTGCGCCGACTGATGGAAGCCCGCGGGATCGGCACGACGCCGGCGACGGACGCCTGCCCCACCTGCGACGAAGACGACTTCGACCCGTACAACCCGACCGTGCGGGAGGCCTGCGCCGTCGAGTGACGGCCTCGCCGAACCAGGTGGCTCTTGCCCGTCGCGGCGGCCCAACCAGATGCTTGCGAGCAGCGCACCGCTGATTTCGTCGCCGGGCTGCCCCTTCACCGTCAGGCGTCAAGCGGGCCTTCGGAAGTCGGAGGAGTAACGCCATGAACGCCGTGACAGAGAGAGACAGGCGTATGCAGGACCTGGAGCAGCGGATCTCCGTCCTCGAACAGGTCTGTGCCGAGGCGTATCAACTGGCCGGCACCGTCGGCGCGCCCGAACGGGCCCTCGACAACCTCGCCGCCGCGGCCGAGGGCAAGCCCATTCCCCACACGACGTTTCTGCCGGTGTCGGTGGCGGATTGCGATGGATTCGCTCCGGCCGACACGCGCCCCACCCGATCGGCCCGCAAGGCCGCATCACCACTCCGCGCCTGATGCGCCTCTCGTCGTACCGGAGGCGCGGAGGTGGCACCGGCCGGCGCGGCGCCTCCGCCGCCGAAGTCGCGGCGCCTCGGCAAACCGCCGCAACAGGCGCCCCAGCATCTTCGACCGCCGCCGAGGGACGACTTGCTCAGGCGGCGGCCGCCGCCTCCCGCTCCCGCCGGTCGATGTCTCGCAACGCGTGGTAGGCCGACTGGATGGCGCCTTCCTGCCAGCCGGCGTGGTGCGTGACCTGATCGCCGACCAGGTAGTGCCGTCCGGCGGGCTCCTGCAGCGTCGGGAGATGGTTCCGCAACGCCTCTTCCGTCCAGAGGGTCGAGCAGCCGAGCACGTGGTTCATCCGGGACCAGGCCACGCTGAGGCCCCGCTCGACGTGCTGCCGGTAGCCGGGATGGACCTTCTCGCCCTGGACCAGCGCCACCTCGACGCGCTCGGCCGGCGACATCCGGGCGAGCCGGAGGCCGCGCTCGTCGTCCAAGGTGTAGGCCCCCAGGATGATGCCGTTGGGGCCGTGGATGCCGTGCGGGGGGTACCAGATCTGGGTGATGTCCTGGTTGGTCCAGGAGATGCCGCCGTAGATCGCGGCGCCGCGCCTGGAACGCCACCTTGACGTTCTTGCTCAGCGTGGGGGCGGCGAGCGCCCGCACGTAGCGCGGGGGCAGGTTGTGGCGCAGGCCCGGCACCAGGTGGGCCGGCATGCTGTTGAGGCAGTAGTCGCCCCGGACCGAGCGCACGTCGCCGCGGGCGTCGGCGTACGCCACCTCCACGCCGCTCTCGCCCAGCCGGATCTCGCGCACGATCGCCCGGAGCTCGACCGCGTCCCCCACCCGGCCCAGGAAGGCGTCGACGATGCGGTCCATGCCGCCCACGGGCTGCATCATGGGCGCGGCCTGGTCCACCATCTCGCCCCAGTGCATGTACTCGCGCCAGAAGTCGGCGTCGAGGAGCTCCGAGAAGCCGCGCACCGGCTTCCGGACGCCGGGTGACATCATGCCGCCGCTGGCGTACCCGGCGCGCTCCGAACCGCGGTAGGCGAGCGTCTCGTCGAGGTCGCCGTACACGCGCAGGAAGGCTCGCAACCGCTCCTGGTCGCCGGCATCGAGACGGGCGTCGAGGTCGCGCGGGTGGACCGCCTTCGCCAGCAGCTCGGCCACGAAGCCGCGGGCGTCCGTCATGTACTCCCGGCTGCGGATGGGCCGCCCGCCGAAGGCGGCATCGTCCTGGACCCAGGCGTTGCGGTTGTCGTTGACGAAGACCTCGAGGCGGACGCCCAGCTCGCGGCAATAGCGCAGCAGGCTCGTGTGGCTGCCGGGAATCCGTGCGGGGCCGGCGTTGAAGTAGAGGTCGGGGTGGTCATCGAACTCGCAGACCTGCCGGGCCCCCACCTCGTCGACGATGTCGCCGCGCCGCAGGGTCAGGTTGCGTCCTCCCGCACGATGGGAGGCTTCGAGGACCGTGCAGCGATGGCCCGCCCTACGCAGCTCGTACGCCGCCGTCAGCCCGGCGATGCCCGCGCCGATGATGACGACGTGGCGCGGCCGCCCTCGGCGGGGCGGAGGGCGATCTGGCCCGCCCGGGCCACCGGCGGCAGGAGCCCCAGGGCGGTAGCCGCGGCGTGCACGGCGGCCGCCCCGCCGGCCGCGCCGACGGCGTGCAGCAACTGGCGGCGGGAGATGCGTCCGTCCATCGATGGGTGCTCCGCGGATAAACGTCGGCCGGACCCCAGGCCCCGGGCCGGCTCTGGGCCGTGAACCGACGTCCGGGGCCTCCCTGCCCCGTCCCGGTTCACGCGGCGAAGCCGCACTCTATCAGACGACGGACGCCGCCCTGCTACAGTTCGAGGGAGCCGAAGGCGTCGCAAGCTGGTGAAGGCATGACGATCAGTGAGAACCTGCTGCCGGACTTCGAGGAAGAGATCGCGCGGACGCGCACGACGCTGGAGCGCGTTCCTGTCGACAAGTTCGATTGGAAGCCGCATCCGAAGTCCGGATCCATGCTCTGGCTGGCGAGACACGTGGCGGACCTGCCGTCCCTGGGCGCGATAATCGTCACGCAGGACGCGTTGGACGCCGCGCCCGGCCGCAGGCCGGTGGAACCCCCGCCCTCGGACACGGCCGCCATCGTCGCCGTGCTCGACAGCAACGCCCGCCGGATGCGTGCCGCTCTCGCCGGCGCCAGCGACGATGATCTGCGGAAGCCCTGGTCGCTGCTGAGCAACGGCACGGTGCTCTTCACGCGTCCGAAGGCGGCCCTGCTTCGGAGCTTCGTCATGAATCACCTGATCCACCACCGGGCGCAACTCGGGGTCTACCTGCGCCTGAACGACATCCCCGTGCCGTCGCTCTACGGGCCGTCCGCTGACGAACCGTTGCCCGGACTCTGAACACGACGCCCTGTGCGAAGGGCGCGTCCTCTACGATGCCCGCGCGGACTGACGATGACACCATCCGAAACCTGATCCCACGCGACCGTTCGGGATACTCGGGATACACCACCCGGGTGCGGTTCGGCGCGCTCCAGGGAAAGGAGCATCTACGAACTCGCTGGGAGGGAGCACCGCATCGAGGTCACGGCGCGCCGGCGCTCCGCTCGGCGGCGGCAGATGCGCGGCGGCGGCCGGAGCCTTGGCACGGACAATCGAACCTACCGCCGCCGACAAGGTACCCATCTGGAGCGCTGCAAGTGCCAGGAGAGCAACGGGAACAACTCGTCGCATTTTCGACCCCCCTCTATTCTTGAGACGTGCCGACGGAGCCTCGTTCCCCGGGGGAGGAAGGTCGCGGCTCCGAAGCCGACCCGAGCGCGCCGAGCGAGCGCTGCCCGGGTCAACGATCCGCGATCAGGAAGACGCGATAGGCTGAGTCGACGACTATGCGGGAGGTCGAATCGCATGCGTTTCGTGGGTTACGCCGACGCCGCGTCCGAGCCCAACGTCATCGTTGACGGCAAGCCGAACGACGGCACGCTCATGACGCTCTCCCACTGGCCGCGGAGCGGCACTCCCGCGGAGCTCATGGCGGACACGTCCACCGCCATCGTGTTCAACTATCTCGACCGCCCCGACCTGCACGTTCC
>JAGWAJ010000076.1:0-4333 GCA_021296475.1 Acidobacteriota bacterium
CAACGTCGCTGCTCGGGGTGGCGCCGGTCCGGAACGCCTCCTTCCACGCAGCCGGAAACGTCGACTCCAGGCCCAGCGCGACGGCGAGCTGATTCGATGCCTGTGCGAGGTGCCCCAGGGTCCAGGCCGGATGATTGACCACCCCGTGGGGCTGCCGGACCATCTGCTCGGCCGAGAGATCGCCGACCAGGGTTCGCCCCCGGTCCAGGTTGAAGCGGTACGTGAAGAGGAGGTGCCGGAGCATCGGACGCGGTGTCGACGGGTGCCGAGACGGCTACTCGCCGGCGGTCGGCTTCAGCCCCATCGCGCGGCGCCACGCCGAGATCTGCCCGATGTGCGTCCCCTCGTGCGCGGTCAGCATGTAGTCGATGAGGTCGCCGACCTTGGGGAAGTAGCTCCGCGCCTCCTCGGCCGCGTCCTTGGCGAAGAGCTCCGGGTCGGCGTTGGACACGGCGGCGTCCACGCGCTCGTGCTGCGCCTTCAGGGCGGCGAGCAACTCGGCCTTGGTCGGGTAGTCCGCCGCATTGCCGCTCGGCGCGCCGCCGGGCGAGCCGCCCTGGTCCCATTCCGCCGGGGTCGTCGACTCGAGGCCGAGGGTGGTCGCCAGGTAGTTCGACGACGAGGCGAGGTGCCGGAGCGTCCAGGCCGGGTGATTGACCACGCCGTTGGGCTGGCCGACCATCTGCTCGTCGGTCAGGTCCTTGACCAGACGCTCGATATGACCGAGGTTGAACCGATAAGTAAAGAGAGCATGTTCACGCATCGCGGATCTCCTGGGCGGGTGGTTGACCGGGCCGCCGAATCGAAGCCCTCAGTATACTGGCTGCCGGTGCCGCGCGGATCGGGAGGACGCCGGCGATGACCGCCATGAACCGTCAGATCCGGCTCGCTGCCTACGCGGTGGGCCCGCCGAAGGCGAGCGACTTCACACTGGTCGAGGAGCCCGTGCCCCGCCCGGAGCGCGGGCAGATGCTCTGCCGCACCATCTACCTGTCGCTCGATCCCTACATGCGCGGCCGGATGAACCCCGGTCCGTCCTACGCGAAGGGGGTCGGGCTGGACGAGGTGATGGTCGGCGGCACCGTGTCGCAGGTGGTGGAGTCGAACCTCGCGGGCTTCCGGGCGGGCGAGATCGTGCTGACCGCAAACGGCTGGCAGGACTACGCCCTGACGGACGGGGACGGGGTGCGCAAGCTCGACCCGGCCGCCGCGCCCATCTCGACCGCCGTCGGCGTGCTCGGGATGCCCGGGCTGACCGCCTATGTCGGGCTGCTCGACCACGGGCGGCCTAAGGCCGGCGAGACGGTGGTCGTCTCCGCCGCCTCGGGGGCGGTGGGGGCCGTGGTCGGCCAGATCGCGAAGATCCGGGGCTGCCGCGTAGTCGGCATCGCCGGTGCCCGCGAGAAGTGCGACTACGTGACGGACGATCTCGGCTTCGATGCCTGCGTCAGCCACCGCGCGGAAGACCTGTCGGCCGACCTGCGCGCGGCGTGCCCCGACGGTATCGACGTCTACTTCGAGAACGTCGGCGGGAGGGTGTTCGAGGCCGTGCTGCCGCTGCTCAACACCTTCGCGCGCGTGCCGGTCTGCGGGCGCATCGCCAACTACAACCTGACGGAGCCCCCGCCCGGTCCGGACCAGGTTCCACGGCTCATGGGGCTGACCCTGGTGCGCCGCATCACGTTCCGCGGCTTCATCATCTACGACCACCGGGAGCGGGAGCCGGACTTCCTGCGGGATGTCGCCGCGTGGATCCGGGACGGCCGCGTGAAGTACCGCGAGGACGTCGTCGACGGGCTCGACCGCGCCGTGCCGGCGTTCCAGGGCCTGTTGCGGGGCGAGAACTTCGGCAAGCTGCTCGTCCGCGTCTCCGAGGACCCGACCCGTTGAGGCGGGTCGCGGTGTCCCAGCAATGACGGAACGCAGCCCGGCCGGTGCGGCCCGCCGCCTGCCGGACTCTATCGTCCTGATCTTCGCGCTGATCGTCCTGGCCCAGGCGGCGAGCTACTTCGTGCCCGCCGGCGAGTTCGAGCGCGAGGGCCCGCGGGTGGTCGAGGGAAGCTATCGGGCGGTCGACGTGGCGCCCCTTCCGCCGCTGGCGTTTCTGACGTCCATCCCGGCCGGCCTCGCCGCGGCCCAGGAGATCATCTTCTTCGTCTTCCTCGTCGGCGGCGTCATCAGCGTCGTGCGCGCCACCGGCGCGTTCGACGGGCTGATCGCGGCTGCGATCGACCGTCTTTCGACCCGTCCGGAGTGGCTGGTCGCGGGGATGGTCGCGCTGTTCGCTCTCGGCTCCTCGACCGTCGGGATGGCCGAGGAATACATGCCGTTCGTTCCAATCCTGGTGACGATGTGCCTCGCCCTGCGCCTCGACGCCGTTACCGCGGTCGGCATCGTCTACGTCGGCGCCGGCGTCGGTTACGCCTGCGCGGCGCTCAACCCGTTCACGGTTCTGATCGCCCAGGACATCGCCGGCGTCGCCCTCACTTCCGGGCAGGCGGTGCGCTGGGGGTTGCTGCTGGCCTGCGCAGCGGTCGGGGTGCACCACATCCTGCGCTACGCGGCGCGGGTCCGCCGCGACCCGCGGGCGAGCCTGGTGGCCGACGTCGACTACTCGACCGGTTTCGCTCTGGAGGGCGGGGCGCGCCTCACCGGACGCCACGCCGCGGTGCTCGCCGTGTTGGTCGCCGGGATAGGCGTCTTCGTCTACGGGGTGGCCGCGCGCGGCTGGTATCTCGTGGAGCTGTCGACCGTCTTCCTCGCCATCGGGCTCCTCGCCGCGGCGGTCGGCCGCCTCGGCCCGAACGCCGCGGCGCGCGCCTTCCTGCGGGGTGCCGCGGAACTGACGGCGACGGCGCTCCTCATCGGGTTCGCGCGGACCATCGAGGTGGTACTCTCGGACGCCAAGGTCATCGACACCCTCGTGCACTGGCTGGCCGCGCCGCTCGGCGCGCTGCCGGCCCACGCCGCCGCCCTCGGCATGCTCGCCGCCCAGACGGTCTGCAACCTCTTCATTCCGTCCGGCTCGGGGCAGGCCTACGTCACGATGCCGATCATGGCGCCGCTGGCCGACCTGACCGGCGTCACCCGGCAGACCGCGGTGCTGGCGTACCAGTTCGGCGACGGCTTCACGAACATGCTCGTCCCGACGAACGCACTCCTGATGGGGATGCTCGCCCTGGGTCGGATCCCGTACCAGCAGTGGGTCCGCTTCGTCGTGCCGCTCCTCGCGAAGCTGTACCTCGTCGCCGCCCTTGCGCTGGCGGCCGCTGTCCAGCTCGGCTTCTGATTCGCAGTGCCAGCGGTCGTCGACCCCGCGGACGGCGATACAATGAGCACGACGTCCCCGATCACCGATTGGAGAGCCTGATGTCGAGATGCCTGGTCCGCGCTGCCGTCCTGTTCGCTCTGCTCTGGCCGGCGGCTTGCGGGCCGGATGGCGGCGCCCCCGAGACCCTCGGCGCCGCGGACGCTCCGGCGCCGCTCTTCGACGCTCCGGCCGGCGGGGTGAGGCTACAGTTCGTCGACGCTCCGGCCGCGGTGCCCGATCTGACGATGGAGACCATCGATGGCGCCTCCATCTCGATGGCGGATCAGCTCGGGAAGGTCGTGCTGGTGAACTTCTGGGCGACGTGGTGCGGACCGTGCCGCGAGGAGATCCCGTATCTCGTGCAGCTCGCGGCGCGCTACCCCGACCACCTGACGGTCATCGGGGTGTCGGAGGATGCCGGAGGGGCCGATCTCGTCGCGGCGTTCGCGGCCCAGTACGGCGTCAACTACCCGGTCGTGATGTCGACGCCCGAGATCAAGCGGGCGTTTCCGGGCGTCGTCGCGCTGCCGACCTCGTTCGTCGTCGATCCCGAAGGCCGCATCGTCGAGAGCCACGTCGGACTCATCAGCCCGATCGTGCTGGAGCAGGAGACCCGCTACCTGACGTCGCTGCCGAACGACGCCACGGTGGAGATCGTCGAGCCGAACGACCAGCTCCGGTTGGCGAACGCGGCGCAGGCCACCGAGATTCCCGGCATCGATCTTTCGGTGCTGACCGGCTCGCAGCGGGAGGAGGTGCTGCGGCGCGTGAACGCGGAAGAGTGCCCGTGCGGCTGCGCGCTGACCCTGGCGCAGTGCCGGATCAACGATTCGTCGTGCCCCGTCAGCCCGCCCATCGTAGAGCGGATCGTCGGCGAGGTCGCCGGCGCCGACTGACCGGCCGAGACCGCCGGACCGCGGTCGAGCGGCCCGGCGGCAGCAATTCCGGCCTCCGACTCAGGACGTAGCCTCGGCGACGCGGGCTGCGCTCCCCTCGGGCAGCGCCCCCGCCGGCGGCTCCGGC
>JAGWAJ010000076.1:4662-5112 GCA_021296475.1 Acidobacteriota bacterium
AAGTCGACCATGATCAGGCTGTCGTTGACGACGACGCCGGTCAGCGCGACGAGCCCGAACATCGACATCATCGACACGTTCAGGTCGAGGAAGATGTGTCCCCAGACCGCTCCGATGAGCCCGAACGGGATCGCGCTCATGATGATGAGCGGCTGCACGTAAGACTTCAGCGGCACCGCGAGCAGCGCGAAGATCATCAGCAGCGCGAGCACGAACCCCCGCTGCAGCCCCCCGACCGCGTCCCGCTGCTCCGCCATCACCCCTTCGAAGGTGAAGAAGACGCCCGGGTGGCGGGCGAGCACCTCGGGGAGGATGCGGGCGTTGAGGTCGGCGATGACGTCGCCGGCGGAGGTCACCGTCGGGTCGACCGAGGCGGTGACGTTGACGGCCCGGTTGCGGTCGATGCGGCGGATGGAGGCGAAGCCGCGCCCCGGCTCGACGACGGCGACC
>JAGWAJ010000076.1:5218-19065 GCA_021296475.1 Acidobacteriota bacterium
GCTGGGCCTCCTCGCCGTAGAAGGCCTGCCGCACCTGCCGGCCGAGGTCCTGGAGCGTGAGGCCGAGGGCCTCGGCGGCGGGCTTGATGCCGAGCTTCATCTCCTCCTTGCCGGCCCGGAACGAGTCGGTCACCTCGTAGACGCCCGCGTACTCGGCGAGCCGCCCCTTGACCTCCTCGGCCGCCGCCCGCAGGCGGTCGAGGTCGGGCCCCGCGAGTTGCACGTCGACGTCGCTCCCCGGGTTCATCATGCTCATCGTGAAGTTGACGTCGACGGCTTCCGGGATCGGCTCGGTCGCTTCGCGCCACATCAGGCCGAGTTGCTCGCTGCTGTAGGCGCGCAACTCCGTCGGGAGCAGCTCGACCGCCACCTCACCGATGTTCGACGACGCGATGTTGCCGACCGGGCCCATCGGACCCCCGCCCCGCCCCGCCATGGGCTGGTCTCCCACGGCCGCCGCCGTGTGCAGGAAGTAGTCCTGGCCGGTTTCCTCCAGAAGCCGCTGGCGCAGCCGCGCCGCGCCAGCCTCGAGCTTCGCGACCGCCGCGCCGGTGGTATCGACGGGAGTCCCCTGCGGCATCGTCACGGAGGCCGACATGAAGTCCGCCTCGATCGACGGGAAGAACTGGAACGTGGGCCGGCCCGAGAGCACCATCCCGAGGGTCACGATCATGATGCCGACCCCGGTCGCGGCCGTGAGATACCGCCAGCGGAGCGCGCGCTCGAGGGTGGGAACGTAGACTGCCCGCACGAAGCGCTTCAGGCCGGTTGCGAACATCGACTGGAAGCGGTGCCACGGCCCCCGGCGGACGCGCTTCGGGATGTGCGAGAGGTGGGCCGGCAGGATGTTCAGCGATTCGATCAGCGAGAACAGCAGGCACGGGATGACGACGAGGGGGATGACCCGGAAGATCTTGCCCATCATGCCGGGTACGAACAGGAGCGGGCTGAAGGCGGCCACCGTTGTCAGGATGGCGAACGTGACCGGCTTCGCGATCTCGTAGGCGCCCTCGATCGAGCCGCGCATGCCGTCGCCGTGCTCCTCCTGGTGCCGGTAGATGTTCTCGCCGACGATGATGGCGTCGTCGACGACGATACCGAGGACCAGGACGAACGCGAACAGCGACAGCACGTTCACGGAGACCTCGAGGCCCGGCATCAGCGCGATCGCGCCGAGGAACGAGATGGGGATGCCGAGGCTGACCCAGAACGCCAGGCGCAGCTCCAGGAACAGCGCCAGCACCAGGAAGACGAGCGCGAACCCCGCGATGCCGCTCCGGAGCATCAGCGACAGCCGGTTGCCCAGCATCTTCGCCGAGTCCTGCCAGACGGTCAGCGTCACCCCCTCGGGGAGACGGGGCTGGGCCGCCTCGACGTAGTCGATGACGAGCCCCGCGAGCTCGATCGCGCTCTGGTCTCCGGTCCGGAAGACGGAGACCATCATCGCCGGCTCGACGTCGAAGCGGGCTTCCTGGTCGGTCTCCTCGAAGCCGTCGACGACCGTCGCCACGTCTCCGAGGTGCAGGCGGCTGCCGTCGGCCCGCGTCCAGAGGACCAAGTCCTCGAACTCCGCTCCGCGGTAGGCCTGCCCGATCGTCCGCAGCAGGATCTCGCCCCGCTCGGTCCGCACCGACCCGCCCGGCAGGTCCAGCGACGACCGGCGCACCGCGTCGGCCACCTGGTCGAACGTCAGGCCGTGCCGCCGCAGGTCGTCCTCGGAGACCTCGATCGAGATCTCGTAGGGCGGCGCGCTCGATCCCCGGTATCGCGGTCAGGTCGTCGCGCACCCGCTCGGTGACCTGCTTCAGCGTGAACGGATCGATGTCGCCGGAAACCGCGACATCGACGACCTGCTGCCGGTTCGTGAGCTCGCGGATGATCGGCTTCTCGGTCTCGATCGGGAAGGTGGTGATGGCGTCGATGTTGCTTTTGACCTCGTCGACGACGCGGCGCGCGTCGGCTCCCAGATCCATCTCGATCATCACCGAGCCCATTCCCTCGGACGCGGTGGACTGGATTTCCTTGATGCCGTCTATGCCCTGGATCGCCTCCTCGATGCGGACGTTCACCCCTTCCTCGACCTCTTCGGGGGCGGCGCCGAGGTACGGGACCTCGACCTGTATCCGGTCGAGCTCGATCTCCGGGAACACCTCTTCCCGGACGTTGGTGGTCGCCAGGACCCCGCTCACCATGATGAACGCCATCATCAGGTTGGCGGCGACGCTGTTGCGTGCGAACCAGTCGATCATGCCCCTCACGATCGCCTCCCATCACTCAAGTCTGCAACGACCTCGCCCACCTGGATCTCTCTGGCCAGGGCATCCGCGACGCCGCGGGTCACCGCCGCCGCGACCCGATTCTGGAGGTCCGCCAGCTCGGTTACGCTGCCGTCGACCTTCACCGACGTCACGACCGCGCCGCTGGCGATGTCGACCACGCGCGCCGTCACGCGCACGACGTCCCCGACCCGCTGTATGCCGCCGCCGACCGTCCACATCGCATCGTCACCCAGGGTGACGATGGTCACGTCCGGCAGATCGGCGAGCCGAGCCGTCACGGTGTCGGTGATGACCCGTCCCAGGCTGACCCCGCGGACGTCGTTGGCAGAGGTTCCGAGCTCGTCGAACGTGAGGACCGCCACGGGGTTGGCGGTGGCGGACCGCACGGAAGCGACTGCCGTCTCGACCGGCTCGCTCCCGCCGCCGGCGGGCGCCTCCGCCGGCGAGCCGGCCCGGCTCGCCTCGAAGCGGGCCCGGGCCGGCGCTACAGCCGGCTGGGGCGGACGCCTGGCGGCGGCGCGCCGCTCCAGGAAGTCGCGCGCGAGCTGCGTCGCCGGGTCCGTAGCGGCCGCGGCGGGCGCCGCGGTCGCGAGCTCCGCCAGGCGCTCGCCGATGGCGGCGACGACGTCCTGGCGCAGGGCAGGCAGATCCTCGGCCGATCCGTCGACCTTGATGGCCCGCACGGCGTCGCTGCCCGCGGTGTCGGTGATGCGGGCGGTCACCCGCACGGCGGGGCCCACCTGCTGGACGCCGCCGTCGATGGTGAACCGGGCATCGCCGGCCGATCCGACGGCCCGCAGCCCCTCGCCGGCAACACCGCTGGCAACGGCGCGGGCGAGGGCCTGGCCGATGCCGGCGCCGGCCGGTCCGGTGCCCAGGGTGGCGAACGGGGCCACCGCGAACGTGTGCGCCGTGGCGCCGGGGTCGGCGGCAGCCGCGGCCGGCATCCGTGCCTCAGGCACGCGCGCGGCCGCCACGTCCGGCCCCGGCAGCAGCGGCGGGGGCGGCTCCGGTCGAACGGGGCGTGCGCGCGTCTCCGCCGCCGCGACCGGACGGGCAGCGGGCGCCCTGCGCCCGAGCTCCGGCCGCTCGGCGGTCGCAGAGGCCCGGAGCGGCGCGGAAGCAGGCCGAACGGCGGGTCTGCGGCTGTCCTCCCGTGGCGCCGAGGATGCCTGCCGCACGGGCCGTGCCGCCGGCCGGGCCGCTGCCGGCCTGGCGACGAGCGCGTCGAGCCAGTTCGGCTCCTCCGCGGGCCCCGCCGCCGGTGCCTCGGCCACACGGGCGGTGAGCTGGCCCGTCTCTGCCGCCCGGGGCGATTCTGCCGGTCCGGCCGGCTCGGGTCGCTCCGCCGGCGGGTCGGGCGCCGTCCGGCGCGCGACCGTCTCGACCGGGGTGCTCGGAGGCGGTGCCATCGGGGCTGCCTGCACTGCCTCCGGCGAAGTCGCGGAGGTCGGCTCGGCGGACGCGGCCCCCTGCTGTGCCAGTGCATCCCGATCGAGGTTGGCGAGCTGCACCCGCATCCCGGCGGTCGCCGCGTCGAGCGGCGAGACGGCTACCAGCTCACCCGGAGCCAACCCTTCCCGGACGAACATCCGGTCGGTCGTCGTCCGCAGGATGTCCACGTCACGGAACGAGATCCGGTCGTCCGGGCCGACCACGACCACCTGGCGGGCTCCGCGGAGCGCCGCGCGCGGCACGACCGCCACGTCGCGGGCCGTTCGCCCTTCGATCTCGGCCTGGACGTACATCCCGACGGCGAGCGGCGGTCGGTTCGGAACGGGGCCGGCGGCGTACGGGTCCCGCACCTCGGCTACGACGTGCACCATGCGGCTGACGGGATCGATCTCGCTCTCCGTGCGGACGATCCGGCCCTCCCATTCGTGGGTCTCGCCCGCGAAGGTGGCCCGGATCGTGACAGCCGGCGTCGGTTGGTTCGTGACGCCCCGGTAGGACAGGGGCAGGTCGAGGTACGCGAGCTCCTCGTCCGGGAGTGGGAGCCGTACCTCCGCCAGGTCGACGGCATAGATCGTCGCCACGGATGCCCCGACTGTGACGAACTGCCCGACGTCCACGTCCTTGCGCCGCACGCGCCCGGCGTACGGGGCGACGATCTCCGCTCGCTCCATGTCGCGCTCGGCCCTTTCCAGGTTGGCCTCGGCCGCCGCCACCGATGCCCGGGCGTCCTCGAGCTGCGGCTTGCGGAGCGTAAGCTCGCGCGGGTCGCCGCGACCCAGCTCCGCCCATTCGCGGGCTGCCACGTCGGCCTCCGCCTCCTCCTGCGCCAGCATGAGGCGGGCCTGCGCGAGCTGCGATCGGGCGCTCACGATCGCCTGTTCGTAGTCGAAGGTGTCGATGCGGACGAGGACGTCGTTCGCCTCGAAGAACCCGCCCTCGGCGAACGATGGGGCGACCCAGATGACGCGGCCCGCGATCTCGGACACAAGCTGGCTCTCCGTGCGGGGGCGGACCGTGCCCTGGCTCGTGACCGTCAGCGGAACTTCCTCGAGCGTCACCTGGTGCACCCGGACGCCGGGTGGCTCGATCGTCGGCGCCTGGGTGGCGACGGGCGGGCGGGTGCTGACCAGCACGGCGGCCGCAACCACGGCCACACCGAGGACCGCGAGCGGAAGGACGACCCGCAGAGAACGTAGGAGCACGCGTTTCATGGTGTTGTCCGTCCTCGTCTGCGGCTATTGCGCGCCGGTGATGCCGGCGTCGCCGTCGCCGAGGGTGACGGGCGCGGGGAGCTGCTCGAAGCCGCCCCCGAGCGCCAGGTAAAGGTCGACGCGGTTGTCGAGCCGCAGGCGCCGCGCGGCGATGAGGTCGCCCTCCGCCTGCACGGCCGACCGCTGCGACTCGAGCACGGTGATGTAGTTGTCGAGTCCGGCCAGGTAGCGCTCCTCCGCGAGCCGCTCCGCGGCGCGCGCCTGTTCCACCGCGGTCACGAGGTGCCCGACGCGGCCCGCGTAGAAGCCGTCGGCCGCGAGCGCCGTCTCCACCTCCGCGTAGGCAGTCAGCGCGGTGTTGACGTAGCTGGAGAGCACCTCGGCCGCCTGTGCCTCGGCGCGGCTGATCTGCGCCCGCAGCCGGCCGCCCTGCCAGAGCGGCGCAACGACGTTGCCGACGAAGCTCCAGATGGCGAAGTCCCCGGAGAGGAGCGACAGCAGCGCGTCGGTGGCAGTGCCGGTGGAGGCGGTCAGCGTGATGCCGGGCAGAAGCTGACGGCGGGCGCTGCTCAGCCGGGCGTCGGCCGCGGCGACCCGCCGCTCCGCCGCCACCAGGTCGGGCCGGCGCGCGACGAGGGTCGCGGGCAGCCCGCCGGGAATGCTCTCCGGCACGGCCGGCAGATCGGCGGGAGGTTCCACCTCGCCGGCCGCATAGCGGCCGAGCAGGACGTCGAGCTGGCGCTGCGTCGAGTCGAGCTGTTGCCGCCGCTGGTCGAGCAGCGCTTCGGCGTTCGCGAGGTTCAGCAGCGCCAGCCGCAGATCGAGGGCCGGTCGGATGCCCGACTCGAACCGCTCCCGCACGAGGTCGGCCGAGCCGCGGAAGCTGTCGACCGTCGTCTCGGACAGCAGCACCTGCTGCTGGGCCTCCGCGATGGCGAACCACACCTTGACGGTCTGCCCCGCCAGCGAGAGCTGCGCGCCCCGCAGGTCGGCGGCCGATGTCTGCAGATCCGCCAGCGCGGCCTGGGCGTCGGCTCGCAGGCGGCGCCACAGGTCGATCTCCCACGAGAGGTCGAGCGACGTGCCGTGATTCGTGAAGACCGTGCTGAGGACCCTTCCCTCGGCGCCGGGAATCGGGAAGCCGACGAAGTTCTGCTTCCGCCGCAGGCCGTTGTAGGACGCCTGCACGGTCGGCCGGAGGCCGGCCGCGGCCGTGCGGGCGTCGGCCGCTGCCTGCTCCAGCCGGGCCGCGGCCGCCTGCAGGTCGTAGTTGTTCTCGAGGGCGGTCGCGACCGCGTCGGACAGCCCGGGGTCGTCGAACTCGGTCCACCAGTCGGACGCCACCTCGTCGGTGAGGGGGCCGGCTACGGCGGTCCAGGTGTCCGGAACGTCGGTTGCGAGCCGCGGCGCGTCGACTGGCGGGGCGGATGCGCATCCTGCCGCGACCGTGGCGAGCGCGAGTACGAGGCGCGTGTTCACGACAGACGTCCCTTCTGAGTGCGCACCAATCGCCTCTACCGACCGCGAGCGGCAGGCGCTTCTTCCCCGACCACGAAACCCGGCCTGTCCGGCCGGCCAGCGTCGATGGGCACGCGGGCCGGAGACGGGGCGGCGACCCCGGCCGCCGCGAAACAGAGCAGCGCGTCGAGAACCTCGTCCGGGTCGCGAGGCGGCGGACCGCCCGGCCGCGGCGTGAGGCCTTCGACCATCGCGAACGCCATCGACCCCATCAGGAACATCATGCGCCAGTGCACGTCGGTGGCCTCGAGATGGGGCAGCGCGCGGTGGAGCGCCGAGGTGAACCGCCGGCGGACCTCCTCGAAGTGACGGAGGTAGGTGGCCCGGTGCTCGTCGTTCGTCTCCGCGTGGAGCCGGCCGACGAGCCGCAGGAAGGTCCGGCCGCTCGCCCCCCATTTCTGCTGCATCTCGAACGGCGGAGCCAGGAATGCGCGCAGCACTTCCTCGACCGCCGGCCGGCCCGCGCCGACCTCCACCTCGATCTCGTCGAGCAGTTCCAGGCGGCGCCGGTTGAGAGGCGCGAAGCGGCGCTCCAGCAGCGCGGCCAGGAGGGATTCCTTGGCGCCGAAGTGGTAGTTCACCGACGCCAGGTTCACGGCCGCCTCCGCCGTGATGTCCCGGAGCGAGGTGGCGGGGTAGCCGCGGTCGGCGAAGAGCCTCTCCGCCACGTCCAGGATGCGATCCTTGGTCTCGCTGGCCATCGCGTTCGATCCTCGTGCCGCCGGGCGTTCCCGGCGCCGGAAGTCAAACGTTCGTTTCAATCATACGTATGATATGCCGGCGATGTTCCCGAGGGGAAGACGAAATCGATCGGCGACGGCGCGACGCGCGCACGGCGCTCTCATGCTGGGCGCGCTTGCCCTACCTGCAGTGCTTGCCGTGGGGACGCCCGCGGCTCGGAGCGACCTGACCCTGGCCGGGAAGGCCGAGTTGTTCGACGCCGACCTCGCCGAGCGCTTCACCCCGTTCGGCGACGGTCAGGTGGTGGCGCGCCGCTGGCTGCCGACGGCCGGGCGCCCCGACGTCACGTACAACATGTCCGACAGCGCGTACCTCACCGGCATCTACTGCGCCACCCAGACCTGGCGGTACCGGGCGACGGGCGATCCCGACGCGGCGCGTCTGGCCGGTGCCGCGTGCGCGGCGCTGGGCCATCTGGCGACCGTGAGCGGCCGGCCGGGGCTGCTGGCCCGAGGGGCGTCGCCCGTGGCAGTGCCCTGGTTCGACGACGGGGTCTGGCGGACGAGTCCCGACGGGCGGCACCGCTGGCGCGGCAACGTCAGCTCGGACCAGGTCGACGGCCTGATGTTCGGCGTGTTCGTGCACTTCTCCGAGACGGACGCCCCCGGCGTGCGGGCCCGCATGGCTCCCTTCGTGAGCGCCATCGTAGATGCGATTCTCGGTGGCGGCCGGCGCATCGTCGGATACGACGGCACGCCGACGACGTGGGGGCACTACGAGATCGACTACGTCCGCGACCGCGAGCCGATGAACGCGCTGCTGCTCCTGCAGATGGTCAAGGTGGCGCACGCCGTCACCGGCGACCTGCGCTACGAGCGGGCGTACCGGCAGTTGATCGCAGAAGGCTATGCGCGCATCGGCGAGCGTGCGCGCCTCGACCGGCCACCGCTGCGGGCGAATCACTCGGACGACGTCCTGATCGCCCTGGCGTTGTACCCGCTGCTGGAGCTGGAGCGCGATCCCTCGATTCGCGCCCACTATCTGGAGGCGGCGCGCCGGTGGTACCGAGGCGGCGTGCATCCCGGCGTCGGCGTCGAGGCGAACCCGCTCGCGGGGTTCTTCTGGCGCCACTGGACCGGAGAGGGCGGCGGCGTGGCGCCCGGCGTCGAGACGTTGCGGCGGATGCCGCTCGACATGAAGTGGAACCGGGCCACGATCGACGCCTACGCCGAGCGCTTCGGCTTCACGTTCGATCCGGGGCCGCCGGCCCTCGAGGCGGCCCCCGGCGGCCCGCTCCCGATCGAGCGGCGCGGCCGGACATGGAGCTTCCTGGTGCAGAACCCGTATCGCCCGGGCGCCGACCGCACCCCGCCCGCGCCCTTCGAGACCAACGGGCTCGACTACCTCCTCAGCTACTGGTTCGGGCGGGCTCACGGCCTGATCGGGCCCGCCGAGTAGCCCCGAAAATTGGTTGCTTGCGTTCCGTCGATCCGTGTTAGACTCCCGGTTTCGAGGAGCGGTATTCTCCCCTCAGGGTCCAGGCGCGCCGGATCGCGCTACGAGGAGGTCGTCTCATGGGAGACGTGGAGCACATCCAGACGGCGGAGCAGCAGGGAGTCTCACGGCGGAGCTTCATCAAGGGAGTCATCGCCACCGGCGCGAGCGTGTCCGCGTCGAACTACGTATTGCGGGGCGGCCACGGCGTCGCGCTCGCACAGGCCCCCGGGTCGGTCGAGCGGCTGGTCACGCTGACGGTGAACGGCCAGCAGCGGCGCGTCGACGTCATGCCGCAGGAGACGCTGGCGACGACGCTGCGCTACAAGCTCGGCCTGACCGGGACGAAGATCGGGTGCGACCGGGCTGAGTGCGGCGCATGTACCGTGCTCGTCGACGGCGTCGCCCACTACTCCTGCTCCACCCTCACGCACCAGGTTCGCGGGCGCGAGGTGATGACCATCGAGGGGCTCGAGGGCGCGGACGGATCGCTGCACCCGGTGCAGCAGGCCGTCGTCGATCTGCAGGGCTTCCAGTGCGCGTTCTGCATGTCGGGCTTCGTCATGAACATGGTCGAGCTGACCAACGAGAACCCCGACGCCACCCGCGCCGAGGCCGCGCAGCACCTGTCCGGCAACCTGTGCCGGTGCGTCGACTACAACCGGATCCTCAACGTCGCCGAGAAGGCGTGCGAGCTGACGCGTAACGGGATGAGGAGCTGACGATGGCTGACTACAAGCTGATCGGCAAGAACTACACGACGCCCGACATCCTCGCTATGCCGAGGACTTTCGCGCCGAGGGCATGGTCTTCGCGAAGCTGCTCCTCAGCCCCATGCCTCACGCGCGCGTCCGCCGCATGGACGCCAGCGCCGCGCTCGCCATGCCGGGCGTGGAGGGCATCCTGACCGCCGACGACATCCCGGAGACGGAGGCGCCGAACGAGGCCAGCCTGACCAACGAGCCTCACTACGAGGGCGAGCCGATTCTCGCCATCGCGGCGATCGACGAGGAGACGGCGGCCGCCGCGGTCGAGGCCGTGGACATCGAGTTCGAGCCGCTCCCGTTCGTGCTCGATCCAATGGAGAGCCTTCGCCCCGGCGGTCCCAACGCCCGCAGCCAGGGCAACACGATGGCGGGGCGCGACCTGTCGACCATCAAGTGGGACAGCGTCAATTGGAACGAGTACGACCGTGGCACGATGCCGCTCGGCGGAGAGGTGACCGACGAATGGGAAGTCGGTGACGTCGAGGCCGGGTTCGCGGAGGCGGATCTCGTCCTCGACGAGACGGTCTTCTCCGCGTCGCTGTCGCACCAGCCGCTCGAGACGCGCACGTCGATGGCCTACTGGCAGAACGGCAAGTGCTACATGCACGCCTCGACGCAGAGCACCGCGCGGACGGAGGGCGGCACGGCGCGCGCGCTCGGCATCGACCCGACGGACCTCGTTCTCATCGCCGAGTACTGCGGCGGCGGGTTCGGCAGCAAGATCGCCGGCTGCCCGCAGGACCAGATTTCCGGCCTCCTTTCGCGCAAGGTCGGGAAGCCCGTCATGCTGCGGGTGACGCGCCAGGAGGAGAACTTCTTCGGCAAGGCGCGGCCGGGCATCCAGGCGCGGGCCAAGTTCGGGTTCCGGAGCGACGGCCGCGTCGTCGCGCTCGACCTCATGATGGTGCAGGACGGCGGCCCCTACGGGCGCTCGGGCGACTACATGTCGTGCGCCGACCAGGCGTCGCTCATGTATCAGCCGGAGCACATGCGCGTCCGCGGCCTGACCATCTACACCAACACGCCGCCGCGAGCCGCGCAGCGGGCGCCGGGCGGGGTGCAGGCGGTCGCGATGTTCGCGCCGATCGTGGACAACGCGGCCAAGCAGCTCGGGATCGACCGGCTCGAGATCATCCGCGTGAACGCTCCCGAGGGGCAGGCGGTGTTCGGACGCCCGCGCCAGGGCGTGCAGGGGAACGTCTCGAGCGCCTTCGTCAAGGAGGCGGTCGACAAGGCGCGCGACGAGTTCGACTGGGCCGGGATGCAGGCGCGCAGCAAGCAGCGCAACGGCACGAAGGTCACGGGCATCGGCGTCGCCCTCAGCTCGTACTCCGCGGGCGCTTCGGGCGTCGACGGCCTGCTGGTCATCCGTCCGGACGGCAAGGTGGAGATTCACAACGGCGCCGGCAACCTCGGCACCGAGTCGTTCTCCGATACCTCGCGCGCCGCGATGGAAGCGCTCGACACGCCGTGGGAGCAGGCGGAGATCGTCTGGGGCGACACCAGCAAGCATCTGCCCTGGTCGGCCGTCCAGGCCGGCAGCATGACGACCCACGCCCACACCCGCTCCAACTGGGCGGCCGGGCTGCAGGCGAAGCAGTTCCTGCAGGAGATTGCGGCAGCGCAGCTCGGCGGGTCGCCTGGCGACTTCACCGTCTCCAACGGCCGGGTCTACCGGAGCGGCAGCCCGTCGCAGGGGCTCAGCTTCGGTCGCGCGGCGGAGCTGGCCATCCGTGCGGGCGGCAAGTTCGACGGGCACGAGTTGCCGGAGGACATCAACGAGATGACAACCCGTGCGGCCACCGGGCTGGCGGGTCGCGGTCTCGTTTCCGCCGCCAAGGACAACTTCGAGACCGGCGGCCGCAACATGTCCTACGCCATCGGGTTCGCCGAGGTCGAGGTCGACATCGAGACCGGTGCGGTCCAGTTGAAGGACTACAAGGTGGCCTCGGATGCCGGGACGATCCTGCATCCGCAGAACTTCGGCGCGCAGCTTCACGGCGGAGGCATTCAGGGCTTCGGCGTTGCGCTGGGCCAGAAGTGGGTCATGGATCCCCAGTGGGGCCTGCACGTGGCCAAGCGGTTCTACTCCAACCGCCCGCCGACCATCCTGGATGTGCCGACGGAGCGGGAGATGGCGTGGACCGCGGCGGATCTGCCGGATCCGTTCAACCCGGTCGGCTGCAAGGGAATCGGCGAGGCCCCGGTCGGCGCCGGCGCGGGCGCCGTCCTGAACGCCATCGCCGACGCGCTGGGCGACGACGTGCACTTCAACCGTTCACCCATCATGCGGGACATGATTCTGACCAAGCTCAACCCCGAGGTGCCGGAGGCTCACAACCTGCTGACGACGCACGTCTAGCGCCAACAGGGAAGGTAGAGGAGAGAACCAATGGCCGTGATTCGCGACAAGATGCCGGCATTCCAGCTCTTCCAGCCTGCCAGCACGGGGGAGGCGCTCGGAGTGCTCGATCAGTACGGCGCCGACGCCTGGGTGCTCGCCGGCGGGCTCGACAGTTGGGACTGGTTCAAGGACCGCGTGAAGAAGCCGGCGGCCGTCGTCGACCTCGGTGGCATCGAGTCACTGCGGTCGATTCGGTCGTTCGGCGGCACCGTCGAGATCGGTGCGATGGCGACGCTGCGAGAGGTGGTCCGCAACCCCGACGTGTCCAGCCAGTTCAGCCTGCTCGTGGAGGCGACCGAGCTCGCCGCCTCGCCGCAGATTCGGAACCAGGGCACCATCGGCGGCAACATCGGGCAGGACACCCGCTGCTGGTACTACCGGGACGGGTGGAGTTGCTACCGCGCAGGCGGGAACATCTGCTACGCCGATACGCCGACCGCGATGAATCGCGAGCATGCGATTCTGGGCGCGAGCCGGTGTGTGGCCGTCAACCCGTCCGACACCGCGCCGGCGCTCGTTGCGCTCGACGCGGAGATGGTCGTGGAGAACAGCGGCGGGCAGCGCGTGATTCCGGCGCAGGACTTCTTCATCGGTCCGGCGATAGACATCATGCGGATGACCGTCCTGCAGCCGGGCGACATCCTGACTTCCATCCGGATCCCGTCGACCTGGGCGGGGCAGCGGTTCTACTTCGAGAAGAGCCGTGACCGGGCGGTGTGGGACTTCCCGCTGGCCAACGTGGCGTCGGCCGCCAGGATCACCAACGGGGTGATCGAGGACATCCGGATCGTCGCCAACGGCGTGGCGCCGTACCCCGTGCGGTTCACCGCTGCCGAGGATGCGGTGCGCGGCGAGGCGGTCAGCGACGAGACGGCGGAGCGGGCGGGGGAGATCGCCATTCGCGGCGTTCGGCCCCTCGCGCACAATGGCTACAAGGTGGCGTTGCTGCGCAACCTCGTGAAGCGGTCCGTTCGCGGCGCCGAGGCATAGATGGAAATCTTTCAGTGGGATACGAACCCCTGGGGCCAGGAGACCCTGATCAGGATCTCCTGGGACCTTCTCTACCTCTTCTTCTGGGCCGGCATAGCCTTCATCGTCTTCCACGTCCTCTACGCGGCCGTGTGGCTGCCGAGGTTGGCGCGCGAGGCGGCGAACGGGGGTGGCGGCGAGGCGGCGGCGGGCATTCCCGAGAAGATCGAGCGGCACACGCTGGCCGCGCGGCTCTTCCACTGGGTCATGGCCGCGGCGATGCTCGCGTTGCTGGTGACCGGGTTCTTCCCGATCATCGGCATCCAGTTCGCCTGGGTGACGATCCACTGGATTGCCGGCGTCGTTCTCACCATCTCGATCATCTACCACGTCATTCACGCGTCGTTCTATCTCGACTTCTGGTCGATCTGGCTACTGCCGGCGGACCTGGCGGAAGCGGCGCAACGCGTGAAGCGACAACTCGGGGGTAGCGGCGGCGGCGTCCAGCGTCACGCCAAGTACCCGCTCGACCACAAGCTGTACCACACGGCGGTCATGCTGGCGGGGCTGGCGGTGATCGGGACGGGCCTCGTCATGATGTTCCGGATCGAGAATCCTCTGGTCACCAGCAACGCGTACCTGCTGGCCGAGGAGACCTGGGGCCTGATGTACGCGCTGCACGGCCTCGGTGCGGTCCTGTTCGTCATGTTGACGCTCACGCACATCTACTTCGCGGTCCGGCCGGACAAGTTCTGGTTGACCAAGTCGATGATCTTCGGCTCGGTCGACCGCGAGCAGTACCTGGCGCACCACGATCCGTCGCGCTGGGTGGTGTCCGAGAAGCCTGCGGCTTCGCAGGAACCCGCGAAGAACTGATCCGGAGCGGGGCGCGCCGTCCACCGAGGTCGGCACGCCCCGCTCTCGTTTCTCTACGAATCCTCCCTGCCACTCCGAACGCGGCCCGGCCGCCCCCATTCGACGTGTCCAAATCTGCTGCGCAGGAATTGAAGGCCCGCGTCGACGTCGTCGAGGAGACCTACGAGTACTGCCTCGCCTACGCTGCCAAGGG
>JAGWAJ010000076.1:19125-35744 GCA_021296475.1 Acidobacteriota bacterium
CCGCAGTGCTTTCTGGGGCTCGTGCAGGAGAGCGGCGGCCCGTCGCGCGAGCACTACCAGGCGTTCATCGACGTCCTGCGGCGGGATGCGGACACCGCGCTGGCCGCCGTCCGGCTCGTGCTCGCCCAGCCCGGCATCACGTCGCAGATGGTCGACAACCTGAACGGCATGATCCACCTGCGGGCGCTGCTGACCGACGTCTTCCTGGTCGACGAGATGCTCCGGCCGGACGCCGACCACCCACTGCACACGCCACCCGACGACGCGGACAGCCCCCCGGCAACTTCCTGAGTCGCGACACCGGCCGCTCGCGCCCGGCTGCCGTGGACCCGGAGTAGACCGCGCAACGGCGATGGCGGCCGAAGGCCATGGATCTCAGCGGCAAGGTGGCGCTAGTGGCCGGCGGTGCGCGGATGGGGGAGGCCCTGAGCGCCCGGCTGGCCGCACGCGGGACCGGCGTGGCGGTTTCGTACCGCCGCTCGCGGGAGGCGGCGGAGCGGGCCGCGCAGGCGGCGCGCGCCCGAGGTGGCTCCGCGGTGGTCCTGCGCGCGAACCTCACGAACGCCGGCGAGGTGGGCACCCTGGTCGAGGGCGCGGTCGCCCAACTGGGGCGCCTCGACTTCGTGGTCAACCTGGCATCGACCTATCGGCGCACACCGTTCGACGCACTTACCGACGAAGCGTGGGCTGCTGCGCTCGACGTCGATCTGTCGGCCGCGTTCCGTCTGGCCCGCGCCGCAGTTCCCCACCTGCGCGCCGCGGGCGCGGGCCGAATCGTCCACTTCGCGGACTGGACGGCCGCCTCGGGCCGCCCGCGCTACTCCGGCTACCTGCCCTACTACGTGGCGAAGCGGGCGCTGATCGGCCTGACGGAAGCGCTTGCCCTGGAACTGGCGCCCGATGGCATCCTGGTCAACGCCGTCGCGCCGGGCCCGATCCTTCCGCCGCCGGGTCTCGACGCCGCCGCGTCGGCGGCGGTGGAGCGGGAGACGCCGCTTGGCCGGTGGGGGGGAGCCGACGCCGTGGCGGACGTGGTGATCACGCTGCTGGAGACGGACTTCGTGACGGGAGAGACGATCCGCGTCGACGGCGGCCGGCACGTGAAGTAGCCTTGTGACGTGAGTTCCGCCGCGCCTCAGGTCGTGACGGTGCCGGCGTCCGTCCCGGAACCGTTCCGCACGTGCCTTGTTGCCGCCGGCGATGCCTGGTGCGCGCTCCTCGGCGCGCGGCTTCGCTCGCTGGTGCTCTTCGGATCGGTGGCGCGAGGTCATGCCGCGGCGCGCTCGGACATCGATCTCCTGGTGGTGGCCGCGGGGTTTCCTCACAGCCTTGCCGAACGCCGCCGCCCCCTTCTCGCGGCCTGGTCGCACACGCGCGACCGACACGCACTGCCCGCCGTCGACTGGAACCTCGTAACGAAGACGCCGGACGAGGCTCGATTCCACAGCCCGCTCTACCTCGATCTCGTCGAGGACGGCATCCTGCTCGTCGACCGCGGGGCGTTCTTCGAGACGGTACTCGACGCCATGCGCACACGCATGCGGGCTCTCGGCAGCCGGCGGGTGTTCCTCGACGACGGAAGCTGGTACTGGGACCTGAAGCCGGACTATCGGTTCGGCGAGGTGGTCGAGATTTGACCAGCTCCCGCATGGGGCGGCTCTACATCGAGGAAGCGGCGAGCCGGGTGGAGCTGGTCCGCCTGGCCGCCGAGCGCGAGCTCTGGCCCACCGTCGTCCGCGAAGCGCAGGAGTGCGTCGAGCTGTTCCTGAAGGGCGCCCTGCGCCTCGTCGCCGTCGAGCCGGCCCGTACGCACGACGTCGCGGTCATGCTTCGCCGCGAGGCCGCTCGCTTTCCCCCGTGGTTTCGGACCGAGGTCGAACGTCTGGCCACGATCTCGACGGAGATGGCCGGCGATCGGGGCATCGCCTTCTACGGCGACGAGCGTCAGGATCTCGCCCCCCGGGATCTCTTCGACCGGTCGGATGCCGAAAGGGCGGCGGCCAACCTGGAGTACCTCGCAGCTCTCTGCCAGCGCCTGCTGGCGACGGTGCCCGGCTGAGGCGCCCTGTCCAGACCCGCCGCCTCTTCCTCCGTGAAGAAGGCCCGCTCCCCTGGTCGGTCCGGGTATGCCTGCCATGAGGCGAACTGCGGCCTGGAGGCATCATGGCAGGCGCGCGGGCCGACGAGCGGGCGTGACCGGGATCGTCGCCGGTTCCGGTCCGCGCCACGTCGCGGGGCCGGGCATCACTGCCCGGCCTGCTCGGTTGTGCTGACGCCGCGTGTCGGCCGCAGGTGCTCGATCACGAAGTCGAGCATCATCGCCCGGCGGTGGTGCTCGAGGTCCGGGCTGCCGAGCCGGTGCCGCGACTTCGGGTAGATCATCATGTCGAACGGCTTGCCGGCCTGCTGCAAGGCGTAGGCGAACTGCAGCGTGTTCTGCATGTGGACGTTCTCGTCCATCGACCCGTGCACGAGCAGCAGCGCGCCATGGAGATCGGCGGCCCGGAAGCGGGGGGAGCTCCGGCGGTAGCCTTCGGAGTTGTTCTGCGGCTTCCGCATGTAGCGCTCGGTGTAGATCGTGTCGTAGTCGCGCCAGTCCGTCACCGAGCCGCCGGCAATGCCCATCGACCAGCGGCGACTGTGCGTCAGCGCGTAGCTCACCATGAACCCGCCGTAGCTCCAGCCCTCGATGCCGATGCGCTCGGCGTCGACGTAGGGCTGCGCGGTGAGCCAGTCGAGCCCGTCCTCCAGATCGCGCAGCTCCAGCTCGCCGAAGCGCTGGTAGACCGGCCAGGTCGAGACCGCGCCCTTGCCGCTCGCCGTGCTGTTGTCGAGCACCCAGACGAGGACGCCGTGCTGCGCCAGAAGCTGCCAGTAGAGCGTCTCCGTGCTCCAGGCGTTCCGCACGCGCTGCACGTGGGGCCCCCCGTAGATGTGCTGGTAGACGGGATAGCGGTGCGTCGGGTCGAAGTCGGGAGGCCTGATCAGGAGCGCCTCCATCTCGAACCCGTCCCGGTTCGGCACCTGCAGGAACTCCGGTCGCGGCAGCTCGTAGCGCTCCAGGGCGGGTACCGGGTTTGCAGCCGCCACCCGCACCTCGGACCCGTCCGCCGCGGCGTGAACGCGGACCTGGGGCGGCGTCGAGACGTCGCTCCAGCGGTCGAGGTAGTGCGTCAGGCCGGGATTGAACCGTGCCGAGTGGGTACCCTCGCGCTCCGACAGCCGGCGCAGACCGGTGCCGTCGAGACCGACGCGGTACACGTCGAGGCCGATCGGGCTCCGCTCCGTGCCCGAAAAGTAGACGACACCGGCGTCCTCGTCGACGCCGTGCAGGGCGCGGACCTCCCACTCGCCGCCCGTCACGGCGGCGAGCACGCTCCCGGCGCGGTCGACGTGGTACACGTGCTGCCACCCGGTGCGCTCGCTCAGGATCAGCATCGTCCCGTCGCGCAGCCAGGTCGGCGGGCCGGTCACGTTCACCCATGCCTCGGTCGTCTCGCGAAGCACCGTGTCCGCCGCGCCGGTCCGCGGGTCGGCCAGGTTGAGGTCGAGCCAGGTCTGCTCGCGGTTCTGCACCTGGAACACCACCCGGCCGCTGTCGGGGGTCCAGCCGACGTCGACGACGAGCGGTTCCTCGGCGGTGTACGCCGCGAGGTCGACCCAGGACGTCGGAGCGCCCGCATCCTGCGCGCCGACCACGCCGAGGCGCACCACCGGGTTCGCGTCCCCCGCCTTCGGGTAGTCCCAGGTTTCGACCTCGGGACGGTAGGGGATGTGATCGAGGACGGTGAACGACGGAACGTCGCGGTCGTCGAGCTGCAGGTAGGCGATGCGGGTGGAGTCGGGGCTCCACCAGTAGGCCCGGAAGTTGCCCCGCCCGTAGATCTCTTCCTGGTAGACCCAGTCGAGCTGGCCGTTGCGGATGCGCCCGCCGCCGTCGTCGGTGAGCTCGTGCTCGCGGAAGCCGCCCGTGTCCGTGACCACGAGGTTGCCGTCGCGCACGAACGCGACGAAACGCCCGTCGGGGCTGAAGGACACCTCGGTCTCGGCGGCCGGCGACTCGGTCAGGCGGTCGACGCGTTCCGCCTCGATGTCGTAGTGGTAGAGGTCGTCCTCCAGTGCGAACACGAGGGCGGAGTAGTCGCGGTTGAAGACGTGGCCCGCCCGCCGCGCGACGCGCCCCGCCTCGCCGGTGGCGACGCCCGGCAGCGCCGCGATCGCCGCCTCCAGGCGGCCGAGATCGACGAGCGGCGCGCGCTCGCCGGTCGTTGCCTCCACGCGCATCGGTGGCCCGCCGGCGTGCCGCTCCACGTAGTGGCGGTCGTCCAGCCAGGTCAGGCCGCCCGGGACGCGCCCGGAGAAGCTGATGCGCCGGCCCGGGTCGTACAGGTCGGCGATGGTCAGCGCCCGCTGCTGCGCGGACCCGACCTGCGCGAGCGCAAGGAAGAGCAGACTCGCGGCGGCGATGGCGACGCGCGGGAGCCGTCGGCTGGACCTCATGGTGGGAACCTCCCGGCCGGTATAATCGGAGCGGCCATAATTCTACTTCGGCTGTTCCGTGATTTCGGCCGTCCCTGACCGGTCGTGCCGAGGCCGGTCGAGCCTGGTGCGGTCCTGTGTGAGGTGGTGTTGCACACCGGCCGCGGCCCGGAGACGGCCGCCTTCCGAGGAGTGTTCCATGCTGCGCCTGATCGTCGCCGCCCTGCTGAGCATCGTCGTGCCCGTCGCCGCCTCGGCCGCAACGATGTCGAGCCCCGGCGCCTTGCCGGTGGAACACCCCGCTGCCGTCCCGGCGGAAGGCCCCGGCGCCGCCCGGGCGGAGGGCCCCGGCGCCGCCCGGGCGGAAGGTTCCGGCGCCGCCCCCGCCGCCGGTCAACTCGAGGAGCGCGAGTACCTTCTCGAGCGCATCGGCGACGCCGCCATCGCGCAACTCTACGCCGACGGCTTCGAGGCGCTCGACCTGCGCGAGAAGGTGCTGATCTGGCACCTGTCGAACGCGGCCCTGGCCGGCCGCGACATCTTCTACGACCAGCGCTACGTGCACGGCCTGGAGATGCGCGAGGTGATCGAGGAGATCCTCACGCACGCCGACGGCGTCGACCCGGCGGCGCGGGAGGCGATCCACAGCTACACGAAGCTCTTCTGGATCAACAACGGCCCGTTCAACAACCTGACCGCCCGCAAGTTCGTCCCCGAGGTCACACCGGTGGCGTTTCGTGCGGCCGCCCACGCCGCGGCAGGGGCCGGGGCCGAGTTTCCGACCCGCGAGGGTGAGACGCTCGACGGCATGCTCGACCGGCTCGGGCCGGTATTCTTCGACCCGGACGTCGATCCGATCCTGACCAACAAGTCGCCGGGCCCCGGCGAGGACATGCTGCTCGCCAGCGCCAACAACCTGTACGACGGGGTCTCGATGGCCGACCTCGAGGCCTTCGACGAGGAGTACGCGCTGAATTCGCGGCTCGTCAGGCGGGACGGGGCCCTACACGAGGAGGTCTACCGCATCGACGGAAACGGCCGCTACGCCGACGATCTCCGCGAAGTCGTCCGGCATCTGGAGGCGGCCATCCCGTACGCCACGGAGCCGATGGCGGAGGCGCTCGAGGCGCTGATCACCTGGTACCGCACCGGGCATCCCCGGGATCGGCGCGCCTACGACATCGCCTGGGTGGCCGACCAGGACTCACCGGTGGACACCATCAACGGATTCACCGAGGTCTACATGGACGCGCGCGGCGCCAAGGGTGCCTGGGAAGCGCTCGTCTACTACGTCAACCCGGAGAAGACCGAGGCGATCCGGACGCTGGCGGAGCACGCGCAGTGGTTCGAGGACCGCATGCCGTGGAATCCGCGCTACCGCAAGGCCGGCGTGCGCGGGATCACGGCGAACGCCATCGACGTCGTGATCGAGATCGGAGACGCCGGGCCGGTCACGCCGATAGGCATCAACCTGCCCAACGATCAGTCGGTCCGCGAGCAATACGGCAGCAAGTCGATCTCGCTGTCGAACGTCATCGAGGCCTACGACCTCTCGCGGCCCCCCGCCTACCGGTCCGAGTTCACCTGGGACGAGGCCGAGGACGCGCGGGCCGAGAAGTGGGCCGGTCTCGCCGGCGACATGACCACGAACATGCACGAGGTGATCGGGCACGCGTCGGGGCAGCTCGCCGAGCGGCTCGGCGGCAACGCCCAGCCGTTCCTGCGGGAGCAGTACTCGGCCCTCGAGGAGGCCCGCGCGGACCTCATCGCGCTCTACTTCATTGCCGACCCGAAGCTGGTCGAGATCGGCATCTTCGACGCCGCCGATCAGCCGGACATCGTCCGCGCCGAGTACGAGGCCTACGCGCGCAACGCGATCCTGCAGCTCCGGCGCGTCCGCGAGGGAAACCAGCTCGAGCAGGACCACATGCGGAACCGGCAGATGGTGGTCCACTGGCTCATCGACAACACCGACGCGATCGAGGTGCGCCGGCGGGACGGCAAGACCTACAACGTCGTGACCGACGTGGAGGCATTCCGCGCCGGCGTCGCCACGCTCCTCGCGGAGGTGCAGCGGATCAAGTCCGAGGGCGACTACGACGCGGCCCGCGCGCTCTTCGAGGAATACGGCATCCGCTTCGATCCCGTCCTGCGCGACGAGGTTCTGGAGCGGGTCGCGGCGGTCGACCTGCCCTCCTACACCGGGTTCGTCATGCCGAAGCTGGAGGCGGTCACCGGGCCCGACGGCGAGATCACCGACGTCCGGATCTCCTATCCGCGCGACTTCACGCAGCAGATGCTGGAGTACTCGGGCAAGCGGTAGCCGGACCGTCGCCTGCGGCCCTCAGGCTGGCCCAGGGGGGACTCGCTCCCGAGGCGGTGGGGAGGCCCGCCCGGGCCGCTGGCCCAGGGGACTCGTTCCGGGGTTGTGGGGACGCCCGCCCGGGCCGTGGGCGGAAGCCCCGTCAGCGCGATCCGGCTTGCCGCAGCCACCCGGGCGGCACGCCGGAGCGGCGCGCCTCCTCTTCGATATCCCGAACGTCCTGCTCCAGGCGGTCCCGATCCGCCCGCATCCCCTCGAGAGCGCCGAGCGCCTCCATGCGCTGGCGCTCGACGGCGCCGCGCTGAACCGGGTCGTCGATGGCCGTGAACTGGGCCCACAACCCGTCCGCCCGGTTCTGAAGCGCTTCCGCGAGCAGGGCGGCCTGTGCCCGGGCGTCCCGCGCGGCGGCCATCCGGGTGCGCCAGTACTCCTCGTCCCGCACTGCCCCGGTCTCCGGCGCGCCCGCATCCTGCGCGACGGGCTCGGGGACCTCCGCGGCGGGTCCCGCCGGGCCGTCGGCCAACGGTGCCGGGGCGGCCGCCGCCGGCAGGGAACCGACCGTCAGGCCGCCGCGGTCCCGCAGGTCTTCGTTCGTGTAGACCCGCGCCTTCTGCTCCGGGGGGATTGCGTCGCGCCGTGCCCGCTCCCGACGGGCGGCGTCGACGAGCGGCGTCTGCCCCGACGCCTCCGCCGCGAGCAGCAGCGCCGTGGCGGCGACCGGGAGCGCCAGCACCAGGCGATGCAGGGTGGTCATCGGGAGTCTCGGTTGCGGCCCGCGGCCGGGGTGAACCTCTGCACGCGGCGTCCGTCGAGCGTCTCTCCCACGTAGAGATTGCCGCGCGAGTCGACGGCGAGGCTGTGCGGCGACTCGAACTGGCCGGCCCACCGCCCCCGGCGCCCCATGGTGGCGACCACCTCGAGCGTGTCGCGCCGCAGCGTGTGCACGGCGTGGCGCCTGCCGTCGGCGACGAAGATTAGCCCCTGGTCCGGATCCCGCGAGAACGCCAGGTCCCACGGCGTCCCGCCGACCGATCCGTCGCGCAGCGGGGCGGCAATCAGCGACTCGGCTACGAACGTGCCGTCCGGGCGGAACACCTGCAGCCGCTCGTTGCCCCGGTCGCAGACGTAGACGAGGCCGTCGCCCGACAGGCCGACGCAGTGCGGGGTGTCGAACTGGCGATCGAGCGGCGGCGTCCGCGTGAACGCGGGGAGCGATGCGTCGTCAGGCGCATTGCCGTAGGCACCCCAGTGCCGGCGGAACTCGCCCGTGCTCGCGTCGAAGACGATCAGGCGCCGGTTCGTGTAGCCGTCACTGATGTACACCTCGTCGGCGCCGGGGTCGACGAAGACGTCGGTCGGTTGCCCGAGGAACCGCGTGCTCCCGCTGCCCGCCGTGCCCTCCCCGAAGTCGCCGATCTGGAGCAGGAACTCGCCCTCCGGCGTGAACTTGAGCACGTGGGCGTTGTCGGTCGTGGCCCGCGACGTGAGGTCGTAGGGGAGCCCGCCGCCGAAGCCCACCCAGACGTGGTCCCGGTGGTCGACGTGGATGCCGTGCGTCTGCGTGCCCCAGTCGTATCCCTCGGCGGGTCCGCCCCACGCCTGGACCACCCGGCCGTCCGGGGCGAAGGCGATGACCGGTGGCGTGCCCTCCGCCCCGCGCTGGCTGTTCGGCCGGTGGATGATCCAGACGTTGTCCTGCGAGTCCGTGGCCACGCCGACGACGTTGCCGAGCAGCCAGTCCCCGGGCAACTCCTGCGGCCAGTAGGGATCGACCTCGTAGGAAGGCGCCGCACGTGCCGGTGCCTGGCCGGCCTGCGTGCGGGGAGCCGCCGCGAGGAGCAACGCACCGGCAAGCAGGAGTACGGCAAGCCGTTGGGTCATGAGGCCGGTCCTGCCAACGTCACTACGACTTCGGGATCCGAAGGCGACCGGCTCCCCAGGGTGTCTCGCGTCCGCCGGAAACAGCCCCCATTCTCGCGCGATCGACCGCCAAGTGTCTCGCGTCCGCCGGAGGGCCACCCCCATGCTCGCGCGATGGGCCGGCCCATCGCCGCGTGATGGAACTCCGCTTGGTGACGGTCCCGACTTGCCGGGAGCCCGGCCCGCCGGCGACGCCGCTAGTCGTCGTTGTTCGTCGTGCGGGCGGCGGCGCGCTCCGCCGTGATCTGGTCGTAGTCCTCGTCGGTGAGGTACACGACGTTGACGTGCGCGTGGTACATGTCGTCGTAGCTGCGCTGACCCCAGCCGACCCACTGCGTCGGATCGGGGTTCGCCCGGTTGGCGCTGCTGTTGTCGTGCCACGCGGTCAGCTTGATGATGGTCCCGGCCGGCAGGACGGGTGCCGAATCGTCCGTGTAGACGTAGTTGACGTGCCAGTTGAAGTCGAAGTTGCCGACGTAGTTCAGCATCTCGACCCGCCCGTCGGGATAGATCGCCTCCATCGCCATCGCCTTGCCCCGGATGTGCATGTGGGGCTGGAAGTTCTCCAGGCGCGCCGGCAGGCGGAGCGGGATGAACGCCTCATGCTCGGTCACCGCGCCGGGCGGGATGTCGAGGGTCCGCATCGCCTGGCGCACGCCCATGGCCTGGGCGTAGACGCGGTACTTCGGCGTGTAGTCCCGCGGGTAGAGCCAGATGCCGAGCTCCGTCGAGTCGCTGATCTCTTCACCCACGGAGTGGTAGTGGAGGTCGAAGCGGACCCGCGACCCGGCCTTCAGCAGCTTGCCGGTCCCTTCGCGGAAGACGTCGCCGGCCTTGCCGACTGCGTACTCCGTGAAGTAGGAGCCCGTCCCGGGCACCTCGACCGCCGCGTCGAAGTCGTCCGGCGACTCGTCCTGCAGCAGGTAGGTGACGGCGTGGTGGACGATGGGCCGGCCCGGCAGCGACGGCCGCACCTCGAGCGCCTTCACCCAGCGATCCTCGGTCAGCCCGGTCTCGACGATCGGCTGGTACCACTGGTCCTGCCCCGCGGCGGCCTGTGTCCACGGCGTTGAGCGAACGACGATGTCGGGCTCGCTGAGCTCGGTGTACTTGTCGGCGAGGCGCCAGATGTCGCCGGCCGGCCAGTCGATGGGCGGCGGCAGGTCGTCGGGGTTCCCCAACGGGGCACCGGCGTCCACCCACCGCACAACGGCGTCGATCTCCGCATCGCTCAGCGAGATGTCGTTGGCGAACTCGCGGACTCCGACCGTCTTGTCGATGTGCCAGGGCGGCATCACCCGGTTGGCCACCTTCTCCCGGATCGAGCGCGCCCAGGGACGCACCTCCTGGTAGGTCACGAGGGACATCGGCGCCATGCTGCCTGTCCGGTGGCAGCCCTGACAGCTACGCTGCAGGATCGGCGCCACGTCGCGCGCGAACGTGACGTCGGCCGGCGCCTGGGCCAGGGCGGGGGCGGCGGCTGCGAACAGCGTGCCGAGGGTCGCGGCGGCGATCTTCCTTCCGGTGGTCATCGGCTGACTCCTCACCTCACGTCGATATCCACGTATGCGTTCGTCCAGCAGCACTGGAAGCCGCCGGCCATGATCGGGCCCTGCGGCCCTGAATCGTCCCACGCCAGCACGCGCAGCACGTAGGTGCCGGGCGCGTCGAACGTGGCGGTCGTCGCCGCCCGGCCGTCCGCCCGCACCGACGGGCGCGCCTCGCTGATGGTCACTTCGCCCGGCCCCCGGTACTTGCTCCAGACGAGGCCGAGCTGCGGCGGATTGCCCGTGGCTCGCTTCTGGATCCCGTCGTCGCTCGCCCAGACCGCGATCGCGACCGGTTGTCCGGCCTCGGCGTCGAGCGCCGCCCGCACGCCGCCCGGGCCCTGCGCCGCGGCGCCGTCCGGGGCGAACCGCAACTCCGGCGGCCGGTTGCCGCTCGTGATCTCGTGCAGGGCGTCGATCTCCCATTCCGAGCGCAGGTGGCCCGGCACGGAGAACGTCTCGCCGCCGGCCGTCACCGACCACGTCAGCGTCCCGTCCCCGAAGTCGGCCGGCACGGTGACCGTGAAGACTCCGGTGTGCCGCCGCGGCAGGAAATGCGTCGGCTGGCCGCGATCCGGGGGGCCCGGCTCGAAGCGGTTGGCGGCGCCGACCGGGATGTCGAGCGCCTGCTCGTAGTTTCGATTGAAGTAGCCGAACGAGAGCGAGAACGTGCCGTCGTGGTTGGGGTACCACCCCTCGAACGACGGGTTCACGCTCTGCCCGACGTCATGCGGAATGGGGGCGTCGCGCGATTGCCCCGCGGCGGGGACGGGCGCGCCGAGCACCGCAGCGCCGACGACGACGATTGCCACCGACTCTCGGAGAGGCACGGTCGATCAGTATACCGGCCGCTCCGTTCGCGCCGCGGACTGGCCCGCCGATCGTCGCCTGGCGGCTCCGCTCGGCGCCCAGCCATGCCTGCCCGGAGTCTGCACCGTTCTACGGCGCAAGACTCCTGGCTCCGTGGGCGGAGCCTCGCCGGCACGCCGGCGTTCCGCAGCGACTATGATTCGGGAGCGCACGCCGCGCGCGGCCGTCCGGCTCGCCGGGAGCCGATGCCTCCCGGCCGCCGGCAGGGGGAGGAGTCATGCAGACCGACCACGACGTCTGTCCCGTCGAGCCAGGCACTCCGGCCGGTCCCTCGCGCCGGCGCTTTCTGCAGGCCTTCGCGGTCGGCTCGGCCGGCGCGCTGGCCTCGGCGGGGAGACGAGCCCAGGCGTCGCCGGCAGCGCCCGCGCTGGCCGGTTCCCGGGGCCGGCAGGACCCGCCCGAGGGCGCCGACGCGGAAGCGGCCTACTGGGAGCGGGTGCGGCGCGAGTTCCTCGTCTCGGACGAGCTCGCCTACATGAACAGCGGCACGCTCGGGCCGATGCCGAAGTCGGTCTATTACGCGGTCGTCGACGCCTACCGCGCGCTGTCCGCCGACCCGGGTCGGGAGAACACCAGGCACAACCAGGCCCAGGGCGGCCTGCGGGAGAAGCTCGCCGCCTTCGTCGGGGCGGACGCGGACGAGATCGCGCTGACGCGCAACACCACCGAAGGGATGAGCTTCGTCGCCAACGGGCTCGACCTCGAGGCCGGCGACGAGGTGCTGCTCTCGCACCACGAGCACCCGGGCGGCCTCGAGCCGTGGAAGCTGAAGGCGAAGCGGCAGGGCATCGTCGTCCGGGAGCTCCCGTTCCCGATCCCGACCCCCGAGCCGGCGGAAATCCTGAACCGATTCGAGGCCGCCATCACGCCGCGGACGAAGGTGATCAGCGTCAGCCATGTCACGTTCCCCACCGGCTGCATGCTGCCCGTACGGGAGCTCGCGGCCCTCGCCCGCCCGCGCGGGATCCTCACCGCGGTCGACGGGGCCCACGCGATCGGCATGCTGGCGCTCGACATGCACGACCTCGGCGTCGACTTCTACGCCTCGAGCCCCTATAAGTGGATGGGCGCCCCGGTCGGGACCGGCATGCTCTACCTGCGCCGCGAGTCGCAGGAGCGGGTCTGGCCGACCGTCGTGATGGCGGGCTGGGACGACCCCGAGCGCGGCGCCGCGCGCTACGACCGCCTGAGCCAGCGCGCGGGGCCCCTGCTGGTGGCCTTCGATGCGGCGCTCGACTTCCAGACCGGCATCGGCCGGGAGCGGATCGAGGCTCGGGTGCGCGCGCTTGCGACGGCTCTTCGCGCCCGGCTCGCCGAGATCCCGCAGGCCACCGTGCACACGTCGACACACCCCGTCCTCGGCTGCGGCATAACCGGCTTCGCCCTGGAGGGATTCGACCGCCGCGCGGTGGTCGACACGCTGTGGCGCCGTCACCACGTCTGGGTCCGCCACACCGACCACGACCTGAACACGGTGCGCGTCTCGACGCACCTCTACAACACCGAGGAACAGGTCGACCGCCTGATCGACGGCGTCCGCGACATCCTGGCCAACGGCGCGCTTCCGCTAGAGACGGCGCGAGGGTGACGGGGAAGAGCCCTACGGGACCTGCAGCGCCTTGGCCGCCGCAGGGGATCAAGCCTGCGAGGTCTGATGCGCGGCGTTCCGGCTGCCGCCGGCCAGGGTCAGGAGGACAGTCTGCATCGTCCGTTCGAGCGTGCCCACGCGGCCCGTCAGATGGTCTACGCGGCTCGCCAGACGGCCAATTTGCCACGCGTTCCAGAGCGCCCCGCCGGAGGCGAGAGCCCCTCGAGAGCCGCGATCACCAGCAACGCGTTCTCCATGTAGCGAGGCCACCACACGTCTGCCGCCGGGAGCGCGCGTCCCTCGATGATCCTCCAGGATCGGATCTGGTTCCACGAGTCGATCCGCTACTGGGGCGCCTGGACCCCGGAGCCGGGCTGGCTCTTCAACGTGTCGTCGCCTACCCGGCCCCCGATCGCACTTTGCGCGGCAGCTGGCGCGGGCCAGAGGGTGGCTGCCGCCAGGAGCAGCAGGCCGCGCATCGTAGTGCGCACGCAACGCATGGTTTTTGGGCCTCCGAACGCCCCGGTGCTGGCGCTTGACACCTTGCTCGCCAAGCTTCGATAATAGCGGATTCGGGGCGTGCCGCCGCACGCCGCTGCTCTGGAGGGCTCAGTGCGGATGACATCCGGACCGCGGCGCACCCCGAGGAACCTGGCCGCTCTGGCGCTCGCTGGCGCGTTGCTGCTGGCCGGCGCGGCGCAGGCCGCCGGCCGGTCCGCCGAGCCCGTCGGTGAGCCGCCTCGCGAAGCGGCCGCCGCAGCCGCCGAGGCCGGCGAGTTCCGCACCGTCCTCGACCGCTACTGCACCGCCTGCCACAGCGATCGCCTGCGGACGGCGGGCTTGACGCTGGAATCGCTCGATCTCGCGCATGTCGCCGCCGGCGCCGAGACCTGGGAGAAGGTCATCCGCAAGCTGCGCGCGCGCGAGATGCCGCCGCCGCGGCGCCCCCGACCCGACGATGCGACCTACGCTCGCTTCGTCCACTGGATCGAGGGCGAGCTCGACGCCGCCGCGCTGGCGAATCCCAATCCCGGCGCGGAGACTATCCACCGGCTCAACCGGACCGAGTACACGAACGCGGTCCGCGACCTGCTGGCGCTCGAGATCGACGGGCGGGAACTGCTGCCGGCCGACGACCAGAGCTACGGATTCGACAACATCGCCGACGTCCTGTCGCTGTCGACCTCGCTGCTCGAGCGCTACATGCTCGCGGCCGGCAAGATCGCGCAGCTCGCCGTCGGAAGCCCGTCGATTCGAAAGACGACGGCCAGCTACACCACCTCGCCCGTGCTGCGGCAGCACTACCGGATGAGCGAGCTGCACCCGTTCGGCACGCGCGGCGGCTTCGCGACGCGCCACTACTTCCCGGTGGACGGCGAGTACGAGATCCGGGTGACGCTGGAGCGCACGCACGGCGACGCCATCAAGGGGCTGCAGCGGCGGAACCGGCTCCAGGTGCGGCTCGACCGGCGCCGGGTCGCCGAGTTCGAGATCGGGGCCGACGGGCAGCGGGAGGCCTGGAGCGCGGTCTTCGACCTGACGCCGTACGAGCGCGAGGCGGACGAAGATCTGCGCCTGCGGTTGTCGGTCGCGGCCGGGATGCGCGAGATCGCTCTCTCGTTCCCCCGCACCAGCGCCATCGCGGAGGGGGTGCTCGAACCGATCAGCGCCGCGGAGACCTACCACTACGCGGGCGACCGCGACGCGCCGATGGCGGTCTGGATCGTGGAGATCGAAGGCCCGCTCGACGCGGCTGCTCCGGCCGTCACCGCGTCCGCGGACACCGCTGCTGCTACGCCCAGCCGCGAGCGCATCTTCACCTGCACGCCGGAGGGGGCGTCCGCCGAGGCGCAGGCGGCGTGCGCGGCCGACATCCTCGCCACCCTGGCCCGGCGCGCGTTCCGGCGGCCCGTCGACAGCGACGACGTCGACGCGCTGATGGCGTTCTACGACGCCGGCCGATCCCGCGGAGGCTTCGAGGGCGGCATCGAGTTCGCGCTGCGCGCCATCCTCGTCGACCCCGAGTTCCTCTTCCGGATCGAGGTCGACCCGCCGGGGACGCCCCCGGGCACGCCGTACCGCATCTCGGACCTCGAGCTGGCGTCGCGGCTGTCGTTCTTCCTCTGGAGCAGCATCCCGGACGACGGGCTGCTGGCGCTGGCGGAGGCGGGCACGCTGCGCGAGCCGGGCGTCCTCGAGGCCGAGGTGCGGCGCATGCTGGCCGATCCGAAGTCGGCCGCCCTCGTCGACAACTTCGCTGGGCAGTGGCTCTTCCTGCGCAACATGCGGAGCGTGAAGCCGGACCCGATCGCGTTTCCGGAGTTCGACGGTAACCTCCGGGAGGCGTTCCAGCGAGAGACCGAGCTCTGGTTCGAGAGTCAGGTCCGCGAGGACCGCAGCGTGCTCGACGTCCTGACGTCGGACTACACGTTCGTCAACGAGCGCCTCGCCGAGCACTACGGCATCCCCGGCGTGCACGGCAACCACTTCCGGCGCATCCGGCTGCCGGATGACACGCGCCACGGCATCCTCGGCCAGGGCAGCGTGCTGACGGCCACCTCCTACGCCAACCGGACGTCGCCGGTGAAGCGGGGCGTCTGGGTGCTCGAGAACCTGCTCGGTGCGCCGCCCCCGCCGCCTCCCGCCGACGTGCCGGGCCTCGAGGACTCGGAATCGGTGGCCGATCCGTCGGATCCGGACAGCCGTCCGCGCTCGGTGCGGGAGCGCATGGAGCGGCATCGCACGGACCCGGTCTGCGCGAGCTGCCATGTCCGCATGGACCCGCTCGGCTTCGCGCTAGAGGGCTTCGACGCCGTGGGCGGCCTTCGCGAGCTCCCGGTGGAGCAGACCTCCGGGACGCTCCCGAGCGGGCGCGAGCTGACCGGACCGGTTAGCGTGCGCGAGATGCTCCTCGCCAACCGCGAGGACTTCGTCGGCACCGTTACCGAGAAGTTGCTGACCTACGCGCTCGGCCGTGGCGTCGAGTACTACGATCACCCGTCGATCCGGCGGATCGTGCACGGCGCCGAGCCCGACGGCTACCGCTGGTCGTCGTTGATTCTCGGCATCGTCGATAGCACGCCGTTCCAGATGAGAAAGGCGCGAGAGCAATGATCATCACGAAGACCCACCTGCCCCGCCGGACGTTTCTGCGCGGTGTCGGCGCCACGCTCGCCCTGCCGCTCCTCGACGGCATGGTGCCGGCCCTGTCGCCGATCCGGGCGTCGGCCGCGGCCCCGGCCAAGCGGCTCGGCATCGTGTACGTGCCGAACGGCATCGTGATGAACCAGTGGACGCCGGACGCGACCGGCAGCGGTTTCGAGATGCAGCCGGTCATGCGGCCGTTCGAACCGTTCCGCGACCGGCTGACGGTCCTCAGCGGACTCGCGAACAAGCACGGCGACGCCCTGCCGGGGGAGGGCGCGGGCGACCACGCCCGCGCGGCCGGGGCGTTCCTGACCGGCGTGCACCCGAAGAAGACGGCGGGTGCCGACATTCGCGCCGGCGTGTCGATGGACCAGATCGCGGCGCGCGCGTTCGCGCGGGAGACGCAGCTCGCATCGCTGGAGCTGTCGCTCGACTCGAAGGAGCCGCTCGGCGCGTGCGACCCCGGCTACAGTTGTGTCTACGCCAACACGCTCACCTGGCTGAGCGAGACGACGCCGCTCCCGATGGAGAACAACCCGCGCGTCGTCTTCGAACGGCTCTTCGGCGGCAGCGGGACGACCGACGCGGCCGCCCGCCGCGCCCGGATGCACGAGGACGGCACCATTCTCGACGCCGTCGCCGGCAAGCTGACGCGCCTGCGGGCCCGCCTGGGCGGGCGCGACCGCGCCAAGCTCGACGAGTACACCGAGGCGATCCGGGACGTGGAGCGCCGCATCCACCTCGC
>JAGWAJ010000076.1:35753-38814 GCA_021296475.1 Acidobacteriota bacterium
TGGCGATGGAGCAGCCGCCGGGCATTCCGGCGACGTTCCGCGAGCACGCGCGGCTGATGTTCGATCTGCAGGTGCTGGCGTACCAGGCCGACCTGACGCGCGTCATCACGTTCATGGTCGCCCACGAGACGAGCAACCGGGCCTACCCCGAGATCGACGTCTCCGACGCGCACCACCCGCTGTCGCACCACGGCGGCGACACCGAGAAGATCGCCAAGCTGATCGACGTCAACATCTTCCACGCGGAGCAGTTCGCGTACTACCTCGACCGTCTGGCGCGAACCGAGGACGGCGACGGCTCGCTGCTCGACCAGTCGCTGATCCTTTACGGCGCCGGGATGAGCAACGGCAACAACCACAACCACCACAAGCTGCCGATCGCCGTCGTCGGAGGGGGCGCAGGCACCCTCAAGGGGAACCGGCACTTCAGCTACGACAACGACCCGCCGGTCACGAACCTCTTCATGAGCCTGCTCGCCAAGCTCGGTGTGCGGCAGGACTCGTTCGGGGACAGTACCGGCGAGCTCAAGGAGCTCTCGGACGTCTAGGTGTCTGCGCCGTGCAACGTGTGTATGGACGACTCCGTGCCAACGCAGACTCCCAACGCGCCCGTAAGGGCGCGCAGCCGGGGCCGACGCCCATGAGCGCACCCGCCTCCGTTGCTCTTGCCGCTTCGCGCGTCGTCGGGCCGCTCGCGGTCGTGGCCCTGCTGCTCGTGCCGGCCGCGGCGGAGCGGTCGCTGGCATCGGCTTCTGCGCCTGACGACGACCTCCGGGTCGTCGAGGCAGCGGAGAGGCAGGACTGGGAGACGGTCCGGACGCTGCTTGCCGGCGGCGCGGACCCGGACTTCTCGCAGCCCGATGGCGCGACTGCGCTCCACTGGGCGGCACACTGGAGCGACCTGCCGGCGGTGGCGGCGCTGATCGACGCCGGGGCCGCCGTGGACGCCCGGAACGATCTGGGTGTGCCGCCGCTCTGGATCGCTCTCGACAACGGCAGCGCCGAGATCGGGCTGCACCTCATCGAGGCGGGCGCCGACGTGCACGCCCGGCTGCCGAGCGGCGAGACGGTGCTGATGACGGCGGCGCGGAACGGCTTGCGGGCGGTGCTGTCGCGACTGATCGCGGGCGGGGCCGACGCGAGGCTGGCCGAGCACGAGGCCGGCCAGACCGCGCTGATGTGGGCCGCGGCGGGAGGTCACGCCGATGTCGTGCGCCTGCTCGCCGAGTCGGGCGCCGGCGTCCGGACGCGCACCACCCGCCGCTTCACGGCGCTGATGTTCGCGGCGCGGGCCGGCGACGTCGAGTCGGCGCGCCTGCTGCTCGACGCCGGGTCCGACCTCGAGGCGCGGGCCATCGACGGCAGCACGCCGCTTCTGATCGCGAGCCGCAGCACCGACGCCCTCGCCGGCATCGACTGGCGGGTCATCCCGTTCGAGAGCGGCCATGAGGCCACCGCGAGGCTGCTGATCGAGCGCGGGGCGGACGTCGCGGCCTCCGACCGCTTCGGCCGCACGGCGCTGCACGCCGCGGTGGAGACCGGCCGGCCGGGGCTGGCCCGCGCGTTGCTGGACGCGGGGGCCGACGTCGACGCTCAGTTCACCGAGCGCGTGCCCGCCCTCCGCGGCGACTACATCTCGCGTGCGCCGTACAAGGGAGCCACACCGTTCTGGCTCGCGGCCCAGCAGACGAACATCCCGATGATGCGGCTCCTGCTCGCGGCGGGGGCGGACCCGACGCGGCGGAACGCGTTCGGCGCCACGCCGCTCATGGTCGCCTCCGGCGTGGGCGAGAACGACGCCCGGCGCCCGTCTGACCATCGGGTGGAGGAGGCCGTGCGTCTTCTCCTGAGCCTCGGCGCGGATGTCGCCGCCGTCGACCTCGGTGGCCGGACCGCTCTCCACGGGGCCGCCTCGATGTGGGAGGACGGCGTCATCCAGCTCCTGGTCGACCACGGAGCGGACGTCAACGCGGAAGACGGCCGCGGCCGCACCCCGCTCTACGGCGTCGAGTACGGCAGCGCCAACGCCCCGTCCGAGAGTACCGCTGCCCTCCTGCGCCGTTTGGGGGCCACCGAGCCGATCGTCGAGCAGTAGCGGCTCCCGCCCCCCGCGGCGCCAGCGTCCTGGGCGCATTTCGCGCCGGATCCGAACTCCATCCGCCCGCCCGCCGTATCCCATAGGGACGGTGCCGGCGGGGCAGTGCCGACCAGCTCCGGATCGGGACGGGAAGGCGACACACCCGCGCTGGCACCATGGGTCGTTCACTCCAGCAGGTCGCGGACCAGGGGCACCACGATGGGCAGCGCCCACAGCACCAGGATGGCGATCGCGATCAGGGTGAAGGTATCGAACCTGCGCCGGGGCGGCGGCGGGCGGTTGGCAGCGCGGCGCAGGCCGTCGAGGAGCGAGCGACCGATCCACATCACGACCATGGCGAGGACGATCCACCGCAGCATCTTCTAGTTCTGGGATGTGGACAGCATGCCGGGATCGGGACAGATGAGCTCGATCTGGTTCCCCTCCGGGTCGTCGAAGAAGAGCGAGCGCGCGGCCATGCCGGGCAGGGACCGGGCGTCGGGGTCGAGCCCGTGCTCCGTCAGGCGCGTCCGCTCCGCCTCGTACTGGTCGGCGGGGATCTCGAACGCCAGGTGATTGAAGGTAGACGTGGACGGCTCGTGACCGCGGAACCTCTCTCGCGCGAAGGCGTGCCGCCGGTAGTCGATCAGCGCGAGGATCTGCGGGTGGCCGCGATGCCCGAGCGGCGTGTCCGCCTCCGCGATCGTGAGGAAGGCGATCGTCGGTTCGCCGTCCGGGTCCGCTTCCGGACCGTCCGCATGGCACCCCTGATAGAGCAGCGCGAATCCGAGCACCTGTTCGTAGAAGCGACGCATGCGAGGCAGGTCGCGCACGTTGAGCGCGACCTCGGCGACGCCGGTTACGACGCGGGGCCGCGGTGCCGGACCGGTCACACCGCGATTCTAGCCCACCATTCGTCGCCTGACGGCTCCGCCTGGTGCCCAGCCATGCCTACAGGAATCCGCACCGTTCCGCGGCGCAGAT
>JAGWAJ010000076.1:38821-41730 GCA_021296475.1 Acidobacteriota bacterium
CCGCCTGGTGCCCAGCCATGCCTACAGGAATCCGCACCGTTCCGCGGCGCAGATTCCTGGCCCACCATTCGTCGCCTGATGGCCCTGCCCGGTTGGGCCTTGACAGGGGCGGCCCTCCCGTTGCACCCTTTCTTGTAGGTTACCGACAGGAGAGGAATGGCCGGAGCCAGAGCCGATCTGCTGAAGGGCACGCTCGACCTCCTCGTGCTGCGGACGCTTGCGCCCGGCCCGCTTCACGGCTGGGGCATCGCCCAGCGCATCCGTCGGACCTCGGAGGATGTGCTCCAGGTCAACCAGGGGTCGCTCTATCCGGCTCTTCACCGCCTGGAGCAACAGGGGCTGCTCGCGGCCGCGTGGGGCAGCACCGACAACAACCGGCAGGCGAAGTTCTATGCACTCACGGCGGCAGGACGGCGCCGGCTCGGCGACGAGACTGCCCACTGGACACGAATGGCGACCGCGATCGGCCGCGTGCTGGAGGCCTTCCCCAGCCCTTGAGGCGTGCGGAGCCCGGTGCGACAGGCATCAGACGGAGGGTACGAGATGGATGACTTGGCCCCCTTGATCCACCTGCAGAATGTCTCGAAGATCTTCTACACGGACGAGGTCGAAACCCACGCCCTCGACCGAATCACGCTGGACATCCGCCCGGGGGAGTACGTCGCCATCTCCGGGCCGTCGGGCTGCGGCAAGTCGACGCTGCTCTCGATTCTCGGCCTGCTCGACACGCCGACCGACGGCGACTACACCCTCAACGGCTACCCGGTGGCGCAACTCAGCCAGTCCGATCGGGCGCGGACCCGCAACCGCGAGATCGGCTTCATCTTCCAGAGCTTCAACCTGATCGGCGACCTGACCGTCTACGAGAACGTCGAGCTGCCGCTCACCTACCGCGGCATGCGGCCGGCCGAGCGCCGCGAGCGGGTCGAGCAGGCCCTCGAGAAGGTGGAGATGGCGCACCGCGCCAAGCACCTGCCGAGCCAGCTCTCCGGCGGCCAGCAGCAGCGGGTGGCGGTCGCCCGCGCGGTGGCCGGCCAGCCGTCCATCCTGCTCGCCGACGAGCCGACCGGGAACCTCGACTCGAAGAACGGCGAGGCGGTCATGGCCCTGCTGCGGACGCTGCACGACGAGGGCTCGACCATCTGCATGGTGACCCACGATCCCCGCTACGCCGAGCACGCCCAGCGCGAGATCCACCTCTTCGACGGCCGGGCGGTCGCCTGACTGCGGTGCGGCGCCAGCCTGGGCGACCACGCCCCGTCGGCCGCTGCCCGCGGACCGCAGTCGCGAGGCGGTCGCGCCCGGCTGTTGCTACGGCAGCGCCAGCGCGATCCACTCGCCCGGGTGATCCAGCGAGCCGATCGGCACGACGATGTACTGCCGGCCCTCGTGCAGGTAGGTGATCGGGGAGCCGTTGGTGCCGGCCGGGAACTCCGTCTCCCAGACGACGGCGCCCGTTTCCTTGTCGTAGGCGCGGAGCCTGCGCCCGGCGTCGGGTCCGGCGCCTGGGGGCGTCCGCACCATGATCGGGTCGCCCTCGCTGACGAAGAGCAGCGACTTCGTCAGCAGCGTCATCGATCGTCCCGGTTGGCCGAGGGGCGGCAGGTCGAGGTGGGCGATGGCGGGGTGGTTCCGCGGGCCGTCGCCGTTGGGGACCATCCAGACGTGCTCGCCGGTCTTCATGTCGATGGCCGTGATGCGGCCGTAGGGCGGCCGGGTCAGCGGCAGGCCGCGCGGCCCGTTCGGGAACGCGCGCGTGCCGCGGGTGTAGCGGACGTTCATCCGGTCGGGATTGCCCGGCGTCAGGTCGGCGGCGAAGGCGCCGGTCACCGACGGCACGTAGAGCATTCCGGTCTCCGGGTCGAACCCCGCACCGCCCCATTCGGCGCCGCCGACCGAGCCCGGAAGCTGCAGCGTGCCGCGCGTGTCCTCGGGCCCGTCGCCGCGCACGGAGGGCGGGGTGAAGATCTCGCCCAGGATGAACGGCTCGGCGATCGCCAGCGCCTCGGCCCGCAGCTCCGGCGTGAAGTCGATCAGGTCGTCCTCGGTGATGCCGTGCCGGTCGAACGGCGCCGGCTTCGTCGGGAACGGCTGCGTCGGGGAGATCCACTCGCCGGGCGTGTCGGAGCCGGGCACCGCGCGCTCGACGATCGGCCAGATCGGCTCGCCGGTCACCCGGTCGAAGGTGTAGGCCATGGCCTGCTTCGTGAGCTGCACCACCGCCCGCGTGATGCCGGGACGCCCTTCCACCTCCAGGTCCATCAGGATCGGGGCGACGTTGTTGTCGTAGTCCCACAGGTCGTGGTGGACCATCTGGAAGTGCCAGACCCGCTCGCCGGTCTCGGCGTCGACGCAGACCAGGCTGTTGGCGTAGAGGTTGTTCCCCGGCCGGTGGCCGCCGTACATGTCGTTGGTCGGCGCTCCGGTCGGAAGGTAGACGTAACCCAGCTCGAGGTCGGCGCTGAACATCGTCCAGACGTTGGCCATCCCCGAGTAGGTCCACGAGTCGTCCAGCCACGTCTCCACGCCCGGCTCCCCGGCGCGCGGGATCGGGCTCCACGTCCAGCGCAGCTCGCCGGTTCGCACGTCGAAGGCGCGGACATCGCCCGGGTGCTGCTCCTTGGTGAAGGGATGGTCGGCCATGGCGCTCCCGAGGATCACGACGTCGCGGACCACCAGGGGCGGCGACGTCCCCCGATAGCCGGCCTCGGTGTCGTAGGTCAGGTCGACGCGGCCGTCGCTGCCGAACGTCTCGACCGGCCGGCCGGAGGCGGCGTCGATGGCGATGAGGTACGGCGGCCGGATCGAGAAGATCCGCCGGTCGTCGCCGTCGGCCCAGTAGGCCACGCCGCGGTTGGCGGCCCCGCGCGGCGTCGCCTCGCCGAGGAACGCGGCGTCCTGCACCCAGA
>JAGWAJ010000077.1:0-1470 GCA_021296475.1 Acidobacteriota bacterium
GAATCAGCCTGGGAGGATCGGCGTAATGACGACGCTGGTGGAGGGGAGTCTACGGATCACGCTGCCACGCGGCGCGCGCGCGAGGAAGTTCGACGATCCGTCGACACACGGACTGACTCACCGCCACCTGAAGGCGGTCGACTTCGTCATTGAGCAGAACGACCGTACGCTGTTCCTCGAGGTCAAGGACCCTGAGCACCCCAAGGCTCCGCCGGACCGGATGGCGTCCGCCAGCCGTCGGTAGAGCTCCGGAGGCACCGGCGGGCGGGGGTCCGCCGGAGGGCCTCAGCGGTAGTCCGGGTTGGGGAAGTCGAACCGGCAGCCGGCGTCCCACGCGGAACGCTGGTTGCCGTGGGCGGGGATGCCGCCCGCGTCCTTCAGGAGCCGCGCGAGGTGCAGCAGGTTCCAGGTCATGAAGGTGGTGTTGCGGTTGGTGAAGTCGTTCTGCGGCCCGCCGGAGCCCTCGTCGAGATAGGACGGCCCCGGCCCCGCTTCGCCCAGCCACGCGGCGTCCGCATGCGGCGGAATCACGTAGCCCAGGTGCTGCAGCGAGTACAGAATGTTCATGGCGCAGTGCTTGGCGCCGTCCTCGTTGCCCGTGATCAGGCAGCCGGCAACGCGCCCGTAGTAGGCGTACTGGCCCGCCTCGTTGAGAAGATGCGAGGCCGCGTAGAGGCGCTCGATGACCTGCGTGCAGACCGACGACTTCTCCCCCAGCCAGATCGGCGACGTCACGACGAGGATGTCGGCGGCCATCACCTTCTCCAGGATGCGGGGCCAGTCGTCGTGATCCCAGCCATGCTCGGTCATGTCCGGCCAGACGCCGTGCGCGAGGTCGTGGTCGACGGGACGGACGACCTCGGCGGAAACGCCGTTCGCCTCCATGATGGCGGCGGCGATGTCGATCAGGCCCTGCGTGTGCGACACCTCCGGCGTGCGCTTGAGCGTGCAGTTGAGAAAGACGGCGCGGAGGTCGGAGAAGTCCCACCGGCTCTCGGTGCAGAGGTCGCGCTGCTTCTGGCTGAGCGTCATCGAATCGCCCCCTCCCCTCGCGTATCGGCGCCTGGGCGGCGTCCGTGCAATCCGTGCCGCAGGACGGAGCACCGAAGGGCAGGTGGCGGCTGACCGGGCGCAAGCTGACGACGAGCCGTAGCGCGGCGACGCACGTGGAGCGGGAGGCTCGCGCGCCGATCGACGTGGCCGTCATCGGGGGCGGGCCCGCGGGAGCCTCCGCCGCGCGCCTGCTGGCGGCCTGGGGCCACTCCGTCCTGCTGCTGACGAAGTCCGACTCCGGCCACCCATCCCTCGCCGAGTCGCTGCCCCCGAGCTGCCGCAAGGTCTTCGACGCCGTCGGCGTCCGGGAAGCGGTCGAGGCCGCGGGGTTCCTCACGACCGGGGGCAACACCGTCTGCTGGGAGGGCGCGCGGCCGCGCGCCCCGACGATCGGCGGCGGCCCCGGGCACCAGGGCC
>JAGWAJ010000077.1:1499-10331 GCA_021296475.1 Acidobacteriota bacterium
GAGCGGCCGTGCGGACCGGGGTGACGGTGCGCGACGTCGCCGTGCCCGACGAGAAGATGACTGCGGGCGCCGCCCGAAACGGCGCGCCGTCGCCGGGCGCGGCCGGAAGCGATCTGGTGCCGCCAGGCGCGAGCGCGTTGCGTGGGACCGGAACGGACACGGTGGATCGACCGGCGGCCGCGGTCGCGCTCCACGGTCGAGACGAACGCGGCCGCGCGGTCACTACGCGCGCCCACTTCGTCCTCGACTGCTCGGGGCGAGCCGGCGTCGTCGCGCGCCGTCACCGGACTCGCGTGCAGGCCGGAGAAACGACGCTGGCGCTCGTGGGCGTCTGGCGGCGACGCGATCGATGGCCGCTCCCGGCGTGCGCGCCGGGTGATGGAGACGACGCGGTCCCGGGCGGCGACGCCGTCCGGGGCGACGATGCGCAGACGGTGGTCGAGGCCTACGCCGACGGCTGGGCATGGTCCGTGCCGGTCTCGCCGCATCAGCGCTACGTCACGGTGATGGTCGACCCGCGCACGACGCAGGCCGACCGCACCGAGTCGCTGCGGGCGCGCTACCTCGCGGAGGTCGGCAAGACGACCCACCTCGCCCGGCTCACGCGCGGGGCGGCGCTCGAGGGCCCGCCGTGGGCGTGCGACGCCTCGCAGTACGGTGCCCGCCGGTTCGGGGGCCCCGGCTTCCTCCTGGTGGGCGATGCCGCGACGTTCATCGATCCGCTCTCGTCGTTCGGGGTCAAGAAGGCGATGGCGTCGGGGTGGCTGGCCGCCGTCGTGACCAACACCTGCCTCCGCCACCCGGAACGCGCGAGCCTCGCGCGGGACTTTCACGCCGCGCGGGAGCGGCGGATCTGGGAGAGCTACCGCCGCCAGACCGCGGCGTTCTTCGCCCGGGTGTCGCGTCGCGAGCTGCACCCGTTCTGGAGCGACCGGTCGGATGCCGCAGGCCCCGGCGCAGCGCTGGACGGCGGGGAAGAAGACGACGCGGCTGCGGCCTTTCGCGACGACCCCGCGGTGCGGGCCGCGTTCGAGGCACTTCGCCGCGCGCCCTCGATCCGGCTGCGGGCGACCGGCGCAGTGCGCAGGACGACCGTGGCGGCGGTGGAGGGTCGGGAGATCGTGGCCGCCCCGAGCCTCTCGCTCGATGCCGGGTCCGCCGGGACGATCGCCGTCCGTCACCTCCGGGGCATCGACCTGCCGGCGCTCGTCGCGATGGCGAATCATCACACCCAGGTGCCGGACCTCTACGCGGCCTACCGACGGACCCGTGCGCCGGTGGAGCTTCCCGACTTCCTCGGCGCTCTGTCCGTGCTGCTCGGAAAAGGGCTGCTGCGGAACGACGCGTGAGCCGTGCGCCTCCAGCCGGCGGGGCTCGCGAGCCCCTCGCCGCAGCGCGATGTGCCCGGGCGCGACGTTCGACCCCGGCGGGATTGTGTGGTACAACGTGAGCCACCACATGCGGACACAAGCTTGGATTCGGTCCGCCGCGGCCGCGCGGCGGTTTCTCCCGTCGGCCGCTCCCGTCCTGGCGGCGGCGCTGATCGCCGGCGGCGCGGCCGCGGCGGCGGCGCAGGAAGCATCTGACTCGCCGCTCCCGGAAGGCGGCATCCCGGTCACGAGCGACCTCGTGCACCGCGTCTGCGGCGACTGCCACCGCGCGGACGAGGAGCGGCGCATGAGCCGCATCTCGTACCAGCGGACGACCCCCGAGGGCTGGCAGCAGACCGTGCGGCGCATGGTGCTGCTGAACGACCTGCAGATCGAGCCGGAGGATGCGCGAGAGGCAGTCGCGTACCTCGCCACGCACCACGGGCTAGCCCCCGAGGAGGCCGAGGAGGGCGCGTTCCATGCGGAGCGCCGCGACAACCTCGACTACTTCTATGCGGCCGACCCGGAGACGCAGATCACCTGCAACCGCTGCCACTCGATGGGCCGGGTGCTGAACCAGCGGCGGACGCGGGAGGAGTGGGACCTGCTGACGGCGATGCACCGCGCCCTCTACCCCTTCACCGACTTCCAGTCGTTCATGCGCCGCATCGAATCGGACGAGTCGGAGGGGGACGACGGCCCGAGCGCGGTCGAGCGCGCCGTGGCGCACCTCGCCGAGGTGTTCCCGCTCGACACGCCGGAGTGGTCGCGCTGGTCGGCCAACATGCGCACGGCCCCCCGGCTGGACGGCACGTGGGCGCTGGTCGGCGGCGAGCGCGGCCAGGGGCCGGTCTACGGCGAGGTGGTCGTGACCGCGAACCCGGACGCACCGGACCAGTTCCGGACGATGGCACGCTACACCTACCCGGCGCGCGGCGAGGTTGTCACGCGGTCCGGGCAGGCGCGGGTGTTCACCGGCTTCCAGTGGCGGGGAAGCACCACCAGCTCGAGCTCGGATCAGCCCGCGTTGCGGGAAGTGCTGAGCGTGTCGCGGGACCGCGAGTCGATGACCGGGCGCTGGTTCACCGGCGTCTACGACGAGCTGGGCATCGACGTGACGCTGCACCGCGCCGGCACGCAGCCGGCGCTCACGGGCGTCTGGCCGGCGGCGGTCCCGACCACGGCCGGCGACGTGACCCTGCAGATCTTCGGCGCCAACCTGCCGGACGCGCTCGAGGCCGCGTCGGTGGACCTCGGGGCGGGCTTGGCGGTGACCGCAATCAGCGACGCGTCGGCCGGTCAGGCGACCCTCCGCGTGCAGGTTTCGCCCGACGCGCGCGTCGGGCCTCGGGACCTCTTCATCGGCGACGCCGCCCTGCCGGATGCCGTCGTGGTGTTCGACGAGGTGCACCGGATTGCGGTGACGCCCCGGACCGGCCTCGCGCGCGTTGGGGGTGGGGCGATCCCGAAGCAGTACGAGCGCTTCGAGGCCCGCGCGTGGCACGACGGGCCGGACGGCGAGGCGGAGACCGACGACGACCTCGACCTCGGCATGGTGGACGCCGAGTGGAGCCTCGCGGAGTACGCCGTCACCTTCGGCGACGACGACACCGAGTTCGTCGGCAGCATCGACGGGCAGGGCATCTTCGAGCCGGCCCTCGACGGCCCGAATCCGGAGCGGAGCGGCGAGCGGAACAACGTCGGCGACGTGTGGGTGGTGGCGACGGTGAGCAGCGGACCCGCGGGGGTGGCGCTGGAGCCTCCGTTGCGGGCCCGCACGCACCTGGTAGTGTCGGTGCCGGTCTACCTGCGCCGCGGAGCCGAGGGCCCATGACCGAGATAGCGCTCGGCGAATGTCACCCGTTCGAGGCCGCGGGCCGGCACTTTCTCTACCTGGTGCCGAGCGCTGCGGTGTTCGCGCTCGACGACACGTCTGCCGCGGTGGTCGATACGCTGCGCGGGCAGCAACTGGCACCCGCGGATCTCATGGCGCGCCTCGCGGGCCGCTTCGAGCGGGCTGAGGTCGAGGCGACGCTCTCCGAGCTGGCCGGCGCGCGCGCGATCCTGCCGGTCGACCCCGCCCGGGCGGCGGAGCCGCCACCGGCGCCCGCCCCCAACATCATTCCGCTGACGCCGATTCCGCTCTCCACGCTGGTCGTCAACGTCACCAACCGCTGCAACCTGAGCTGCGCGTACTGCTACGAGTACGGCGAGGACAAGATCGCCGAGCCGACCGCGGGCGGGATGCCCAAGCTGATGAGCGAGGAGACGGCGCGCGAGAGCGTCGACTTCATGATCGAGCGCTCCGGCAACAGCCCGGTGGTGCGGCTGACGTTCTTCGGCGGCGAGACGCTGCTGAACTTCGCGGTGCTGGAGAAGACGATTCCCTACGCACGCGCCCGCGCCGCGGAAGCCGGCAAGCGCGTCGAGTTCAGCCTGACCACCAACGGGACGCTGCTGCGCCCCGAGGTCATCGAGTTCCTGGCCGACAACGACGTCGGCGTGACCATCTCCATCGACGGGCCGAAGGAGATGCAGGACAAGTTCCGCGTGTTTCACGACGGCCGCGGGAGCTACGACGTCGTGGCCCCCAAGGTGCGCGAGCTGCTCAAGCGGCACCGCTCGCGCCCCATCGGGGCCCGCGTGACGCTGACCTCCGATGTGCTCGACATCACCCGCATCTACCGCCACCTGACCGACGAGATCGGCTTCTGGGAGGTCGGCTTCGCCCCCGTCACCACCTCCCCGGGGCGCGCCCACGCGATCGGCGAGACCGGCTTCGAGTCGATGCTGTCGCAGTTCCGCGCCCTGGGGCAGGAGTTCCTCGAAGCCGCGCTCGAAGGACGGCGGCACGGCTTCAGCAACGTGCGCGACACCATCGAGGAGCTGCACAAGGGCGCCAGCAAGGCGCTTCCGTGCGGCGCCGGGCTGGGGCTGATGGGGGTGGCGACCAACGGGGACGTGGCGCTCTGCCACCGCTTCGCCGGCTCCGACGACCACAAGCTGGGCACGGTTCGGGAAGGCGTGGACGGCGCGATGCAGGAGGCGTTCCTCGACGCCCACCACATCGACCGCAAGACCGACTGCCGGACGTGCTGGGCGCGGCCGCTCTGCGCCGGCGGCTGCTACCACGAGGCGCACACGCGCTACGGCACCACCGAGGCGGCGAACCTCCACTACTGCGAGTGGATCCGCGGCTGGACCGAATCCTGCCTGGAGATCTACGGCGAGATCGCCGAGCGGAACCCGGCGTTCCTGCGACAGTTCGACCCGCCGGCCCCTCCGGCGACCGAGGTGAACGATGACGCATCTGAGGCCCGTTAACCAGAAGGCGGCCCGCATCGCGCACGAGGCGGCCGAGGCCCGGCGGCGCGCCGCGCAGGCCGACGGCCGCGTGGTGGCGCTGCAGGACGGCCCGGCCGCCCCGCCCAAGGCGGAGGGCCCGCACATCCCGATGGGCTGCAGCTTCGTGTTCTATCCGGGGTGGGAGGTCGACGCCAACGGCGGCACGGCGGGACTGTGTCAGCCGGTCGAGCGCGACCTGTTCGACTGCCACCTGGGGTGTTTCTGGCCGGCGCAGGTGCCGGACCAGTTGAATCATGCGCCGGATTGGACCAGCAAGTGCGCGGCGGCGCAGAAGGACTGGCGGAAGGTTGACCTCATATTCCCGTAGCGGACGACAGCTCGCGCCCCCGAGCGGACGGCGGCCGGCCCCCGGGGCAGCGCGCCCTGCGCGCCGGGTGCGGCGCGCGCCCTTCGTCCTGTTGGCCGGTGCGCTGGCGTTCGCGGCGCCTACGGCGGCGCAGCCCGCCGGGGAGCGCGGTGCGGCGGCAGGGTCGGGCGCCCCGGAGATCTCCGCGGGCGACGGCACGCTCTACCTCGCCGCGTTTCCGAGCCGCATTTTCGTGATCGACGAGGCCACCGCGAGCGTCGTGGACGAGATCGCGGTGCCGCACGGCCCGCCGCGCGCGTTGGTCGCCTCCGCGGATCGGAGCCGGTTCCACTTCGTCGACACGACCTTCGAGCACATGACCACGGTCGACGTGGCCGCGCAGGAGGTCACCGACTCGTTCACCCTCAGCGAGGGGAACCGGAAGGTGCGCATCCGCTCGTTCCGCGTCGCGCCCGATGGCGCGACCGCCATCCTCCACGTCGACGCCGCGGTCAAGCTGATCGACCGCTACGAGGTGGAGCCGTACCGGCTGCTGGAGGTCGACCTCGCCACGCACGAGGTCCTGCGCGAGCTGCCCTGGCCCACCGGCGCGGCTTCGTTCGGCTCGCGCATGCTCTTCTCGCCGGACGGGGAGTACCTCTACTTCTTCGACCGCGAGGACATCCTGATCCTCGAGGCCGACACGTTCGACGAGGTCGACCGCTGGTCGCTCCGCGAGCCGATCGAGCCCGGCATGGGCCGGATGCAGTTCAGCTTCGACGACGACCTGCTCTACGAGGAGCCCGGCTTCTTCACCAACCTGTTCACGGTGCACGACGACGCGCAGGATCGCGAGCTGATGGGCGTGGCCCGCATCGACCTCCCGAACCGCGACGTGGTCGACTTCTACACGCTCGGTCCCGCGCGGCCGATCCAGTTCGCGCTGGCGCCGGGACGCCGGTTGGCCTACGGGCTGTCGAGCAGCATCGACCACTACGAGTTCTGGACGTTCCACCTCGACGAGCGACGCATCGGCTTTCGCCGCCCCATCGAGGGCCGGCCACGGATGGCGCTCGACGTGAGCACGAACGGCGAGGTGCTGTACATCTCGTCCGCCGGGAACACCATCGACTACTACGACGCCGACTCGTTCGACCACCTCCACACGCTGACGCTCGACGGCGACATGACGTCGGGGCTCGTCGTGATGCCGGCGGCGCCCTGACCAGATGACCGCTGACCGCCGGCGCCCTGACCGCTGACCGCGTCGGGAAGCGCCGCGGGGCGCCTGCGCCGCGGCGACCGGCACCGATGCTCGACCCGCAGTTCCGGCGCGCGTTGGCCTACGTCGCGCCCTACTGGCGGCGCCTCGTGCCCGTGGTCGTCCTGAGCCTGGCGAGCACCGGCACCGCCCTCCTCGTCCCGCTCCTCTCCCGCGCGCTCATCGACGACGCGTTGCTGGCCGGCGACGGGGTGCTGCTGGTCCGGATCGTCGCCGCGTTCGTGGGCCTGACGGCGCTCGGCTTCCTCCTCAACGTCGCCAGCGGGCTGCGCTACACGCGGGTGTCGGCGGAGATTCTGTTCGACATGCGGATCGACCTCTACCGCCACCTGCAGCGGCTGTCGCCCCGCTTCTACGCCCGCACCCGGATGGGCGACATCGTGTCGCGGCTCAACAACGACATCGGCGAGATCCAGCGGGTGGCCGCCGAGGCGGCCCTGTCCTGGATCGGCAACCTCCTGTTCCTGGCCGGCTCGGCCGGGATGATGATCTGGCTCGACGTCCGTCTGTTCCTGGCCGGTCTCGCCGTCCTCCCACTGAGCATCTGGGCTCTCGTCCTCTACCGCCGCCGGCTCGAGGGCCGCGTCGCGGTCTTCCGCGAGCGGAGCGCGGACATCGGGAGCTTCCTCATCGAGACGCTGTCGGCGATGCGCCTCGTCGTCACGTCGAACGCGCAGGCGCGCGAGGCGGCGCGTTTCCAGGACCGCAACCAGTCCTTCATCGGCGCGCTCATGGCCATGCAGCGCGTGACCTACCTGGCCGGCGGGCTGCCCGGCATCATCCTGTCGGGCGGCATGGGGGTGATCTTCCTCTACGGCGGCTTCCGCTTCCTCGAGGGCACGCTGAGCCTGGGGACGCTGGGCGCGTTCATGACCTACCAGATGCGCCTGATGGGCCCCGTGCAGGCGCTGATGGGCCTGTACGCCAGCCTCGCCACGGCCAAGGTCTCGCTGGGGCGGGTGCACGAGATCGCGGATGCCCCGGTCGAGGTGGCCGAGGATCCGGCGGCCGAGGATCCGGCGGAGGTCCGGGGTGCCGTCGCCTTCGACGAGGTGAGCTTCTCCTTCGACCGCGGCGCCCCCACCCTGGAGGGCGTGTCGTTCGCCATCGCGCCGGGAGAGACGGTGGCCATCGTCGGCCGGAGCGGAGCCGGCAAGTCGACCGTGGCCGACCTGTTGCTCCGGCTGCTCGATCCGGATCGGGGCGCGGTGCGGCTCGACGGTCGCGATCTCCGGACACTGCCCCTGGGGTTCGTCCGCCGGCACGTGGCGCTCGTAGACCAGGCGCCGTTCGTCTTCCACACCTCGCTGCGGGAGAACGTGCGCTACGCGCGGCCCGCCGCGGACGACGACGACGTCGCGGCAGCGGTGCGTGCCGCCGGCCTCGACGATCTCGTCCGCGGCCTGCCGGAGGGCCTGGACACGGTCGTCGGAGAGCGCGGCTCGGCGCTCTCGGCCGGAGAGCGGCAGCGCGTCGCCATCGCCCGCGCCTTCCTCGCCGATCCGCGGGTGCTGGTGCTCGACGAGGCGACGGCGGCGCTGGATCCGGTGACGGAGGGACGCGTCGTCGGCGGCTACGAGGCGCTGATGCGCGCGCGCACGACGGTCGTCATCACCCACCGCCTGGAGCTCGCCCGCCGCGCCGACCGCGTCGTGGCCCTCGACGGAGCGCGCGTCGCCGAGGTCGGTCCGCCCGAGGAACTACTTGCGCAGGGCGGCTTCTTCGCGCGCCTCTTCCGGTCCCACGCGGAGGGCCGAGTCGCTGCCCACGATGCGGCTTCCCGGGGAACGGCGCCGCGCGGGGTGGCGGAGACGGCACCGGTCCCGTGAGCGCGTCACTGATCGTCGGGGTGATCGACAGCGGCGTTCACGCAGACCACCCGCACATCGGGGACGTCGCGCCCGGCGCCGCCTTCGACCGGCGAGGCCACGCGGGCACGGACTGCATCGACCGCCTGGGCCACGGCACGGCTGTCGCCGCCGCGATTCAGGACCTCGCTCCCGGCGTCCGGATATGCCCGCTCAAGGTCTTCGACCGCCAGCTCGACGCCCCGGTCGAGACGCTCGTCGCCGCCATCGACTGGGCCGCCGAACACGCCCTGCCGCTGGTCAACCTGAGCCTCGGCACCGCGGACCGCTCCCACGCAGCGGCGCTGGCGGACGCCGCAGGCCGGGCCCACGCGGCGGGAACGATCATCGTGGCGGCCGGCTCGGACGCCGGCATCGACTGGCTCCCCGGCTCGCTCGCCGTCGAGGGCGTCATCCGCGCCGAGCTCGACTGGTCGTGCCCGCGCGGCGCGCACACGGCCGACGGCGGCGCCGCCGCTCCTGTCTTCCGCACTTGCGGCTATCCCCGCCCGATCCCCGGCGTCGACCCCGAGCGCAACCTGAAGGGCCTGAGCTTCGCGGTGGCCAACCTGAGCGGGATCGCCGCGCGCGTGATGATCGAGACCGGTGTCCGCGGCTACGCGCCCCTCGCCGCCGAGCTCCGCCGGCGCGCGCGGCCGCCGGCTCACCCCTGAAATGTGA
>JAGWAJ010000142.1:0-1480 GCA_021296475.1 Acidobacteriota bacterium
CGACCCGCACGTCGGGATCGATCCACGTGTCCGGGTCCGACTCGGCGGCCACGGCCGACCCGTCCCCGAACGCGTCCAGGGCCCGTGCGACCGCCGGCGGCGGGGGCGCGGCCGGCGGCCAGCCGGCCCGGCGGGCGCGGACGATCGCCTCCACCCCGCCGTGGACGTAGATCGGGTTGGACAGGATCCAGGGAACGTCCCGTCCCGCCAACCGCACCTCGACCCGGTAGGCGCCCGGCTCGCGGGCCGCAAGCTCGATGCCGCCCTCGCCGGTCGCGATGCGCGCCCCGTTGCGGTAGAGCTCGACCCGCGCGCCGCGCGGCAGGCGCCCCCCCGCGCGCAGCACCAGATCGGGCGCGGGGGCGACGGTGTCGCCCATCTGCCACCTGTCGTCCCCCCGGGCGGCATGGAAGAAGAACCCGCCGGCCGGGGCGAGGGCCTCCACCGCCATGTAGGACCGCCCGCGAGCGAGCGCCTCGTGCACCGCGGCGGCGTCGCGCGCGGCTTCTCCCGAGAGCGGGGCGTCGAGCAGGACGTGGTTCCGGAGCACGCGGAACAGGTTCTCGTACGACGGAAGGCCATGGGCGTCGACGCCGGCGACCCCGGCCGCGTCGCGCCGGCGCAGCAGCGCGTCCCATCGCGCGATCGCCTCGCCGGGGCGGTCGAGACTCCTTGCGATGGCCCGGGCGGGGGCGAACGGGTAGGCGACGAGCCCGCCGAGCAGGGCCGGCCAGGGCGCCCGCCTCCACAGACTGTCGGCATTGAGCACTTCCAGTCCCCACGCGCCGCCGAGCTCCCAGCCGCTCCACGCGAGCTCGGCGCGCGGGCTGGTGGGGTGGGCGGCGAACGCCGATCCGCCGAGGTGGTGCACGTCGTCGAGGGCGTTGCGGGCGTCGACGCCGGGGGGAAAGGCGAGCGGACGCATGCCGAGGCCGAGGAGATGCCCCTGATGCACCGTGATCTCGGCCCCCACCAGCACCAGCACCCCGTCCCGATACCCGGAGAACGCGCGGGCCGCGTCGCTGTTGTGGTCGGTGACGACGACGAACGCCGCCCCCGCCTCGCGGGCCGCCCGCGCGACCTCCGCGGGGGTGCCCGCGCCGTCGGACAGCGTGGTGTGGACGTGCGCGACGCCGGAGACCCGCACCCACCCGTCGCGCGGGACCTCGCCCTCGAGAGCCGGCGGCCGCCACAGCAGGGCCGGGCCGACCCGGAGCGCCGCCGCCATCATGACCACCGCCGCCAGGAGCAGCCACCGTCGATGCCGGCGAGTCATCCCTTCATCCCGCATTCGAGGGCCGGGCCGACCCGGAGCGGCGCGGGTATCATGACCACCGGCGCCAGGAGCAGCCACCGCCGATGCCCGCGAGTCATCCCTTCATCCCGCGCTTGCACAGGCTGGTCGACGTCGCGAGGCGATCGTACCGCATCGCCCGCACGGGATTCCCGTTGGCGTGGCCCACGCCGCGCCGGGTCGCCG
>JAGWAJ010000142.1:1692-2458 GCA_021296475.1 Acidobacteriota bacterium
GCCTGACGGTGGCCGTCGACATCTCGCCCCTGTTCGACTCGCTGACCGGCGTGGGCTGGTACCTCCACGAGCTGCTGCGCGAGCTCGCCGACCGCCCCGGCCTGCGCCTGCGGCTCTACGGCCCCACGATGTTCGTCGGCCCCGACGGCCCGCGCCCGGCCGCCGCCCTCCCCGAGGGCCGCGCCATCGAGTGGGTACGCCGCGAGGTCACCGACAATCTCCTCGTGCGGCGATCGTGGCTGGCGCCCCTCATGCGCATCGTCGAGCCGTGGCTGGTCGCGGCCGACGGCAACCGCGTCGTCTTCGCCCCCACGTTCCGCCGCGGCCTCTCGCCGCCGCGAGAGGCCCGCTGGTCGCCACCGTCCACGACATGACCCTGCACCGGACGCCCTGGGCCATGCGGGAGGAGACCCGCGCCGACCTGGAGCGGAAGCTCGAGCGGACGATTGCCCGCGCCCGCGCCGTCATCACGCCGACGGAGACCGTCCGCGCCGAGCTCCTCGAGCGTTGCGGCGCGCCGTCCGGCGCCGTCCATGCCGTCCACGAGGCGGGCCGGCTCGACCGCGTGGCCCCCGGCGAGCCGCCGCCGGACGTCCCGGCGCGTTTCGTCCTGCACGTCGGCACCATCGAGCCGCGCAAGAACGTCGCGACCCTGCTCGACGCCTGGCCCCGCCTCCGGGCCGCGATGCCCGACGCGCCGCCCCTCGTGCTGTGCGGCAAGCTCGGCTGGCGGCGGGAGTCGATAGAGGACGAGCTGGCCCGGGCC